>CAKKPE010000038.1 GCA_919901565.1 bacterium
TGCCTAATGAAGATGGGAGCCGCTACGGAATTTCAACTAAGAATGGGATTGACTCGATATTGCATGTGGTTCCGGTGCATTCCTTTTGGAATTATTTCAGTTATTGAGTGATACTTTGGTCGATTTCTATTTAGTAAATGACACAACCAAGCTCATTCAGACCAATATTAATACATACAAACTTCCATTCAACCTAAAAAGGAAACTTCTGCTGAATTGCATCTTTGGAACAGATAAAGATTACAATGCGGTTGAAGCAGCAAAGTTTGGTCTATTGCTCAAACTCCTCGAAGGAGAAGACAATAATTCTGTAAGTGCTAAAAATCCAATCTTACCCGACCTGAGTAGCAACATTCATTTTGGCAATACCTTAATAACGCCGCAAGATGTTAAAGACAGAAAAGCTGCGATTAAAATAAACCCCTTTGATTTTGATAAAGAGCAGTATGACGTGATTGTGGGAAATCCGCCTTACATGAAATCGGAGGACATGAAGCAGTTCACTCCTCTGGAATTACCGATTTACAAGAAAAAATACACTACCGCTTACAAGCAGTTTGATAAATACTTTGTCTTTATTGAACGAGGGCTTGAATTACTAAAAGATGGCGGTTGGTTTGGCTATATTGTTCCAAGCAAATTTGCCAAAGTTGGTGCGGGTGTAAAACTCAGGGAACTTTTACAGGATAAACGATACATTCTCAACATTGTTTCTTTTGGATCTAATCAGGTATTCAATAGTAAAACCACTTACACCTGTTTGCTGATTCTAAGAAAGAAAACTTCACCTTCATTCAGTTATACTGAAATACGAAACCTTACCGAATGGAAAGTCAGCGAGAAAGATGATATTGAATATCAAACGATAAAAACAGATAGCCTGAATAAAGAAGTTTGGGTACTTGTTTCCCCGGAACTTAAAAAGGCGTTTGATAAAATCAATACCCAAAGTGTTTCGCTCGAAGATATTGTTGGACGGGAAGGTATTTTCAATGGCATACAAACGAGTGCCAACGCTATTTATATTTTCCAAGCCACAAAGAAGGATAAGACTTATTATTATTTCGAAAAGAAAGGTGAAACATGGAAGATTGAGAAAGCAATTACCAAACCTTACTTTCAGACTTCAATGGGAGACGATAACCTAAATACGTATCGTCCTTTCAAGCCCAATGCAAGGGTTATTTATCCATATAAAGCAACTAAAAAGGGTGTTGACCTAATTAGCCTGATAGAAATAAAAAAGAATTTTCCTGAAGCATACAAATATCTCCTGCATAACAAACCCGCTCTTGACAATCCGAAAAGAGATATAAAACCTGAACCGCAAACCAAAGATGAATGGCACAGGTACGGACGACATCAAAGCTTGGATAAATGCGGTTTGCCAGAAAAAATCATAGTCGGAGTTTTATCTGTTGGAGACAAATATGCCATTGATTTTCACGGAACATTAATTTCATCAGGAGGAACAGCAGGTTATTGTGTGGTTGCTTTACCTCCTGATTCACCTTATTCCATATACTACATTCAGGCGTTGCTCAACTCAAGATATCTGGAATGGTATTCGGCTTTATTGGGTGAAGTTTTCAGGGGTGGTTATATCGCAAGAGGAACAAAAGTTCTGAAACGTTTGCCCATTAGAAAAATAGATTTTACAAATAAGGACGATAAGGTTATTCACGACAAAATTGCGAAAGTCCAGAAAGAACTGATCCTGAAACAAGGTGAAATCGACCAAAACCACAATGACAAACGAACCCTGACAAGACTCAATAGAGAATTTGAGTTTTTGAAAAATGACATCAATGAGCTTTTGAAAACGCTTTTTGATTTAGGAAATGACGATTCATTAATCCCTCTAATAAAAGAAATGTATGAAGCTAATTAAACACGCATCAGCAGAAAAACTTAGAGGTGGATTTTACACCCCTAAACCTATTGCAGCCTTCATTTTGAAATGGGGCCTCAATGGAAGTTCGTCTTATGATATTCTGGAACCAAGTTGCGGAGACGGTGTGTTCCTTGAACAATTAAAGGAACAGAACCATAAGTTCAACAAAGTCACTGCCATCGAATTTGATGAAGCAGAAGCAGAAAAGGCTGATAATATTGATTTAGAAAGCAAGTCTATTATCAATAGCGATTTTCATTTGTACTGCAACGAAACTACGGAACGGTTTGATTTTGTTGTCGGAAATCCGCCTTACATCAGATACCAATACTTTGATAAAGAACAACAGAGAGAAGCTGCTAAAATATTTAATCGTGCCAGACTTAAATACACCAAACTTACCAATGCCTGGGTTTCATTTATCGTTGGTTCAAGCATCTTACTAAAGGAAAAAGGCAAAATAGGTTTTGTAGTTCCTGCGGAAATCCTTCAGGTTTCCTACGCCCAACAGCTAAGGGAGTTTTTGGCTTGCTTCTACAACAATATCAATATTGTTTCCTTCCAAAAGCTTGTATTCCTTGATATTCAGCAGGAAGTAGTTTTACTGCTTTGCGAAAAAAACGGCTCAGATAGCCACCTTATTGAACATTTGGAACTGACAGACGCATCCGAGTTGGAAACACTGGATGTAAACAAATTAAAAAGCCCCCAAAAGCAGATTGACTTCAAGAGCAATAAATGGACATTCTATTTCCTTGAACAGGAAGAAATCGATTTTCTTGAAACGGTTGCACAAAGGAAATCAATTCCAAAAATTGGTGATTATGCCAATGTAGAAGTAGGGATTACTACCGGAGCGAATGATTATTTTACCGTTTCGCTACCAATTGTTGAAGGCTACAATTTACAGGAGTTTGCCAAACCTATGGTGGGCAGAAGTGTGCAGGTGAACAGCATTGTTTTCAATGAAGAAGACTGGAAACACAATCGCCTGACAAAAGCAAAAGCCCATTTATTGGTATTCCCATCCAAACAGAAATTGAATGGACACAAAGGAGCGAACTCCTATATTTCAATGGGTGAATCAATGGGTATTAATAAAGGTTACAAAACAGGTATTCGTGACGACTGGTTTGTAGTTCCTTCCATAAAATTATCAGAAGCCTTGTTTATCAGACGTAACAACTTTTTCCCAAAACTGATAGTGAATGAAGCAGGTGTATACACCACCGACACCATGCACCGGGTTTTTATGAGGCAAGGCGTAAACATCAATGCTTTTGTAGCTAGTTTCTACAATTCACTTTCATTGGCATTTTCGGAAATTTCAGGGCGTTCGTATGGCGGTGGTGTTTTAGAATTGATGCCCAGCGAAACAGAAAAAATCCTTCTCCCATACAAAGAAGAAAATGAGTCCCTGCTTCATCAGATTGACCAAATGATGCGGGCAAATAAAAGCATTGATGAAATTTTGAAAATCACCAATGAGCAAATTCTGGAAAAAGGATACGGCTTCACAGATAAAGAAATAAAACTTGCGGACAGCATTTGGAAAAAGCTTTCGGCAAGGAGATTGAATAGGAACAAATAAACGATGTTTGTTGTAATACAGGGCTAACAAATCGCTCCAGCGGACGCAGTGACGCCTGCGCCGCTGACCTCAACCGTTCAAGCACAAAAAAGATTGAACCCATATTATGGCACAAACGATTTGGAAGCATATATTGGCGCTTGTGCCAATATATGCTTACAATAACACATGAATAATACAAACCAGGAACTGATGGTTATCGGAGGGGGCCTGGCCGGAAGCGAAGCGGCTTTCCAGGCCGCGGAACGGGGGGCCCGCGTCCGGCTCTTTGAGATGCGCCCTACCCGGTACACCCCCGCCCATAAGACCGACCGGCTGGCTGAGCTGGTCTGCAGCAACTCGTTCCGTTCCGATGACCCCGCCAATGCCGTCGGCCTTCTCAAAGAAGAGATGAGGCGTGCGGGCTCATTGATCATGCGGGCGGCTGATGCCCATCGGGTTCCGGCCGGTTCAGCCCTTGCCGTGGACCGGAACCGGTTTGCCGATGAGGTGACCCGGGCCATTACCGACCATCCCCTGATCCAGGTGATCCGTGCAGAACTCGCCGATATCCCGGAGAAGGGGGTCGTGATCCTGGCTACAGGCCCTTTGACCTCTGACCGTATGGCCGAGTCCATCACCAGGCTCACCGGGTCCTCTCATCTCCACTTCTATGATGCCATCGCCCCCATTCTGGAAGCGGAATCCATAGACCGCTCTTTGGTCTTTGCGGCTTCCCGTTACGACAAGGGGGGTGCCGACTACCTCAACTGCCCCATGGACAGGAAAGAGTATGACTGTTTCTATGAGGCCCTGATGGCCGGTGAGAAGGTCCCGCCGGAACCCTTCGAGGAGCCCCGGTATTTTGAAGGGTGCATGCCCATCGAGGTTATGGCGGAGCGAGGCAGGGAGACCCTCCTGTTCGGCCCCATGAAGCCGGTGGGCCTGATTGATCCGCGGACAGACCGGCAGCCCTATGCCGTGGTTCAGCTCAGAAAGGAAAACCGGGAAGGGGCGGCATACAATATGGTCGGATTCCAGACCAAGCTTACCTATCCGTCGCAGGACAAGGTCTTCCGGCTGATTCCAGGGCTGGGAAAAGTCGAGTTTCTGCGATATGGTAGTGTGCACAGGAACACCTTTGTGGACGGGCCGCGGGTACTGGAAAAGACCCTCCAGTTCCGGCAGCGGGAAGATCTCTTCCTGGCCGGGCAGATCACCGGAGTGGAAGGATATGTGGAATCCACGGCCATGGGCTGGCTGGCCGGAATCCATGCCGTCCGCATGATTCAGGGAAAACCCCTGGTGCCGCCTCCGCCGGCTACGGCCCATGGCGCCCTTGCGGAGCATGTGACCAACCAGTCCTACAAGGAATTCCAGCCGTCCAATGTCAACTGGAGCCTGTTTCCCGCTCTTCCGGAAAAGGTCCGATCCAAGCGTGAGCGGAGGGAGAAGATGCGAGAGCGGGCCCTTGGGCACTGGGAGGAGTATCTGAAACAGGTGACGGCTTCGTAAAAAATCCGTCTGCGGCGTTACGCTTCATTCCTCAGGATTCGCGTGCCTTGCATCCGGAACTTTTTACTGTGCCGTCTCCTGTGATGACTCTTTACGAGACCATCAATAGGTGACGACATGAAACAGACACCGGACAAGCCGGCCGGCGCTGCGGCCTTTGACGCGCTCGTCTCTGAATTTGAATCCTACCTGAGGCATGAAAAAAATGCCTCGGAGCATACGGTCAAGAACTACTTAAGTGATCTGATTCAGTTCAAGGTCTTCCTCGGGGCATACCCACCCTGTCTGGAGGATCTGGGCCGGATCGATCATCGGGTCATCAGGCATTTTCTCTCATTTCTCCATCATAAAAAATATCATAAGTCTTCCATGGGGAGGAAGGTGGCAAGCCTCCGGAGCTTCTTCAGGTTCCTGCACCGGGAGAGGGTCGTGGAACTCAACCCGGCCAAGGCCGTGGCCACACCCAAGGCGGAAAAGAGGCATCCCCGGTTTCTCTCCGTGGATGACGCCTTCCGATTGATGGAGATGCCCGATGAGAAGACCGGATCGGGTCTCAGGGACAAGGCCATCCTTGAGGCCTTCTATTCTTCCGGAGTCCGGATCAGCGAACTGGCCGGGTTGAATGAAGAAGATCTGGACCTGTCCATGGGCCTGATGAAGGTCATGGGCAAGGGCCGCAAGGAGCGGATTGTCACCCTCGGATCACATGCCGTCCAGGCGATTGAACGATACCTGAAGAGCAAGAAGGCTCCTCATGAAGAAATATTTCATGGGAAGAAGACGCCGTTATTCCTGAACCGGTACGGCACGCGTATCGGTATTCGCGGGATCCGCAGGATTGTTGAAAAATACGTAAGGCAGTCTGCCGTGCCGTCCGGCATTTCGCCCCATGGACTGCGCCACTCCTTTGCCACCCACCTTCTGGACGGAGGAGCGGATCTCCGGAGTATCCAGGAACTCCTGGGCCATGTCAGCCTCTCCACAACGCAGAAGTATACACATGTAAGTATGGATAAACTCATGGAAGTTTACGATAAGGCGCACCCGAGGGCCCACAAGAAACGCTGATCCCGATTGACTTTGAGAGCCGTCCCGTTGTAAACTCCGGTAAAGAAAAAATCTCTGACGGAGTGAACTTCCTTTAAAGAAAGTTCATCTCCAAAAGAGTGAATGAAAATATAAGGGTTCAAGGGGCCAAGGATTCCAGGGGCCAAGTGAAGTGCTAAAAACATAAGGGACCGAGGGTCATCGTGTCGTGTCAACCTTGCAGTGTCTTTTGGTGTCACCCCATCATCCTAACCTTCTCCCCTATGGGGAGAAGGGATGTTTAAACCTCCTCTCCCCTTGGGGAGAGCTTGAGGTGAGGGGGAGAATGGGACACGACACTAGAGTTCAAGGATTGCAGTATTTTTCTCTGGAGATTTTGCTTGGATTTCAGTATTTCACTTGACCCCTGGACCCCTGGAATCCTCGACCCCTTCTTACTCATATAAGGACCGTGTATGAAGAAACACGCTGAATTTGTTCACCTCCACATTCACACCCAGTACAGCCTGCTGGACGGCGCCATCCGGTTGAGCGAGCTTTTTCAGAAGGCCGTGGAGTACAAGATGCCCGCCCTGGCCATTACCGACCATGGGAACATGATCGGCGCCATCCATTTTTACAAGAAGGCCATGAAGAGCGGGATAAAGCCGATCATCGGCTGCGAGGTCTATGTGGCCCCGGGTTCCCGGCTGGAAAAGCCTGTTGGGGATGAAGAGAGCGCCTACCATCTGATTCTCCTTGCAAGGAACAAGGCCGGATACCAGAACCTGATGTGGCTGGTCAGCGAGGGATATCTGAACGGTTTTTACCGCAAGCCCCGTATCGACAAAGAGGTGCTGAGGGAGCATGCCGAAGGCTTGATCGGCCTTTCGGCCTGCATGCACGGGGAGATCCCTTCGCATCTGCTGCATGGGCAACGGGACAAGGCCGCACGGGCTGCCGAAGAATATGCCGATATCCTCGGACGGGGAAACTTCTACCTGGAGATTCAGGATAACGGGCTTGAGGAGCAGAAGATCGTGAATGACGAAATGATCCGGCTTGGGAGAGAACTCTCCATCCCGCTCGTGGCGACCAATGACTGTCACTACCCGAGGAGAGAGGATGCCGCGGCCCACGAGGTTCTGCTTTGTATCCAGACCGGGAAGACCCTGATGGAAGAGGATCGTTTCCGTTTCTCTACGGACCAGCTCTATTTAAAATCACCCGAAGAAATGGCCCATGCCTTCAGCCATGTTCCCGAAGCGATCCGCAATACCGTCGAGATTGCGGAACGCTGCAATCTCGAGCTTGAATTCAACAAGGTCCATTTGCCCGCGTACGATGTGCCGGAGGGCGTGAGTCTTGAGGTCTTTCTCAGGGACAAGGCCGAGCAGGGCCTCCTCGACCGGATGAATAAGGGAAAGGTGCCGCGTTCCAGGGAGGATATCTACCGGGCCCGTCTTGCAGAGGAACTCACCATCATTCATGCGATGGGGTTCCCGGGGTACTTCCTGATTGTCTGGGACTTTGTCCAATGGGCCAAGGCCCAGGGGATCCCGGTCGGACCGGGAAGGGGATCCGGGGCCGGGTCGCTTGTGGCCTATGCCCTGGGTATTACGGACATCGACCCGATCCCTTACGGCCTCCTCTTCGAACGGTTCATGAACCCGGAGCGGGTGAGCATGCCGGACTTTGACATCGACTTTTGCATGGAGCGCAGGGGAGAGGTCATCGATTATGTGACAAAACGATACAGCATGGACAAGGGTTACGGGAATGAAGCCGTGGGCCAGATCATGGCCATCGGCTCCCTCCAGGCCCGGGGCGTGATCCGTGATGTAGCCCGCGTTATGGGGATCCCTTATGCTGAAGCCGACGTCATGGCCAAACTGGTCCCGAACGAGTTGGGGATCAAGCTGGAAGACGCGATCCGCCGGGAAAAGAAATTCACGGAAATGGCGGAAAAAGATCCTCAGATCAGGAAGCTGCTCGATATTGCCATGGCACTGGAAGGCCTTTACCGGAACGCATCCACTCACGCGGCCGGCGTGGTGATCGGCGACCGCTCCCTCAGGGAGTGGACCCCGCTCTACCGGAGTGACGAGGCCGAGATCGTGACCCAGTATGACAAGAAAATTGTGGAGGAAGTCGGCCTGGTCAAGTTCGATTTCCTGGGACTCCGGACCCTGACGGTCATCGACAAGGCCGTCAAGATCATCCATCGCCAGAGCAGGGCCGGGGCGAACCTTCAGGACGGGCCCTCCGGCGGTAATGCGCCGCTCAATATGGCGGATATTCCCCTGGACGACCCCGCTGTTTTTGAACTTCTCTCGAGAGGGGACGCCATGGGGATCTTCCAACTCGAAAGTTCCGGGATGCGGGACCTCCTGGTCAAGATCAAGCCCCGGAACTTCGAGGACATTATCGCCCTGGTTGCCCTCTACCGTCCCGGGCCCATGGGGAGCGGGATGGTGGATGAGTTCGTCATGTGCAAGCACGGGAAAAAAGAGATGGAGGTCATCCTCCCCGAGCTGGAACCGGTCCTCAAGGAGACCTACGGGGTTATTGTCTACCAGGAACAGGTCATGGAGATCGCCAAGGTCCTGGCCGGCTACTCGCTGGGTAATGCCGATCTTTTGAGACGCGCCATGGGCAAGAAGATACCTGAGGAGATGGACAGGCACAAGGCCATCTTCCTTCACGGGGACGAGAAGTTGGGAATCCCCGGCGCTATCAAGAGGGGGGTCGATCCCAGGAAGGCGGAAAAGGTCTTTGACCGCATGGCTTATTTTGCAGGATACGGGTTCAACAAGTCCCACTCGGCCGCCTATGCCTTGATCGCCTATCAGACGGCCTATCTCAAGGCGCACTACCCCGTGGCGTTTATTGCCGCGCTGATCTCTTCGGACATGGACAACACGGACAAGGTGGTCCAGTATATATCCGAATGCCGGGAACGGGGGATAGAAGTCCTTCCTCCTGATTTGAATGAAAGCAATATGGATTTTACGGTCGTGGGAAACAAGATCCGCTTCGGGCTGGCCGCGGTCAAGAATGTCGGGGGATCGGCCATCGAAGAGATCCTGAAGGCCAGAGAGACTGGAGTGCCCTTTAAATCCATTTTCGATTTCTGCGAGAGGGCGGATCTGAAGAAGGTGAACAAGCGGGTCATCGAGGGGCTGATCAAATGCGGCGCCTTCGATTCCACGGGAGCAAAAAGATCACAATTGATGGAGGTCTTCGAGCGCGCCATGGAGATGAACCACAAGGCGCAGCGGGACCGCGAACTGGGGCAGGGGAGTCTTTTCGGCATCGGCGGAAACGAACACTCCTATGAGACGGAAGTTTCCCTGCCTGAAATCGAGGAGTGGCATGAGAATGAGCTTCTCCGCCATGAAAAGGAATCCCTCGGGTTTTACATATCCGGGCACCCCCTGGCCCGATGCACCGGTGAAATTAGAAAGTTTACCAATTCGGACACGGCCCGGATCAGGGAGCTGGGCGAAAATGCGGAGGTCTCCCTGTGCGGGGTAATCTCAGCCTGCAAGAAGAAGGTCACACGCAGGGGCGACAAGATGGCCGTGCTGACCCTCGAGGACCTTCAGGGCGTAACCGAGGTCCTGGTTTTCCCCAAGGTCTATGAGAAGACCCAGGATATCCTTGAAAGCGACCTCCCCGTGCTGATCAAGGGGCGGATCAAGAAGGATGAGAAGGGGGTCTCTATCATCTCCGAAGAGGTTACTCTGTTGAAGGATATACGAAAACGTGAGGCAAAGCGCGTGGACATCCGTCTATCTTCAACCGGCCTGAATGATGAACATCTGAGCAGGATCCGTGACGTCCTGATGCAGCATAAGGGGGGATGCGACGTCTATCTGCACATCGTCGTCCCCAACCACAGCGAAGCCGTGATCTCTGTAGGGAATGATATACGCGTGAGCCCGTCGGACAGAATGATCATGGATATCGAAAGCATTGCCGGCAACCGGGCGGTGACGGTCTCTTAAAAAAAGAGTTCAAACCGTTCAAGCCGTTTAATCCGTTCAAGCGGTTTAAACCGTTTAAACTCTTTGAACGGCTTGAACGATTTTTTTTCCTGGAGAAAACAGAAGGAATAAAGAAACCATGGCCAACAATTTTCTGGATTTCGAAAAACCGATCATAGAATTAGAGACCAGGATTGAAGAGATGAAACAGCTCTCTTCCAGGGACGGCTCGGATGCGACCGACGAGATACGGCGGATGCAGAAGAAGATGGAGCAGATGCAAAGGCATGTCTACTCCAGCCTGACCCCCTGGCAGAGGACGCAGCTCGCAAGGCATGTCAAGAGGCCCTATGTGCTGGATTATATCTCTTTGCTCATGGAGGATTTCTATGAGCTCCATGGGGATCGCCTCTTTGGTGATGATCCGGCCATGGTGGCGGGAGTGGCTTGTTTTCAGAAGGAAAAAGTTGCGGTTATCGGGCATCAGAAGGGCCGGAATACCCGGGAGAATATCGAGAGAAACTTCGGGATGCCAAACCCGGAAGGGTATCGCAAGGCCCTGCGTGTCATGAAGCTTGCCGAAAAATTCAGAATGCCGGTTATCACGTTCATTGACACGCCCGGCGCCTATCCCGGAATGGGCGCAGAGGAGCGAGGCCAGGGCGAGGCCATTGCCCGCAACCTTTTTGAGATGTCCCGTTTGAGGACGCCCATCGTGGTGGTGGTTTCTGGCGAAGGGGGAAGCGGGGGTGCACTGGCTATCGGGGTTGGGGACCGCGTTCTTATCCTGGAGCATGCAGTCTATTCGGTGATCTCGCCGGAATCGTGCTCTTCAATTCTATGGAAAGAGACCTCCAGGGCCGAGGAGGCTGCAAAGGCTTTGAAGATGACAGCCGAGGATCTCAAAAAAATGGGTCTGGTGGACCGCATTATTCCGGAACCGTTGGGAGGTGCGCACAGGGATTATGAAAAAATGGCTGAAACGCTCGGCTCGATCCTTGCGGAAGTCCTGGCGGAGCTGAAGAAAATGCCTCTGGATGAGCTTGTCCAGAACCGGTTCACCCGCTACCGGTCCATCTGGTCGTTCCGTGAAAAATCCTGATTCCGGCCGGGATACTTTGCAAATCTTTGCGCGGGTTGACCGAAACCAGATCGCCTACCTGAGCGCGATCATAGACTCCTATGAGGGGCTGGCTGTCATGCGGACCCTGGACCCGGCCCAGGGCATCGTTTCCTTCTATGTCTGCCGCCCGCTTTATGAACAAGCCCGTGCCTTGCTTCAATCGCTGCAGCAGGAGATCGGTTTTGAATTTATAGACCCGCCACGGGATCAACAGGATATATGAGACAGTTATGAAACGGCCTGCCTGCACAGAAATTTCCTGCGATATGGGATCAGCGGTTTCTGTGGCGGGGCCTTGTATGAATGGAAAAATATTTCGATTCTGTGTATAATCAGCCCATGGACGCCTTTAAAGCCGCTTTTTTGATCATGCTCTTTTTATTTATGTCTCCGGTCCTGGCTTCGGCACAGAACAGTTGTGTCCAGTGCCATGAAGGCATAGAGAATCCGGCCATCAGGGAATTTCATAAGGAATGGAAGGCGTCTGCACATTCCCGTTCAGGGATCACCTGCGAGTACTGTCATGGCGGGGATCCGGGGAAGAGCGGGAAGGAGGCCGCTCACCAGGGCATTCGCAATGCGTTGGATCGTGAAAGCCTTGTCTATTATACAAAGATCCCGGCCCTTTGCGGAGGGTGCCACATCGCCGCATTCAGTGAATTCAAAACAAGCACCCATTACAGCAACCTTGTCACCAAGGGGGCCGGCCCCAATTGCGTGACATGCCATGATGCCATGGCCACGAAGATCATCAAACCGGGTGAGATTGAGATCTTTTGCGCACTGTGCCATAATGCACAGATGAATCTGCTTCCGGGTGTCACAAGAGATGCCAGATCCTGCCTGGAACGGATGGACCTGATCGGGCAGAAGATTCAGGAGGCAGAGAAGGCCCTGGTGCAGGCAGAAAAGAGCGGAACCGATACCATCAAGGCCAGGGGATTTCTGTCCCTGGCCGGACGTGAATACGATGCCTCTAAACAGGACTGGCACAGCTTTCAGTTGAACCGCGTCGCATCCCGCCTCAAGGGGGTGGAACTGCTTGTGCAAAAAGCACTGGATTCATTAATCCGCCCCAAAGAAGATCGGACTGAGTAATATGAAAATCTTGAAGTTCCTGCAGCATCTATCCATTAATGCCAAGGTTGCTCTGGCCTACCTGGGGTTTGTGATCATCATCAGCGGCGCAGGGAGCATGCTTGTTGTCTACAATGAAAAGTCGGTCATCAGGCAGGGGCACATCGACCTGGTCCGGAACCTTGCAGAAAACACCCAGCCGGTCCTTCTGGTCGAACACAGGATGATGCTGAACCGGCTTGTCCAGACCGTCGGGAAGATGCCTGATGTGCGGTCCTGCGCCATCATGAACAAAAACAACCTGGTGGTGGCCCATACGGATATGGCCATGATCGGGCGAATACTTCTGGTCGGCGAACCTGTTATGGAATCCTTTAAAAAGAACGGATATTATTTTGAGATTTTTGGTAAACAGTTCGAGAATGTCTATGTTCCGGTTTACAGCTCCGGCCGGTATATCGGGAATGTTTTTGTAGGATTCGATGCCCCCAGCTTTGTGCGCCTGTTCCGACGGCCCGGGCGGGCTACCATTGAAAGCATCCTGATTGTTATTCTCTCTACGGCCTTGCTGGGGCTGATCGGGGCGTTTATTATCGCCAGGCTCATATCCTATCCCATCCGCATCCTGACCAAGAAGGTTTACAACGTTCATCAGGGCAAGATCCCCGAAAGGCACTTGCCCAAGAGCTACGTCTACTGCTGGGAACAATTAGACTGCAAGCAAGTCCAATGCCCCTCTTACGGGAACAAGGCTGAGAAATGCTGGGCCGTTGCCGGGACCTTCTGCAGGGGAAAGGTGCAGGGGGTCTTCGCTCAGAAGATCGGTGACTGCCGGAACTGCATTGTCTTCAAGAAGAACTCCGGAGATGAGGTCGAGCAGCTCAACGATGCGTTCGACATCATGGTCCTGGACCTGGTCGACAATACCCAGAAGGCGGAAAAAGCCAAGATGGATATGGAAAAATATGCCTCGCAGCTGGAGGATGCCAACCGGGAAAATGTGGATCTGAAGGCCTATACCGAAAGAATTCTCAACAGCCTCTCATCCGCTGTGATCTCCCTGGATGAGAATATGGTGATCAGGAAATACAACAGGACCGCTCAATCCCTTCTGGGGTTGGACCTGGAAAGCCTTGTGGGTCGGGGTATAGCGGAGATCCCCCGATTTTGCAGCCGGTGCAATGATTTTTTCGGTTTGATCCTCAGGGCGCTGGAATCGTATAAAAAGCAAGGCAGGCCGATCATCGGGCAGGAGGTTTCCGTGACCAGGGCCGACGGGGAGCGGATGACCATCAGCCTGAGCGTTCTTCCTCTCCATGGAGATCCGGCCCTTGAAAAGACACCCATGATCGTGACATTTGAAGACATAACCGACAAGGAGAAGATGCGGGAGGAACTGACTCTCTCAAGGCAGCTTGCTGAACTGGGAGAGGTGGCCGCCAAGGTGGCGCATGACATCCGGAATCCCCTGAATGTCATTGCCGGGGGGGTCCATTATCTCAAGACAAAGTACGTAAACGATTCGGAGATCCTGAATATGTCCAACCTGATCAGCGGCCAGGTCGAGCGCCTGAATAATGTGACATCGGGACTGCTGAAGGTCTCCAAGCCCATGATGCCGCATTACAATACTTGCGACTTCAACCGCCTTGTGGACGAATCCAGCTCTTTCCTTCTTGAGGAGATCAATCTGGCCGGGCTCCGCCTGGAAAAGGATCTCGATAAGGATATTCCTCCGCTGGTCCTCGATACCAACCAGATCCAGCGGGTTATCATCAATTTGATGGAAAACGCGATTGAGGCTATGCTTCAGGGCGGGACCATCACCATCAGGACGCGCTACCTGCAGAATGGAGGCAGATCGGACGAGCAGGTGGAACTGTGTGTCCTGGATACCGGACCGGGCATTCCCGATGAGATCGTGGATTCGGTATTCAAACCCTTTTACACGACCAAGGTTCACGGGACCGGGCTCGGACTTGCCATCGTCAGGCAGATTGTCACACAGCACCGCGGCCAGGCCAGGATCAGACGGAGGGAACCCGGGCCGGGCACCGAGGTCCTGATCCTTCTTCCGGTCAAGACTCTACAAAAGGATATGTCCCATGTCCATTCGTCCCAGCATCCTCGTGATTGATGATGAGCCGGCCATCCTGGAGGTCATGCGGTTAAACCTCGCCAAAGAGGGGTATCATGTCCTGACCGCTGCGTCAGGAGAGCAGGGCCTCGGCATCCTTTCGGAGAAGCTCGTGGATGCGGTGATTGTGGACTATAAAATGCCCGGGATGAGCGGGATCGATTTTCTGGAAAAGGCCAGGGCAAAGCACCAGGACATTCCGATCATCCTAGCCACGGCGCACGGGACCATCGAGATGGCGGTTAACGCCATGAAGCGCGGGGCGTACAACTACCTGACCAAGCCATTGAATTATGAGGAGATGATACTGCTCCTCAAACAGGCCGTGGAGAAGAAGTGCCTGGTGGATAATGTGAAGGGGCTTCGGAAGGAGGTGCGCGGGCATTTCAGTTTTGAAAAGATTATTACCAACAACAAAAAAATGCTGGATCTGCTCGACATGGCGGCTCATGTCGCCGAAACGGATGCGACCATTTTCATTCGCGGGGAGACCGGGACCGGCAAGGAATTGATTGCCAGGGCCATTCACTACAGCAGCCTGCGCGGGGACAAACCTTTTCTCAAAGTGAACTGTACTGCGCTCCCGGAGGCACTTTTGGAGACTGAGCTGTTCGGGCACGTGAAGGGCGCCTTTACCGGGGCAACGAGAGACCGGAAAGGCCGTTTTGAGGCCGCGGATGGGGGCACGCTTTTCCTGGACGAGATCGGGGATATACCACATAATATGCAGGTCAAGCTTCTCCGGGTGCTCCAGGAGATGGAATTTGAACGGCTCGGCAGCAATGAAACTTTCAAGGTCGACGTAAGAATTATTGTCTCCACCAACAGAAATCTTGAGGAGGCCATCCGCAACGGGGCGTTCAGGGAGGATTTATTTTTCAGGCTTAATGTGGTTCCGGTCTTCATCCCTCCGCTCCGGGAAAGAAAGGATGATATCTATCTGCTGGCCAATGAATTCCTGGAAAGGTCCAACAGGAAACACAAGAAAAACATCCGTGTGATTCACCCCGACGTTATGCTGATCCTGCTCAACTACGGCTGGCCGGGGAACGTGAGGGAGCTTGAGAACATCATCGAACGGTCCGTAATTCTTTCCAGAGGCGATCAGCTTGATATCGAGCATTTCAAGGTTTTCTCTGGTGTCGTGCAGGCAGAAAAGAAGAAGAGCGAAAAGGAGACGATCATGGAACTTGAAGAAAAATACGCCGGTTTTCCCAACACACTGGAAATGATAGCCAAAGAACTTGGGATCGATTCTTCGACACTGTATCGCAAAAGAAAAAAGCATGACCTGGCCTGATTCACGGCATGGAGATTGCATTTTGCACGATTCATAGGAAAAGTTTTTCCCACTGGTTACCCGTCCATAACCTGCATCGGATAATATGTGCTCCTTTTTCAGTTTATTCCCGATGAAAATTTTATTTATGCAAGATCAATGGGTTAGGAAGCATATCTCGGGCATATGCAAAAGATGGCGCTACGATTGTAATCTTTTGGTTTTAGGATAGGTTCTCCAAATATTTACATTAATATATTCTTGATTTGTTGACATTCCCAAATCCGCCCGAACCGCTGTCCAAACATTATTACACCCTGTTTTCAATAAGTTGGAAAGATACAAAGGCCGCATGCGCACCGGATGCCATTGTTGGCACAGGTTTTGCTCTATGAATTTATGTCTTACATACATTCATTATTGATCTGTTTAATGAAGGGGGGTGTTCGCAGGTCAGGTATTGATCTTGTTTGTGGGTTGTCTATGGATGAACGTAAAATTTGAAATGGGGGTTATCTATGAAAAAGTTGATTAGAATGTCGGCCTTGTTTTTACTCATTGCAGTCATGGCCATGATCTATCCTGCCACTGGCTTCAGCAAGCCGGGTGGCGGAGGCGGCGGATCAACCACCCCTCCCAAGAACGCCTTCAATATCATGATGAACTACGAGCTGGGGATGCACTGCACGGGTTTTGAGTTTTCGTACTGCTGCATCCTCCCGCCGTACAACTCGATCCTGGCCCAGGTGGTCAAGACCGAGAAGGCAGGGGGAAAACCCAAGCTCATGCAAGCCGACCCCAACGTGGGGATCGACGGCCTGGGCCGTCCGACCGTAGTGCGGGACACGGCGCTGGACGGGAGCGGGAACTTCAAGAAGTACATGCTTCGTTACTGGCACGATGCCCAGCCGAGGAACGACGGCCGGGGCGCCCCTCAGACCAGCACCCTGATCAGCCAGGTCGAAGGGAACTCCATGCTCATGTGGAATACGGTTTTTGACTCGGCCGCCCTGGACGCCAACGGGGCCCTGATCTACGGGACCAAGAACGGCGCCAGCGGTGTGGTTCTCGGCGACGGCGATACCTCTGATTTCACCGACAACTATGCCAATGCCTGGATGAACCACCTGTATATTTATGCCGACCTGGAGGGGAGCAATCCCAACAATTCCAGTCTGGAGAAAGACAAGATCCGCCTCGGCGTTACGGGCCATGTGGAATATCCCGAAAACGTGGGCGCCGCGCTGCACCCCATGGGCCCCATCGACCCGAATGACCCGAGCCAAGGGACCTCGGGCGGTCCGTTTGACAACGTGCTCACCTTCTCCGGCGATACGGGGACCGTGGTCTTCACCCAGATGAAGGTGCTGGAGAACCTTCCGATCATGCTGACTTCACCGCGGATATGGGAGGCCCTGGGCCTTCCCCTGACGCCCTTTGAAGACAGCATCAACTTTTTCGGTGATCCCGGTGCCATTGATGAAGACTCGATCCGTCCCTACGTCCAGATGCGCGCCCGATTGGTGGACTATACCACGGGGAGTGCGGTCCTGGACGGTGGCAAGCCAGTGGAAGGTCTGGGCACGGCGCCCATTGATATACCGAACTGCGAACGGTGCCACTCCCTGGGAGCGGGCCCGGTGAATAGCGCCCAGACGGCCCATCCCGATATTGCGGTCATGGTGCAGGGTGAGATTGACTTCTGGAACGGCTACTATGACATCGATACCGGGGCCGGAGATTCGGATTGGTACTCCCGTCTCAAGGGCGCAGCCATCAGCATTCTGGCGATCCATGATGCCGAGCACGGGACCTCCTTTTTGGCCGGTTATCCGGGGACGGGATCCGGTCTCCCGCAGAATACCCGTCTGGGTGGCGAGACCGTGGTCTGCCAGCGCTGCCATGCGGACAACGTCATTGCCGTGGTCAAGTCAGCCAACTGCGGACCTGCGCAGGGCGACTGCGAAGCAGGCAACCTGATTCCTCCGATGACCGAGGCGATCCACAACAACCACAAAGATAACCCGTTCTCCGACTCTCTGGGCCGGAACGGCGGGTGCCAGGGCTGTCACCCGGCGCACCGTTCTGACGGGAGCCTTGCCGGCTACCCGATCACCGAAACCGGCGACAACGCCTATGCGGCCGGGGACAACCGAGATGCATCCGGCGGCTGTTTTGTGGGCCGCGACGTGCATTCCAACCGCAACAAGGACAATGACGGCGCCGGGACCCCGAGCCATCTGAACGCCGTGGGCCAGTGGCTGGTCACGAACGTGGCCAATGACACCGGGACATGGAAGGGGATCTGGTGCACCAACTGCCACAGCCAACTGGGCCAGGAACTCTGGAAGGCGGAAAACGTTCCGGACCTCGTGCATGCAAATCCCGGAGACCCTGGCCATGTGCGTGAGCCTTTTGCCGGAGCGGCACTATCCGACGTGGCCTCAGGACTGGGGATCTCCACATCCCAGGCCATCGCCTGGCTCGATCCCAAGAACAATGCCGACACGGCGGCGGTCTGGAAGGAGGATCCCGGGCTTTGCAACTACGTTGCGGGATACTTCGGAGTTATTCCTGTGGATCCCGGTCATGACGGGAATGTAGCAACCGTTGAGGTCCAGGTGAACAGTGCTTCATCCTGTACCACAGGCGGGGGCACAGGCCTGATTGATTGCGGCGCGGCCTATCCCGGCGCTCCGGCTTTCTATATCTGCGGTTCCACAGATGCTGACGGCGATTTTTCTGTCAGCGCCCTGGATTTCTGCACCACTCCGGATTGTGTTGCTGCGGCCCAGGCAAGCCTGCCTGCAGGATCCGTAGCCGTGCCGGTGCCTTTCTCTGCGGCGACCGACGGCCGGGACCACTGGCTGTCAGCCGGCGAGCCCCATTGTGCGGACTGCCATGCGGCGCCATACGTGGAGCAGAGCGGGAACATCACGGCCTACCCGCCGTTTAACTACCCGAAGAAGGCCTCGCTCTTCCGCTACACAAGAGGTCATCAGGATATCTCCTGCCAGGGCTGCCATGAGTCGATCCACGGGCTCTATCCGGTCACGCCGGACATTGATACCACAACCTATGCCCAGGCAGCCGGCATGAACACGGACGGGTCCCACGGACCGCTCAAGTGCGGGGCGTGCCATAAAGTGAACAGTGCCGGTGTTCCGAGCTTTATCCAGAACATTAAGTACAAAGGGACCAGCATCAAAAACAACTTCGATGCGGCGGTTTCCTGGTCCCATACCTTCACGGCAGAGTCTGATCCTACCACGAATCTTTGCGTGAACTGCCATGGGGACAATTCCTCCAAGGTCTCGTGCAGCAACTCGGAGTGGCTGAAGCATTCCATGGATGGACGGGTCTCCCGTGAACAGATGGACAAGGTGGAGACCAAAAAGTACGGAGCTGTGTGCGGTTCCACGAATCCGCAGACTACGGTCTGTACAAAGTGCCACGGGAGCGAGTGGAGCGAAGTCTCATGCTCCGAGAATGAATGGCTCAACCACCTGGTGCAAGGACGTGTCTCCGAGTCTGTGTGGGAAGCGGTCTCGACGACGCGGACCGGAGGGACCTGCGGATACTGATGGCTCCTCATAAAGCATAAAAGTGTCCCTGTGAAATAGCAAGCCGGAAACGGAGGGGAAGTTCTTTCCCCTCCGTTTTTTTATCCGGTTTCCTGAAGATCATCCTGCAGGGGCCGTAACGGTTATCCAGCTAAGATCTTGGAGAATAAAAATTATATTTCCCCCCGATTCAATGGACAGCGCAAAGATTTTAATGATATGATAAAGCGTTTTTCTGTTTTAAGTATCCTGAAAATAGCTGATATTTACGGTTCAGGCTGCATGGGCAAGAGGTACTTTCCACTTTCACCAAAGGAGAGAGGTTATGACGAGATTATTTGGGTTGACGGTCCTGGGTTTTTGGGTTTTCATGATTTTTAACGCGGTGCCGGGAGCCCAGGCCCAGGAGGCGAGCGATGTCATTGCAAAGGTGGGTGACCAGGTCATCACGTTTAGTGAAATCGATACCCTGATCAACAGCTCATCGATCATCGGGCTCGATATCCCGGCTTACGGAACCCCGGGGAGGAACACGGCGAGGCTCTCCATCCTGGACAAGATGATCTCGGCGGATCTTCTATACCTGGATGCCCTGAAAAATGATGCGGACAAGGACCCCGATTACGGCCGTGAGGCAGCGGATTACGACGAGTCTATGCTGGCCGTCATGTACAAGGAGAAATTCCTTGTGGGGGAAATCCCGGTGACCGGGAAAGAGATCCAGGATTTTTATAAGACCAATATTCAGAAGGGGACAGAGCTTACGGACGATATGAAGCTGGCCATTGAGGCCTCGATACGAAAGAATAAATTCAAGGATCGAGTGGCGGGGATGCGCGAAAGGTTAAGAAAGGATATTTCTGTCTCAGTGAAGGAAGAGAATTTACGTCCCGAAGATGACGGGAAACGCGAAGACACGGCTGTGGCCGCGGCCATGGATAGCGTTGTGATCACCTGGGGAGAGGTGAAGAAGATTCTGACCGGTGGTCCGGGCAAGAGTTCCATGGCCGATCGTGTGGAAGCCATGAACCGCTTCATTGACAATCGGCTTATGGTGAACAAGGCCAGGGAAGAAGGGCTGGACAAGGATCTGATCTATCAGTCAAGGGTTAATGAGTTCAGGAAAACGCACCTGATTAATTTCCACAGATCCCAACTGGTAGAGAGGTTCACGCCGACTGAAGAGGAGATCGATTCCTATTTTGAGAAGAACAAGGACAAGATCGCCGTGGCCGATGTGCGCAAGATTCAGATGGTGGTATTGAAGAGCAAGGAAGAGGCGGAGCAGGTCAAGAAGAAGATAGACTCAGGGGAGATCACTATTTTTGAGGCGGCCAGGGATTTTTCCATTGACCCGAATGCGAAACAGACCCTGGGGGAGATGGGATGGGTATCCAGGAGTACGGGTTTTCCCGGCCTGGAAAAGCTGACGTTTTCCCTGAAAGCCGGAGAATTGGGAGGGCCCGTGGAATCGCCGGCAGGATGGCATCTGGTCAAGGTCCTGGATGTCCGGGACAGCATGTATCAGGATATCAACGACAAAGGCGCCCGCGAAAAGACCCGGCGGATGTACATCCATGAAAAACTGGATCAGTATACGTCTGACCTCAGAAAAAAAGTCTTTCCTGTTGAGGTCTATGAAGACGTATTCAATCGTATAACCGGGGAAGAAATTGACCGGATCCAAAAAAAGATGGGAACTCCTCCGGGAGGCACGAAGTAGAGGATAAAGATATGGCATCTTTTCCAAGGAGAATACGCTGGGTCTTCCTGCAATGCCTCTTTGCTGTTTTCTCGGTCTCTGCCCATGCAGGGCTGATCGACTTTTTTCACCGGGATCAGGTTCCACCCCGGGACTACCTCATCCTGATCAATTATGAGCTGGGCATGCACTGCACGGGGTTTGATTTTTCCTATTGCTGTATCCTTCCGCCCTACAATTCCATACTGGCCCAGGTGGTGAAGACCGAAAGGAACGGGCAAAACCCTCGCCTTCTCGGATCCGACCCCAAGGACCCGGAGGTGCTGGTCGACGGCGGGAAACGCTTCAAGCTTGCCTATACCCATGAAGACCCCGATGGAATTCCCAACACCTTCTCGGCCAGCAAGAAGCTCGTCTACTGGGGGGTGGGATACAAGGGAGGCGATCTCCCGGGCCACTATTTCAGCAGCCTCTACATCTACAAGGATCTGGAGGGGAACAATCCCGAAAACACGACCGCGGATTCGAAGAAACGCCATGTCGGGATCGACACCCCCATCAAATTTAATCAGGGACCTACAGGCCAGCACGTGGGCAAAGGTTTTCTCCGTTATTCCGGTGGAACAGGGACCGTGGTTTTTGCGGATTCTCCGGCCATGGAGAACGTACCCATAAAGCTGACCAATCCCGGGATCTGGGAGGCTCTGGGCCTCCCTCTGACGCCCTTTAATGACCGCTTCACAGCATTATCGCAGGTAGAAGAGACCATGGTGCAGCCCTTCCAGAAATCGGTGGTGACCCTAATCGATGCCGATACAGGCGAGCCTGTGATCGACTCGTCCGGGCAGGTGGTCCGGTTCTTCGGCGTCAATCCGATTGACGTTCCCAATTGTGCCCGCTGCCATTCCAATGAACGTGCCAACGGGACCAGGTATGTGAAGTACAAGGAAGAATATAACTTCTGGAAGAATGTGAAATATTCCGGAGAATGGTATGCCGAACTCAAGGCGGCCGCGGTCTCCATTCTGGAGATTCATGATGACCATCACGGCACCAACTTTTTGGCAAAGTGGCCGGCAGGGACAAAAGTGCATAACCGGCTTGGCCGGGATACCATCCTCTGCCAGGATTGCCATGCCGACAATGTGATCGGGAGACTCTCTTCCAGGAAAGCCGGAAAAATGGATGAGAAAGACATTCAAAAAAACCATCCCGGCATCCCCGATGCCGAGCACCTGATCTCCCCCCTGACCGAGGCCATTCACAGAGTCCATCAGCAGAAGAACCCGCTGCCCGACAGCCTGGGTTTTGCCGGCGGCTGTCAGCTCTGTCACCCATCTCATCGAAGCGACCGGACCATGGACGATTTTCCCCTCACAGCGGATGGCAGGAACCATTTCGCAGCGGGTGACATCCGGGACTCCAAAGGCTGCTTTACGGGGAGAGATCTCCATGCCAATCCCAGGCGGAGTAAGGACGGCGCCGGGACGCCGAGCTATCTCAATGCCGTGGGTAACCACCTCCTGCTCGAGGTCATGAATACCGGCGGCGGGGACAAGGGATTGTACTGCACCAACTGCCACAACAGGCTCTCACGCGAGCTTTACAAGGCAGACCACCTCACGGATGCGATCCATCAAAAGGGTCAGACCCTTCGGAACCAATCCCTGGACAAGATGGCCGAGGCTGTAGGTGTTACGCTTCAGGAACTGAAGAACGATTACATCAATCCCAAGAGCCCCATCGGGCGGGCGGAAGACACTGCATCCGGCGTCTACCGGACCTGGGACCGAACGGGACAGATCATTGCTCCCATTGCCAGGATTAAGGTGGACGATCAAGGAAAGCCGGTGCTGACGCCGCCTGATGAAGACGGGGATCGTTCGGTGGTCATTGAGGACACAGACCCGCAAGGCACCTCAGGGATGGCGGTCCCCTACGATGCGGCAACACACGGGAGGGACTACTGGCTCGCTCCGGGGGAGCCCCACTGCGCGGATTGTCATCGGCCTCCCTTTGTGGAAAGCGTGGGCGGCGGCGCCTTCCCCATTGACCAGCCCGGCAAATATGCGCTCATGCGGTATTCCAAAGGGCACGCAGGGATCACCTGCCAGGGGTGCCACGAATCGAGCCATGGCCTCTATCCCGTGAATCCAGGGGTGGATATTTCCGGATATCAGCAGGCCGGTCTTTTGAATCCTGACGGATCCCACGGCCCGGTCAAGTGCGGGGCCTGTCACAGGATCAATCAGCATGGGGTTCCGTCGAAACATCCGGATCAGATCAGCAAGAAGAGTTCGGTTTGGCGTAGTTATGAAGAAGCTGTAGAGCTGCAGCATACGCTGAGGAATGAAAAAGAGTGAACGGATGTCCTGTGAAACGGCATGGTCTTGGAATTCTTCTGGTCTTCTGGATAGCGGTATCAGCCTGTGCCGGGACTCAGGGCGGTTTGAGGCCGGATGAGCCCGTTTACACTTTTCTGGAACTTCCCATGAAGCGGCTCTATTCGGAGACCGACAGCCATATTGGAAAGGTCTTCGACGAGAGATTCAAATTTTATCGCATCTACCACGACAAGGAGACCGCCGATCCATCCAAAAGAGAGCAGACCATCCAGGGGAAGACTCATTTTACGGCAAGGCCCATCACTCAATATATGCAGGTCGTCCGCATCCAGATCACCCCTCGCCAGGAAAAACTCCTCCTAACAATGGGTATTGAAAGGCAGGACGTGATCAGGGCAAAGGTCCGTTTTGCAGGCCTGGCTCCAGGAGGTTCATTGGCCTTCGACTTGCTGGAGGTCCTGCCATAGCGGAGCATTAAGAGAAGATAGGTTTGGGGTTTACCCCGTTAGAAATTTAGGTTCTTCTCCCATTTAGTGGGTAAAAATGGGTCGAGGGTTCAAGGGGTAACGGCCCCGGTCCGATCCAGGCGGCCCCTGGATAGCGAAATACGATTCCTTCCGGAGCGCTTGGATTCCCGGGTTGCCTCAACCGCTGAGCGGATCAGTTCGGTTTCATCGGTCCCATCCTCAGGATAACCGGCGACCCCGCCGCTTACGGTGAGTTTCCCTCCGTGCATGCGCTCTGCTTGCGGGAAGGAAGCATTCAGCATAGCCTCGTGAAGTTTTTCGGCCAGAATAAGAGCATCTTCACTGCGCGTCTCCGGACAGATCACAACAAATTCTTTCCCGCCGTAACGGGCCACTATATCGTGTTCCCGTAAATGGTCTTTCAGGATCTTGCTGATCATGCGCAGCGCTTCGTCTCCGGCGAGATAACCGTTGATCTCATTGTACTTCTGAAAAAAATCTATGTTGAAATGACATAAGGAGATGGTCCTTTTGTATCTTCTGGCCTTTGTATACCATAGGCGAGCAGATCCGGGTCGCCAGGTCAGTATCTTTATTTAAAAGAGTTATTCTTGACAGGGTGCTTTCCTGTGCAAGGTCCCGATCGGTCATGGAGATTCCCTTTTTTCAGAAGCGTTGATACGTTCAACCGCGTCCGGAAGCAGGGAGAGGAATTCACTGAGCTGCCGGTTTTCATTTTTCATGGAAGCCAGAGACGACTCCAGGTTGCTCTTACCCTGCTTGAATGGGTTTAGGATTTCGTATTTTCTGCGAGACGCAAGGGAAACCCCTTCCAGGGGTAACACAAAGCCACATCCTTTGGGCGTGGATGTTTACTTCTTGCCGGGGAGATAGAGCTGCTGCCCGTTATGGAGGACCTTGGGGTCGGCGATCTGGTCCCTGTTGGCCTTGTAGATCAACTCCCAGTAGGATTCATCTCCATAAAGCGGGGAGTTCCTGGCAATGCTCTTTAGGGTTTCACCCGGATGGACGATGTGGTAAACTGGGAGGTTGTTCTCCAGCCTTTTTTTGAAATTCATGGCCTTCTGCACGCTCTGCTCTGCATCCCGGACCGACTCCGTGGCTTTTTCCAGAGCGGTCTTATACCGGCATTCGTCCTGTGAGAGTTCCCTTGCCTCCCGCACACTCTGGACGGCGGTAAGGTATTCCTTCAACGCGTACCGGTTGGCCTCGGCCTTTTCGCCTTCATGGATCTTCTTGATCGCCAGAACGATTTGCTGCTGGATCTGATCGTAGAGATCAGACTTGATCCGTGCCGCCTGGTTGATCATCTGCTTGGCTTGATGCTGGACATCCAGGGCCAGGTCTTTGAGCTGGCGGTTCGGCTTCCTGGTTTCTTTCCGGGTCCCCTCCTCGATCATGGTCAGTTTATTTTTCCCCTCCTCCAAGTCATCAGGCGTATAGACCCTCGCACAGGAGTTCTTGGCCGCTTCCATCAGGACCCTGGCATCGGAAATCTCTCTTTCCGGGAATCTTGCACAAGAGGCCAGAACCAGGATGATAGGTAAAACGGCTGATTTCATGCGCCGGGATTTTTTTATCGTCATATATGCTTACTCCAATATTTCAGTTTTGATCATCAGTTCCTGGAGCTGTTTCTGGTCCACCATGGACGGCGCACCGGTCATGAGGCACGTGGCCTTCTGGGTCTTGGGAAAGGCGATCACGTCCCGGATCGACGGCGCCCCGCTCAGGATCATGGCGATCCGGTCCAGTCCGAAGGCGATTCCGCCGTGAGGCGGCGCCCCGTATTCCAGGGCCTCCAGGAGAAAACCAAAGCGGTTTCCCGCTTCTTCCCTGTCCATGCCGAGAGCAGAGAACATCTGCTCCTGGAGTTCCTTGCGGTGGATACGGATGCTCCCGCCCCCGATCTCGGACCCGTTTAGAACCATATCATAGGCCCTGGCGCGAACCTTTGACGGGTGGGATTGAAGCAGGGAGAGGTCCGCCTCGCATGGCGAGGTGAAGGGGTGGTGCATGGCCGCGAAACGTTTCTCGTTTTCGTTCCACTCCAGGAGCGGGAAATCCGTGACCCAGAGGAAATTGTACCGGGACTTATCGATCAGGTCCAGCCTCTTTGCCATTTTGTTCCGGAAGTTGCCCAGAGACTCGAAGACCACGCCTGACCGGTCAGCCACAAACACAAGCAGGTCCCCGGATGTGCCTCCGAGCCGGTCGGATATCTTCTGAAGCAGGGCCGGTTCAAAGAACTTGGTGATGGATGATTGGAGCCCATCTTCTGCGACCTTGAACCAGGCCAGCCCCTTGGCCCCAAAGATCTTGACGTCATCGGTGAGATCATCGATCTCCTTCCTGGAATAGGCCGCACAGCCGGGCAGCCGGATGCCGCGCACCATGCCGCCCGAGGCCACGGCATCCGTGAAGACCTTGAACCCGGACTCCAGGGCCAGGTCCGAGATATCCTTGAGCTCCAGATCAAACCGGGTATCGGGCTTGTCCAGGCCGAACCGGTCCAGGGCCTGGGAATAGGTGAGCCGCTGGAACGGTGTCTCAAGGGCGATGCCCCGGGCCTCCTGAAAGATTCGTGAGATCATCCCTTCGGCGATGGACATGATATCCTCTTCGTCGACGAAGGAGAGTTCCATGTCGATCTGCGTGAATTCGGGCTGACGGTCGGCCCGGAGGTCCTCATCCCGGAAGCACCGCACGATCTGATAGTACCGTTCCAGGCCAGCGACCATCAGGATCTGCTTGAAGAGCTGTGGGGACTGGGGAAGCGCATAGAAATGTCCCGGGTTGACCCGGCTGGGGACCAGATAGTCCCTTGCCCCTTCAGGTGTGGACTTGGTGAGGATCGGTGTTTCGATCTCCAGGAAACCCTGGCCGTTCAGATACTCCCGGGTGGCCCTGCAGATCTGGTGCCGCAGGATCAAAGCGTCCCGCATGGGCTTCCTTCTCAGGTCGAGATACCGGTATCTGAGCCGGAGATTTTCAGATATATCTATATCATCCTCGATCATGAACGGCGGCGTGAGGCTCGTGTTCAGGATCGCAAGCTGGTTCACATAAATCTCGATCCCTCCGGTGGGGATCTTTTCGTTGGCCATCCCTTTGGGCCGATTGCGGACCGCTCCCTTCACCTGGATCACGTACTCGCTCCTAAGGTCGTGGGCGAGCTGATGCGACTCGCTTGAAACCTCCGGGCTGAAGACAATCTGGCTGATTCCGGACCGGTCCCTGAGGTCAATGAAGATCAGCCCGCCGTGGTCCCGCCGCTTCTGCACCCAGCCGGCGATGGCAACCTCCTGGCCCACATCGGATAATCCGATCTCACCGCAATGCCTGTTTCGTTTGAATGTATTCACGGGTTCTGTCATCACTCCATCCGGTCAAGCCGGCTCATGGATTCATAGGAAGCCATATTCCCCCGGCTTCTTACAGAGGTATCATGTGTGCACTTTAAGGATCTGTTCCCAGACCTTCTCCACCGCCTGGTCCAGCGGGACTTCTGTCTGAACCTTGCTCTGCATATCCCGCAGGAGAAGGACTCCCCGTGCCAGCTCGTTCTCTCCAAGGATCCCTGCAAAGGCGGCCCCGATCTTGTCCGCCTGGCGCATCTGGCTTTTAAGGCTTCTCTCCTGATATTCGGATTCCGCACGGATCCCCCGGCTCCTCAGGCCGTGCAGCAACAGAAGGGCCCGGCGCCGGGCTTCGGCCCCGAGAGGGGCGAGGTAGATGTCGATCCGATTGGGCCGCTGCATCTCTTCGGGCAGCAGGGCGGCCATCCGTTCCATACCCAGGGCGAATCCGATCCCCGGTATGGACGTGCCGCCGAGATCTTCCACGAGTCCGTCATACCGTCCTCCGGCCGCCACCGCATTCTGCGCACCGAGTTTATCGGTCGTGATCTCAAAGGTCGTCCGGGTGTAATAGTCGAGCCCCCGGACCAGGCGCCCATTAAACTTAAAGGGGACCCCCAGTTCCGTAAGGAATTCCTTTACGGATTCAAAGTGCGTCATACAGGAACCGCACAGACAGGTCATCCCTTGCGGGGCATTCACGGCAGCGTCCTTGCATGCCGGATTCTTGCAGTCGAGCACGCGCAGAGGGTTGACCTCGTAGCGCCTGCGGCAGTCGCTGCATAAAAGGTCAAGTTTGGTTCCGAGAAAATCCTTGAGTGCCTTTCGGTATTCCGGTCTGCACGCACTGCACCCCAGGGAGTTGATCTCGATGACCGTGTCCCTGATCCCGAGCCGATCCATGAGCAGGTGGAGCATGGAGATGATCTCAGCATCAACTTGCGGGCCCTCTGATCCGAATGCCTCGGCCCCGATCTGGAAGAATTGCCGGTATCTCCCCTTTTGCGGCCGCTCGTGCCTGAACATGGCCCCCATGTAGTAGAATTTTTCCATGGACGGGGCGGAGATCAGGTTGTGCTCGATACAGGCCCGGACCACTCCGGCCGTCCCTTCGGGCCGCAGGGAGATATTCACTCCCTTGCTGTCTTCAAAGGTGTACATCTCCTTCTCAACGATATCGGATGTCTGGCCGATACTGCGCAAAAAAAGCTCGGTATATTCAAAAAGAGGGACCCGTATCTCGGCAAAACCATATTCCTCGAGGGTTTTTCTGGAAACCTCCTCGATGAACCGCCATTTCCATATCTCTTCGGGGAGTATATCCTTCACCCCGGTTACAGCCCTGATCTTCAATAGACCCTCTCCATTTAAATCCTGTAAAGATATCTCCCAAGTGGTAAAATGTCAATAAAAAAGGGGTTTTCCATAACTTTTTGTTTGACAACCCCCATGTTTCTTGATAATTTTTAACATTCAGGAATACCCGGCGATTTTTGGTTCCTGAATGGTTCAAGTTCCATAATTTTTCCACAAGCGGGAATAGCTCAGTGGTAGAGCATCGCCTTGCCAAGGCGAGGGTCGCGGGTTCGAATCCCGTTTCCCGCTCCAATTATTAATTAAAAGAGCAGGCAAATGCCTGCTCTTTAATTAATTTATATGGCGGCGTAGCCAAGTGGTAAGGCAGAGGTCTGCAAAACCTCTATGCACCGGTTCAAATCCGGTCGCCGCCTCCAATTTCCTGTTCTCCTGCCAAAAGATTCCTGCCTCATGCCCGGGTGGTGGAATTGGTAGACACAAGGGACTTAAAATCCCTTGGAGCTTAGCTCCGTGCCGGTTCGATTCCGGCCCCGGGCACCATATTCAATTTTTCGCAGACTTTTACAGACAATAAACCGAGGGGATAGGTTAAATGAGAGGCCAGGTGTATAATGTATTCCCAGTGATCGTTATGAGATCCCGAAATGCCAGGCCCAACTTGTTCACAAGATCAGGTCTGATTGGATCCGCTGAGAGACTGGAGAATTTCCGACATCACGCACCAGCCCGCAACGTGTCCACTCTTTCGGTCTTGTTTTTCTTTTCCTCCATAGATCAGATATCCCGTATCGAGTGCTGACCCTGTCAGTTTACTCCAGTGCTCGAGTCCTTGAAACATGGAGGAATGAATCGTTTCCCCGGACTTGATTTCAACCGGCACAATGCCGTGAGCTGAATCGATAAGATAGTCGACCTCGTGACCGTGACGGTCCCGCCAGAAGTGCCCCGTTCCGGACAGTTCTGCCACCCATCGGGCTTTCACCAGTTCAGAAACGATGAAGGATTCGAAGATACTGCCGCGAAGGTAATGCTGCGCAAGTTGTTCCGGGTTCTGGAGTCCAAGCAGAGCGCAGAGCAAACCAGAGTCATAAAAATAGAGTTTGGGTTGTTTGACGATGCGTTTGTTGAAGTTCTCGTGATAGGGCTGTAGTCGAAAAACCAGATAACTTGCCTCCAGAACGGACATCCAGTCACGGGCCGTATTGTGGCTGATTCCGCATTCGCCTGCCAGGCCGTTCAGGTTTAATAGTTGGCCTGTCCTTCCCGCGCACAGACCAAGGAATTTCTGAAACAGCGCCAGGTCCGTCACCTTTCGCAAACTCCTCACATCGCGTTCGATATAGGTTTGGATATAGTCCATGTACCACGGGTGAGGCTCGTATCCCCGGTCGTACAAGGGTGGATAGGTGCCGGTGAACAGATAGGTATCCAGGTCGTCATGTTCGTATGGCGAGGACTGGAGTTCAAGGAATGAAAAGGGCGGCAGCTTGAAGATGGCAACGCGGCCGGCCAAAGACTGGCTGATCTGTTCAAGAAGCAGAAAGTTCTGCGAACCGGTCAGAATAAACTGGCCGGGTCTGCGTGACTCGTCCACAATGACCTGGATATAAGAGAAGAGGTCGGGCACCCGTTGTACCTCATCCAGGATCACACCATTGGTGAAAGTCCGCAGAAAGCGGTTTGGATCCTCCTCTGCCTGTTGGCGGTAGTCCGGTCGCTCAAGTGAGACGTAGGTATAGTCAGGGAAAAGCATCTTTGTAAGAGTTGTCTTGCCGGACTGCCGCGGACCGGTAATGGAAAGGACCGGGTATTTCCGGCTCCTGTCTAACACCCTTTTGCCGATATCACGAGAAATGATCATGCACAAACCTTACGTCTTCTTGGACAATATGTCAATCGAATTTTAAGTTTGTCAAAACAAGTTAAATTCTTTATCATGGTATCAATGAAATGAGGGACGCCGGAATTCTGGAAAGGCTCAATCGAGGCCTTTACCGGTTGGCTGATCTGCCACCTCTTGGGAACCCTGATCTTGTATCGGTGTCCATGAAAATTCCGGGCGGTGTGATATGCCTTATTTCAGCGCCGGCCTTCCACGAGATTACCACGCAGATCCCTCATGAAGTCTACCTTGCACTGAAGCGGGGTGCTGAGCCCCCCAGGCTTGATCATCCCCCGCTTCGAATTTTCTGGTTCACAGGAGGAGCGTTTACAGAGGGCATGGAGATCCATGATGTGGACCATGTTTCCGTGCGTATTTACAGCCCTGAAAAGACGATAGCCGACTGCTTCAAATATAGAAACAAGCTTGGCCTTGATGTTGCCATCGAAGCCCTCAAACTATACCGCGATAGAAAGCGATTGAAGGTTGCCGAACTCATGAAGTTTGCAGGTGTATGCCGGGTCGAGAAGGTGATAAGGCCTTATCTGGAGTCGCTGTTGTGAGAAAAGAACCCATAAAAAATATTGCAGCTTCTGTGCGTCAGCGCCTGCTCAACCTTGCCAGAGAAGCGAACCGTCCTTTCAGTGAGCTGCTTCAGTACTATGCCATGGAGAGATTTCTCTATAGACTTTCCAAATCTCCTCACCGAAAGAAGTTTGTCCTCAAAGGGGCACTCATGTTCACGGTGTGGGAGGCGCCGCTTTCACGTACCACCATGGACATTGACCTATTAGGCAAAACTCGGAACAGTATGGATAACCTTGTTGCCGTAATTCAGGGAGCATGCCTTCAGGATGTTGAGCCCGATGGCCTCTCTTTTGACGAAAAAAGCGTAGATGCCGAGCGCATCATCGAGGATGCCGACTATGAAGGTGTAAGAGTCCGCTTCCGCTGTGTGCTGGACACGGCGCGTTGCATGATACAGCTTGATGTGGCCTTCGGGGATGTGATCAGCCCCTCTTCTCTTTCCATCATATTTCCAACCCTGCTGAATATGCCTGCACCCAGGCTTCAAGGCGACAGCTGTTGCCAAGACATTTTCAAACCGCCGGACCGAGCTTCCGCCGCACCTTGATGATTTCATGGACCAACTCGGTCAGGATCCCTCGAAGTCTGCTCAATGGAGAGGCTTTGTGCGGAAAACCCGGCTCGAAAATGTCCCTGCTGAGTTTCAGGAAGTGATCACGGCCGTTGGCTGCTTCCTGGGCCCTGCTGCAACGGCCCTTGCTCAAGACGATCCGTTTGGAGAAACATGGAAGGCTCCGGGCCCCTGGTCAGAACATGCGGGTGAAGGATCATAGGCCATGATTTCTGAAAGCAATCAGTATGCCCAAAGGGTGCCCATATCGCATGACCAAAATTCTTGTTGCACAAGGTGGTTTGATAGGATAAAAGGGTCCAAATCAGTGCGTCATTTTTGATCCGCAATCTTGCTTCAGATCTAATGGTTCGGAGCTTTTTTCTGCCCTCAAGCGGGCCAACATTCTGATCCTCCATCCCATATCAAAAGCACTTCTTGCTATCCAATTCCGGTTTCCTTTCCAGGATAGTTTCGTCGTCTTCCTTCGGGTCTTTTCCCCCCTTTTGTTCTTTAGTTGTCTGCCGCCGGGGTTTTCCCCATCCCCCCCTCCTCTGTCATATCTCACCAAAGGGCTGACCGCTGAAAGGTTCCTGCTTTAAGGGTGAGGCAGGGGACTTTTTCCCCGCAAAATTTTTTCCAGGAAATGACAGGATCTGTCACGCCCCTGTGGTAAGGTTTTTCCAGCATTGATGGACTCGAAAAAAGTCCTGAATTGGACGGCAAAGAAAAAAGCTCCGGATGCAAGGCATGCAAGTCCTGAGGAATGAGGCGTACTGATAGCTACACTGCAATGACGAAGGACGCAGCGTACCCCAAGATTCAGAACTTTAACAGTCACCGGAGGCGGCAAAGATGATGCAAAGCGGTGAGCACGGCACTTCGGAACTTTGTTCCGAAGTGGAAAGTGCAACCCGCAGACGGACTTTTTACGAAGCCGTCATATAGGTTGAGTGGAGGACCAATTCCGTAAACAAGAGGGGGAGACCATGGGCTACACAGACAAAGAGATGAAGAGGATCGTATTGGATTTCATAGACGGGATGAGGATCGGGGAACCCGTACTGCACGAGGCATTCCGCGTCTTCCCGCTGATTGCAAAACAGCCGCAGGCCGCCGTGGAGAACCAGGCCCGACTCAAGACCGTGAAAGAGGCCCTTGAAGAGGGGCTCCTCCTGATCCAGGAGACCGGAACCGTGGGTCACCTTCTGTTCGTCAACCAATCCAAAGAGCACAAGATTCTGGTCCTGGCCGGGGAGATCGTCAAGGGCGGGGCGCAGAACCGCGTGGTGAACGTGAACCTGATTATTGATGAAGGGGCCACTGTCCAGGTTCCGACGAGCTGTGTGGAGATGGGGAGGTGGGACCGTTTTGACGCCCCGTTTACAACAGCGGAACACAAGGTCTCCCCGAGCGTCTTTTCGGAACTCAACCGCTCGGTCACCTGGAACCTGCGGTACTCCGGCGGGCAGGCCCGGTATTCGGACCAGCGCGGCATCTGGGACAAAGTGGAAGAGATCCTGGCCGACAGTGATGCCCAGAACCCCACATCGGACCTGGGCGCCCTGTTCATGAAAAAGGACCGGAAGACCTATGAGACCCTGCATTCGGTCCTGAAAAACCTCAGGGCGCAGGGTGCCGTCGGGGTCCTGGCCGAAAGTGACGGGCGGTGGATCGCCGAGATCAATGACCGCGAAGAGATCGCACGGGTCCATATTCCCAAGGCCCTCGAATCCTTTATGGTCGAGGCCCTGCAAAGCACGCGGCGGCGTCCCGCGGACGAGGAAAAAGTGCGGTCCAGGAACATGGGAGATCCGACCCGGATCCTGGAATCCCTGGCCAAGGGGCCCTTTGAGCCGTTCGACTCCGGCCCGGATGCGCTGGAGATACGGCTGGACAGGAAGGATGCAGGGGGCTCCGGGCTGATTTACAGCGGCCGACTGGTCCATCTCTCCGTGGCAGGAGGGGCGGCATAAGTGGGGTAATCGGCGGCGGATCGGTGCTTCTGGCAAATAAAACCTCCAAAATCTCAAAAATTTGTTGGAATTTGATAATAAAAATGGTAAAAAAGTATGTTACGGAACACAATTCAGGAATCCATAACTATTACTTTGATCGGGTTGCATGCAAGGCGGTTCCCGCAAAAACCGGGGGCCGGGGTTGTCAGGGAGGGCGCATGGCCACGGATCAGCTTGTCCGGCAGTGGAGCATCATCCAGAGTCTCATCGCGAAGAAGCTCTGCACCCTCGAACAACTGGCCGATGACTGCGGGGTCACCACGCGCACCGTCCGACGGGACCTGCAGAAGATCGAAGAAGCCGGATTCCCTCTCATGAATATCCGCCGGGAAGGGAAGAACACCTGGCGCTTCATAGACGGATTCGCCAGGGTCCCTCCCATCGCCTTCACCCCCACCGAACTCTTCGCCCTGGTCTGGACCAGCGATCTCCTGCGCGTCGCGAGCGGCCCTCTGCTCAAGGAAGATCTCAAGGCCGTGATCAAGAAGATCCGGTCCACCCTGGGCTCGGACAAGGTCGAATACTTCCAGCGACTTCAGCAGGGTTTTTCCGTCTCCCCGGGCGTGCAGAAGGACTACACTATGAGTCAGGAACTCCTCCGCCAGTTGACCGCCGCCGTGATCAGCCACACCACCACCGAGATCCATTACCACTCCCTCAACAGGGAAAAGCCAGAGGTCCGCAAAGTGGACCCGTACAAGATCTGGTACCAGAGCGGCGGGCTTTACCTCATCGGGTACTGTCATCTGAGAAAAGAGATCCGCATGTTTGCCGTGGACCGGATCAAGTTTCTCAATGTCACCAGAGAGGGCTTCTTCGTCCCCGAGAACTTTGACTTCGACGAATACATCAAGGATGCCTTCAACGTGATCGTGGACGAGCCCGTGACCGTGAAGATCCGGTTCGACAAGTCCATGGCCCGTTACATCGAAGAGCGCATATGGCATCCGAGCCAGAAGATAGCGCGGCAAAAGGGAGGCGGGATCACCATGACCCTGACCGTGGGCGGGACACTCGAGATCCGGAACTGGGCCATGAGCTTCGGCTCCCACGCCACGGTCCTGGAGCCTGATGGTTTAAGACAGGAGATCCAGTCAGACATCAACCGGATGCGGCAGAACTACGGCCTGGAGCCCACGAACACCCTTCGGGCCCCGGAGAGGCTCACGAGGTACGGCGCATGATACCCGATTCAGGCAATGAGGGAATAATGAGGGACAGACGTGAATAGCGACAAGGTAAGACTCCTCATCTGTGAGGGCGAAGGCCTCACCGTGGAATTTAAAGAGAAATACACCTCTCGCATCGATGAAGACATCGTGGCCTTCGCCAACGCAAGGGGCGGAACTCTGCTTCTCGGTGTTCGGAATGACGGGACCGTCGGCGGTGAGCACCTGACCAACGACCTGAAGGCTAAGATCAACAGCCTCGCGCGGAACTGCAAGCCGAGCATCTCGGTAAGCATGGACCAGGTGGACGATGTTGTTGCCATCGAGGTCGAAGAAGGCTCAGAGAAGCCGTATTCATGCGGATCCGGCTACTACCGGCGATTGAACGGCAACACGCAGAAGATGAGCCACGACGAACTCCGCATGATGTTCGCTGAGAACGAGCCCCTGCCGTTTGAGGAGAAAACGGTCAGGGGATTCACCTTTGAGGATGTCTCCAAGGCCAAGATACGTGCGTTCACCAAGGAAGCGGGCATCCGCATCGGCTCCACCGCCGTGCCCGACTTCCTTCGCAGCCTCAAGGTGGCGGACGAGAAGCGGGTCAAGAACGCCGGTATCCTCTTCTTCGCAAAGGATGTCTATGGGCATATTCATCAGGCACAGATGACGCTGGTCGCGTTCAAGGGGGCAGACAAGTTTCATATCTACGACAGGCGCGACATACGGGACGACCTTCTCACCCAGTTCAAGGAGGCCATGTCGTTTATTATGAGGCACCTCAATGTCCGTAGCGACATCCGAGGTGTCAACCGGTACGACATCTATGAGATCCCTCTTGAAGCATTGCGTGAAGCCGTGGTGAACGCTCTTATGCATCGGGATTACAGCATTACAGGCACCCAAGTGAGCTTGGAGATCTATGACGACCGGGTGGAGATTGTAAATCCAGGAGGACTTCCAAGAGGACTGACACCAGAGAAATTCGGGTCGGTTTCAATCCGGAGGAATGAGATCATTGCCGACTTGTTTTACCGTTTGCAGAAAGTGGAACGTCTCGGATCCGGCATCAGAAAGATGAAAAAGATAATGGCGGAAGCAGGATTGACCCCGCCCGAATTTGATCCCAACGGGTTTTTCAGGGTGGTGTTTCGCCGATCACCCGATTTTGCCCTTAAGCGGACAGGACGAGAGCCGAGTGGAATTAGGGAGAAAATTAGGGAGAAAACCGGGGAGAAAACCGGGGAGAAAACCGGGGAGAAAACCGGGGAGAAAATCATCAAGGCCATTCGAGAAAGGCCCGAGATTACCACTGCCGAACTGGCGGAGTTGACCGGCCTGACGGTCAAAGGGATTGAATGGAACCTGAAAAAGTTGAAGAACAAAGGCATCCTTCGCCGCGTCGGCCCCGACAAGGGTGGGCATTGGGAGGTGGTCGGGTGAACACCCTGTTTGACATAGTGGGTAACGGCACTAACCGGTTGGCGGAAATGTGCCGCAAGGCCGGCAGCGGCACGCTCGATCGTCATCTGCCATCTGGTCTTTGAGAGGGGGGATTAGTTCTATGAAACCGTAGGATATCTTATTGGCGAGGCCGTAAGATTGAAGATGGTTTTTTTTGTTTTTGGGTAAAGTATCTGATTCATTATTCAAAATCTGGCATGCAGGAGCTTTCTGACATGGAACAACCTCAACTCAACTGGATAGCCAACTTCATCTGGGGCGTCGCCGACGATGTCCTGCGGGACCTCTATGTCCGGGGCAAGTACCGGGATGTCATCCTGCCGATGACGGTTCTGCGCCGACTCGACGCGCTGCTGGAGCCGACCAATCAGGCTGTCCTCGACATGAAGTCCTCCCTCGACAAGGCTGGCATCGTCCATCAGGATCAGGCGCTGCGGCGGCAGCGGGACAGGCATTCTACAACACCTCGAAGTTCACCATTGGATACGGAGGAGATCACGGAAACTGCGGAGGTTGAAGAAGCATGAGCGAACCACCTGACAGACCGAAAATCTATCATATTACTCATGTGGATAATCTAACCTCTATTCTGGCTGCGGGCGGTCTTGAGTCAGATGCAAGGGGGCTTGCTCAGGAAGCAGGGCATACGACTATCGGCATGACGGAGATCAAACAGCGTAGGTTGACTCTGGAGGTTGACTGCCACCCAGGAACCAAAGTCGGTGAGTATGTTCCATTTTACTTTTGTCCCCGTTCGATCATGTTGTATCTGATCCACATGGGAAATCACCTTGACTTGGCCTACACGGGCGGGCAACGGCCTATTTTACATCTCGAAGCGGACCTCTATTCTGTGGTACAATGGGCCAGGGAGAACAGCCACCGATGGGCCTTCAGCAAGAGCAACGCAGGGGCCTATTATACGCGGTTTAAGAAAAGCTTGGACGATTTGAACGATGTGAACTGGGACGCAGTTGAAGCCATGGATTTTCGCGACTCAAGAATCAAAGAAGGCAAACAGGCCGAGTTCCTGCTTCACGACACTTGCCCCTGGAAACTCATAGAACGAATCGGCGTGATTGATGAGCCGACAGCGGAGCGGGTCAACACGATTCTCAGGCAGAACAGGCATCGGCCCGGCGTTAGCGTTCAGCCTGATTGGTACTATTGAAACATATAGGAGATAATGCCATGATTGATCTGAAAAAAGACGACATTCTGGCAGCCGACGTAGAGGCCCTGGTCAATACGGTAAACTGCGTGGGCGTTATGGGGCGCGGTATTGCGCTTCAGTTCCGTAAGGCCTTTCCGGAGAACTTCAAGGAGTATAAGGGCGTTTGCGAGCGGGGTGAATTGAAACCCGGCAAGATGTTCGTTCATGAGCAAGGCCAACTGACGAATCCTCATTACATTATCAATTTTCCCACCAAGGACCATTGGAAGGGCAAGAGCCGGCTTGAGTATGTCGATGCAGGATTGGAGGCGCTGATAAAGGAAGTACGGCAGCGAGGCATTCGCTCGATCGCTATTCCACCGTTGGGCTGCGGCCTGGGCGGGCTGAAGTGGAGTGATGTGCGATCACGCATCGAACGCGCTTTTGAATCCATGCCCGATGTGCGGGTGCTGCTTTACGAACCGAAAGGAGCTCCGCAAGCTTCCGTCATGGTCAAAACAGAGCGAAGACCGAAGATAACCGTCGGTCGCGCTGCGTTACTCGGGCTGATGAATCAATACCTGAATGCCTTAATGGATCCTTTTGTATCGCTGCTCGAAATCCACAAGCTTATGTATTTCATGCAGGAAGCCGGCGAAGAGTTGAAGCTCCGATACAGCAAGGGTCTTTACGGCCCCTATTCCGAGAACCTGCGCCATGTGCTCAGCCTCATTGAAGGACATTTCATCCAGGGCTATGCCGATGCAGAAGACAACCCCGAGAAGCAAATCGAATTACTTCCTGGATCGGCCGACCACGCAATGACATTGCTTGCGCGCCATGCTGAAACTCGCAAACACTTTGACCGGGTGACAGACCTGGTGAAAGGATTTGAGACGCCTTTTGGTATGGAGCTGCTTTCAACCGTTCACTGGGTTGCTACACGCGAGGAATGTGTCACTGTGGATCAAGCCATCGAGAAGACGCATGCATGGAACCCCAGAAAGCAAATGTTTGAACCGTACCATATCCGGATTGCCTGGAATGTTCTTCAGCAGAAGGGCTGGCTGTCCAAGGTCAGTTGAGGCCGAGTCCTTGGAGCGGAATATCCTCTCCGTCTTTCTTGTTGATAGAACTATGCTCTTTTGCAAAGCCATCTTTTACTTGATGGGCACTTGATTACTCGTGCCGTATTTATTGTGCTGAGGGCTGTGACCATTCATAAAAACAACAGGTTACATGGTTTACCGGTACTTGATGGGTACTTGATGCTTTGGCCGGTTGCCGGGCTTATACGAGAGAAAGAACGCATATATGAAAAGTGATACCAGCGAACGCGGGCTCGAACGGCTGATCTGCACGGCGCTGACCGGCGCGCCCTGCGATCCGGGCGCAGAATTGGCGGACTCGGTCCATGAGCTTCGGCTCCCACGCCACGGTCCTGGAGCCTGATGGTTTAAGACAGGAGATCCAGTCAGACATCAACCGCATGCGGCAGAACTACAGCCTGGAGTCCACGGACACCCTTCGGGCCCCGGAGAGGATCACGAGGTACGGCGCATGAGACCCGATTCAGGAAATAAGGGAGTAATGAGTGGAAGGGCCAGGGGGGCAGATCTTTATAAATGACAAACTGTTCCAAATAATTAATAAAGAGTTAAGCGATGTCAATAATAAAGATCCGACCCCAAGAGCGACATTCGTCGTCCAAAGGAACAGAAGCAGAAAGAATGCTATCCGAGCTTTTGCGCAAATATCTTCCACAAAAATACTCTATCGGGAGTGGCTTCCTATCTGAAAACGAAAAGCTATCTCCCCAGACGGATATTGTCATTTATGACAATATGTTGAATGTTCCTGTTTATAAAGGGGTTGCCAGTAGTGTTTTCAAAGCAGGATCCGTTTATGGTTGTATTGAAGTCACTATCGGAAAGCTAACTCGACAGAAGCTTGAGGCAGATATTAAAAAACTTGGAAAGCTCCGCAATATGCTCAAGAAAAATATTGGATTTAAAAAAATACGCACTCAGCCACATCCAACTGGGAGAGGAAGTGTAGTCGCCGAAGAAACATTCAAGGCGGGGCCACCCCCAAGAACCTATATTCGTGCCCTTTCCGGAACAACTTATACCGCACCAGAAAAATTAGCGGCAGACGTAAAAAAAATAACAACAAAATACGAAGCACATATGCATGGCGTATTAGTTATTGACAGTAATAGGTCAAATAGCCCAGAAAAAGAATGGCTGATTTGGACAAAAGCTTTTAGTGATTATGAAACGGATTATATAAAAACTGATGCGTTTTATACACTATTAAAAACAATGAACGCGAATTTTATGGGTATGCACGTTGGGATATACCCAGCAGCAAATTGAGAAAAGGGGTTCTCTAATCGTTCGCCCTATGAAGAAAAAGATGGAATACATCAAATGGAAAGAGTACCCCACGGATCATGCGATGCGTGCTTACGAGGGGGGCTTCTTTCTCGAAGCCGTCCAAGTGCTCCACGGATTCCTTGAGGCCAAGATGCGCGACCTCCTGATGGTGTCTCGCCATGGCAACATCAAGCGCGGTTATCAGGAAATATGGGACATCACCCAGGAAATGGGATTCAACGTACTCGCAAGGGCACTTCTCGTCAGCGGGAAGCTGACCAAGGCGGAATACGATGAGCTACAGAGATTCAACGCCATGAGGAATCGAGTTGTTCACAAGTTCTTCTGGGAGCCCTACGCGAAGGACTACAAAGGAGTACCGAAGAAGGACTATGACCTCGTTTTCGAGACGGGGATGAGACTGGTAGATCAGATAGACTTCAAGGCTGGCACTGTGCTGTACCGAAGACGGAGGTAAACACCCGCCCCGCTTACAGCCGAGGACAGCGCGACTAAATCGTTAAATGGCAAATTGAAATTGATCCAGGGAGAACGCATGAATCATAATGGCAACAACATAGAATCACGACTCTGGGCCGCGGCGGATGAGCTACGGGCCAATTCCAAGCTCAAGTCCTCTGAATATTCCGTGCCGGTGCTGGGGTTGGTCTTTTTGCGCTATGCCGACCATAAGTTCCAGGCGGCGGCGAAGGAACTGGCCGGTAAAGGCGGCGGACGGCGTAAGATCGGCCCGTCGGACTATCAGGCGCGGGGCGTGCTCTACCTGCCGGAGGCGGCGCGCTTCTCGGCGCTGATCACCCTGCCGGAAGGGGGCAACATCGGTGCTGCCATCAACGATGCCATGCGCGCCATCGAGGCGGAGAATCCCGACCTCAAGGATGTGCTGCCCAAGACCTATAACCGCTTCGACAACTCCCTGCTCAAGGAACTGCTCAAGACCATGAACTCCGTCCCCATGGACATCGAGGGGGACGCCTTCGGCAAGATTTACGAATACTTCCTCGGCCACTTCGCCATGAGCGAGGGCCAGAAGGGCGGCGAGTTCTTCACCCCCACCGCCATCGTCCAGCTCATCGTCGGCATCATCGAACCATTCCACGGCTACATCTTCGACCCGGCCTGCGGCTCCGGCGGCATGTTCGTGCAGAGCGCCCGCTTTGTGACCGAACACAAAAAGAACCCCGGTGCCGAACTGAGTGTCTATGGTCAGGAGAAGGTAGCCGAAACCGTCCGGCTGGGCAAAATGAACCTCGCCGTGCATGGTCTGGCAGGTGACCTCCGCCAGGGCAACGCTTACTACGAAGACCTGCACAAATCCACAGGCAAATTCAACTTCGTGATGGCCAATCCGCCCTTTAACGTGGACCGGGTGGACAAGGACCGGCTCAAGGACGATCCGCGCTTTCCCTTCGGCCTGCCCCGTCCCGACAACGCGAACTATATCTGGATTCAGCTTTTCTATAGCGCCCTCTCCGATACCGGCCGGGCCGGGTTCGTCATGGCCAATTCCGCCTCAGACGCGCGTAGCTCGGAAATGGACATCCGAAAGCAGATAATTGATGCCCGTGCCGTTGATGTGATGGTCGCCGTCGGCGCCAACTTCTTCTACACCGTGACGTTGCCCTGCACCCTTTGGTTCTTCGACCGGGGCAAACGCACCACCGCCCGCGCCGATCAGGTGCTCTTCATTGACTCCCGCCACTTCTACCGCCAGATCGACCGCGCCCACCGCGACTGGACCCCGGCGCAGATCGAGTTTCTGGCCAACATCGCCCGCCTCTACCGGGGGGAGGCCGTCGAGAACCTGCACCACAGTGCCGACCTGCTGGCCGAACACTTTGGAAAGAAACCCAAATACGCCGATGTGGCGGGGCTGTGCAAGGTGGCGACGCTGGCCGAGATCGAGGCCCAGGGATGGAGCCTCAACCCCGGCCGCTATGTGGGCGTGACCGCCCGCGAAGAAGAGGACTTTGACTTCAAGGTGCGGCTGGAGGAGCAGAACGAGGAACTGGAAACCCTCAATGCCGAGGCCCGGGAACTGGAAGAGCGGATAGCGGAGAATGTGGTCAAGTTGTTGGAGAGTGAATGATGAACACGTTACCTCTCTCCGAATTGGTAGAGATCAATCCTCGCGTTAAAATCGAGAGATCGAAAGAGTATCCGTTCGTTGAAATGGGCATAGTTGAACCGGAGAGGCGTTATGTACGCGCAGACCAGAACCGCATATTCCAAAGTGGTGGAGCAAAATTCTTACCTGGTGATACTTTGTTCGCAAGGATAACCCCCTGTCTTGAAAACGGAAAAATAGCGCAATATCAAGCCGATGGTGGACAGGCGGGATTTGGTTCAACTGAATTCTTCGTGTTTCGTGCGCGTCCAGGGGTGTCAGATTCTGGATTCGTCTATTATCTTGCCAAATCAGATTTGATCAGAAAACCGGCTGAAAAAAGTATGTCGGGTGCTTCTGGCCGACAGAGAGCTGATCTCAAATCAATTGTTGATCTCGAAGTGCCTTCCCCCCCTCTCCCCACGCAGCGGAAAATAGCGGCTATTCTCTCGGCCTACGACGACCTAATCGAGAACAACCTGCGGCGGATTAATATTCTGGAGGGGATGGCGCAGAACCTCTACCGCGAGTGGTTCGTCAAGTTCCGTTTCCCCGGCCACCAGAAAGCCCGCTTTACCGATTCCCCCCTTGGCAGGATTCCGGAGGGGTGGAAGGTGAAAAGGCTTGATCAAGTGGCTTTGTTTCAAAATAATGGAACAGACGCCGGTGAGCATTTGAGAGATCGTGTCTACCTGCCCATTGACTGTATTCCAAGAAGAAGTTTGGCTATTACCGAAATAAAATTATGGAAAGAAGCGCAAAGTAGCCTTCACTTATTCGATGAAAGGGATATTCTGTTTGGAGCGATGCGCCCGTACTTTCATAAGGTGGTCGTTGTACCATTCAAAGGAGTAACTAGGAAAACTTGCTTTGTCTTTAAGAGCGTATTGCCCGAGTATCATGCCTTTACTGCGTTGACTTTGTTTCAAGACTCAACTGTTTCGTTCGCCAATGCGCACAGCAAAGGAGCTACTATCCCTTATGCTGTGTGGCCACAGTCTATGGATGGCATGCCTGTTGTTGTTCCATCAATTGAACAAGCAAAACGATTTGAACATGCCGTCGGGCCGATGATTACCAGAATTGGAACTATGTTTTTTCAAAACACTTCCCTCCACAGCACCCGCGACCTGCTGTTGCCCAAGCTCATCTCCGGCGAGGTGGATGTATCGGAACTGGAGATCGCCGTTCCCGAGGAGACTACATGATGATCGTTGGAGGCATTAAATATGGAAGCGCGTAATAGAAATCTGAAAGACTGGTACGGAAAGATCCAGCGCGGTGAAATTAAGTTACCGCGTTTTCAAAGGCATGAGGTGTGGGACCGGCAACGTATATCCAGCCTCATCGAGACGGTTGTCCATGACCTCCCCTTGGGCATTACTCTGACACTGGAAGTCGGCGATAAGGAAAAATTTATCTCCCGCTTTCTGGAAACAACCACACCGAAAGAAAATCAACGCGTTCTTGAACACCTCCTGGATGGACAGCAGCGACTTACCGCGCTGTGGCGAGCGTTTCACAATAACTATGATTGGGAAACCTACTTCATCTACCTTAAAGACTTCGACAACTATGATGGTGACAAAGACCAAACCGATATGTCCGCTTTCTTCCGGGGGCGTTATATCAAGAACAATGGCGAGAAGTATCCCATCTGGTGTGACGATCCGGCCCAATGTTTGCAGCGGGGCTACATTCCCACGCACCTGCTTAAGCCCGAGGACATTCAGAGCGAAATTGATGAATGGCTAAGTAAGGCAACCGCTCCGCGGGAGCCGGAAGGGGGCAAAGACGAACTTAAAGCATTCTATGACTTCCAAAAGAAAGTGAGTGACCGGATCAAGGATCTGCGATCAATCATCGCCAATTACAACCTGCCATACCTGTCGTTGCCATCTGAGACGGACAAGAGCGTTGCGCTGGACGTGTTCATAAAAATGAATACAAACAGCAAGCCGCTTTCCCAATACGACGTCATTGTCGCAGAAGTGGAAAGTGTCATGGGCAGCTCCCTGCACGATCTGCAGGATGCCTTGGATAAGAAGCACTCAGCCGTCGGGCGATATGGGGAGCTATCCGATATGATCCTGACCACTTCCGCACTTTTGCAGGGTGCCCTTCCTAACCAACGGGGCGCATGGGATATGGACAAGAAGGTCATGGTGGAAAAATGGGATATCATGGAAACCGGCTTGAACCGGATGGCCGAATTCCTGCGCATCGAAGGCATCTATGACAGGGAACGTCTGCCGACCAACGCGGTGTTGGCGGTTATTGCGGCGCTCTACGAGGACATTCCGGAATCTGGTGACAAGCGAGGCCAGGACGAGCTTCTGCTGAAGAAGTATCTCTGGTATGCGTTCTTCACCGATCGCTACGAGAATTCGGCGGCGACGCACGCCTTTTCGGATTTCACCGCGCTGAAACGTATCATTAATGGGGAACGCAAAGAGAACGGCACCAAGTATGCCGAGACCGATGTTCCTATTTTCGCCGATCACCGCCTTGTTGAAAAAGAGGAGCTTTTGGATGCCGAATGGCCAAAGCGGGGCACAATCCGTGGACGTGCGGTTCTCGCTGTGGCTTGTCGCCTGGGAGCTCTGGATTTCTCGACCGGCGAGCGTCTGGATGCAAGTAACATTCAGCAGCGTCATTATCACCATCTATATCCGGATGCCTTGCTAAAAGAGGCAGAAATTAACAGCTATCTTGCGCTAAACTGCGCGTTGATCTCAGACAAGACGAATATGACGATCGGACGTAAAGACCCTTTAAAATATCTCAAAGACCGCTATGAGTGGACTACAGAGGAAATTGTGAGCGAGCGACTTCAGTCTCATCTTGTTCCTATTCCTGAGTTGGCTAACGGTGGATATGAAGGAATTACGGATTCGGTAAGGAAGGATAAAATAAAAAAAGACTTTGACCAATTTCTTCGGAGAAGGGCTGAGTTTGTGATGAATGCTGTCCGGTTGTTGGTGGCAGGACGGCAGATTAGTGCCTCAATCATGTTCCAAGAACACGTTAAAGAGGATGCATGATATGAGCCCCAGCGGCTACAGCGAGAACTCCCTGGTCGAGCAACCGGCCATTGCCCTACTGGCGGAGTTGGGCTGGGATACGATTAACGCATATTACGAATTCGATAACGGCGCCAGCACGTTGGGCCGAGAGACCCGGGCCGAGGTCATCCTGACCGCCCGCCTGCGCCCAGCCTTGCAGCGGCTCAACCCGGCCGCCCCATCTGCGGCGATAAACCAGGCCATCGAAGAATTGAGCCGAGACCGCTCGCGCATGAGTATGGTGGCCGCCAACCGGGAGATCTACCACCTGCTAAAGAACGGCGTGCGCGTTCCCGTGCCCGATCCCGAAGGCGACGGAGAGACCGTGGAAGTGGTGCGGGTGATCGACTGGGACAATTCCGCCAACAACGACTTTCTGCTCTGCTCACAGTTCTGGGTCACGGGCGAGATGCACACCCGGCGGGCCGACCTGGTGGGTTGTGTCAATGGCCTGCCGCTGGTCCTGGTCGAACTCAAGGCCGCCCACCGTCGTCTGGAGACCGCCTTCACCGGCAACCTACGCGACTACAAGGACACGATCCCGCAGCTATTCTGGCCCAATGCCATGATCATCCTTTCTAATGGCAGCCAGAGCCGTGTGGGCAGCGTAACTGCCGGGTGGGAGCACTTCGCCGAATGGAAGAAGGTGGACAGCGAGGACGAAGCGGGCCGGGTGTCGCTGGAGACCATGCTGCGCGGTGTCTGCGACCCGGCGCGGCTGCTCGACCTGATTGAAAACTTTGCCCTGTTTCAGGAGGCCCCCGGCGGGTTGATAAAGCTGACGGCCAAGAACCATCAGTATCTGGGCGTCAATAACGCGCTGGCGGCCATGGCCGACATCCGGCAGCGAGAGGGCAAGCTGGGGGTGTTCTGGCATACCCAAGGCAGCGGAAAGAGCGTGGCGATGATATTCTTTGCCCAGAAGGTGCTGCGCAAGCTGCCGGGCAACTGGACCTTTGTGGTGGTCACCGACCGGCAGGAGCTGGACGGGCAGATCTACAAAAACTTCGTCTCGGCCGGAGTGGTGACCGAAGGCCGCGCCCAAGCGGAAAGCTGCAAGCATTTGCGGGAGTTGCTCAGAGAAGATCACCGCTATGTCTTCACCCTGATCCACAAGTTCGGCACCGAAAAGGGTGAGGCGCACCCGGTCCTTTCGGAGCGGCGCGACATCATCGTCATCACCGACGAGGCGCACCGCAGCCAATACGACACGCTGGCGCTGAATATGCGCACGGCCCTGCCCAATGCCGCTTTTCTGGCCTTTACCGGCACACCGCTGATCGTGGGTGAGGAAAAGACCCGGCAGGTTTTTGGCGATTACATCAGCGTCTATGACTTCCAGCAGTCGGTGGCCGATGGAGCGACGGTTCCGCTCTACTACGAGAATCGCATCCCCGAACTGCAGCTTGTCAACGAAAACCTCAACGAGGACATGGAGCGCCTGCTGGAAGAAGCGGAGCTGGACGAGGCGCATGAGAGGAAACTG
>CAKKPE010000039.1 GCA_919901565.1 bacterium
CGAATCCCCATTTCAAAACCCCCTTTATAAGAGAGGGGCGATCTCGTTCTTTACCTCAAGAGAACGGGATAAAGAATCGGGACTGTATTTCTATAGGGCGAGGTATCTGGATCCGAGGATTGGGCGCTTCTTAACAGAGGACCCGATTGGGTTTGAGGGGGGAGATGTGAACCTCTATAATTATGTTTGGGCGAACCCACTGAACTGGATTGATCCGTCAGGATTATTATCATATTTAATGGGCAGGGGTTTGCAAATGGGGTCTCTGGGCAATTATGTTTCCCATAACTACATAGCAAGCAATGCACAATATATCGGAGATCCGAATGCTACAATCCATTCATACGGTCAAAACAATGCCGGGAATGTGGGTAGGGTAGACCAAAATACTACAGGGTTCTCGTCAACAACCCATGCTGCAGACGTTGCCCATTGGCTAAGTTTATCGAATAATAATTATTGTACTACGTCAAGCCCTGACGTCTCGCCAATTCCTGCCTCTGATGCCGATGTAGATAGAACAGCGACATCCGTGATTGAAGATCAAGACTATTCTGCAGTTGCTGGACCTTTTGGGGCCAACAGTAACAGCGGGGCACAAGCTGTTGCTAATCGAGCTGCTGGAAGAACAGTCCCAACTCCGGGTAGGGGTCGGATCAGTCCGGGCGCTGGGAGCGCTGGAGAAATCCGCTTTAGACCATAAATAGAAATATGATGAAAACTATGAAAATATTGGGTCTGATTTTATTAATCTTTTTTTTATTACTATGTGGATTTGCACTATATTATAAGGCCACATATATAGATGAGAGTGTAGAAGCCGGGGAAGGATTCGGTTTTATAATAGGGTCATCAAAAACAGATGCCTATTCAGTTTCGAAGAAGTTGTTCAAAGATAAGAAGGTTTATATACTCAATCCTATAAACGAGAAAGGCTTAGGCCCTCAAGAACTTTTCAATTTTTCAAACGGTGCATATCAAATCATAGCAAATAGAGATCTGTGGGAATTTTATTTTGCAAATAACTTTCTTGATTTTCTTAGGCTCGAATTCAAGGGCGGTATTTTGATTAAGATCTACAGGCACAAACAGCCTTTTGAGTTACCATAGCAGAAAATAGAGCAGAAAATAGCAAAAATAGGGATAGCAAAAATAGGGACAGGCAAAAATAGCGCACTGACTGCAACGCTCAGGCCGGGGCAAGCACATTATGCAGCATTACGGGCCCCCCTACGGCTGTGCCGGGCAACTACTTATTTACCGCAAGCGTTACGGACAGTTGCGTGACTCCCGGATCCCAGACGGTCTCACAGACCTTCCTCATCACAGTCAATGCGGATACATGCGCAGCCGCCGGCATGCAACTCAGAAACGGAAGCGGCGCTCAAAGATATTATCAGGTGAATGGGGCAGGGGTCTGCAATAACTGGAACAGTACGGCTGTTCTCGCCGTCACTCGGGGTAATTCTTATGTTGTTTATTCAAACAACACATGTACGACTCTTTACTGCGGCTCAACGGTTGTTGACTACTGTTAGGAAAAAACAGTTGATGCAGATAACGACTGCCTTACGCAGATGAACAATCCATGCGCCTTTGTCGACAGGTAAGAAAGATCAAACAGGGTCCGTACCTAATTCTTTTGCACATCCATCCAGTCTCTGAGCCCGTCTCCGAGAAAATTGAATCCCATGACCACGAGCATGATGGCGATCCCCGGGAAGATCGTGAGGTGCGGGGCCACGAGCATGAAATGGCTCCCCTCGTTGAGCATGGAGCCCCAGGATGGGGTGGGCGGCTGGGTACCGAGTCCCAGGAAAGAGAGTCCGGCCTCGGCCAGGATAGCGCCTGCCATGCCGAATGTGGCTTCAACAATGATCGGGGCCAGGGTATTGGGCAGGATATGGCGCACGAGGATTCTCAATGGGCCCGCGCCCAGGGAACGTGCCGCCTGAACGTATTCCCGTTCCCGGACCGTGAGGATCTGGCCCCGGACCAGCCGGGCATACCCCACCCAGCCGGTGAGGCAGAGGGCGAAGATCACGTGATTCAGCGAAGGCCCCAGCACCGCGGTCATGGCGATGGCCAGAAGGATTCCCGGGAAGGCCTGCAGGATATCGATGATCCGCATGATGATTTCATCTATCCAGCCTCCGGCATAACCCGACAGAGAGCCGATCAGGAGGCCAAGCGAGAACGATATGCCCACGACGATGACACCGACCTTTACGGAGACCTGTGCGCCGTACAGGATCCTGCTCAGGATGTCGCGGCCGAGCTTGTCCTGTCCAAGGAGATGGGAGAGCGTGGGCCCGTTCAGGTTTCCGGCCAGGTCCAACTCTGACGGATCATAGGGGGAAGGCCAGGGGGTCAGATCTTTATA
>CAKKPE010000040.1 GCA_919901565.1 bacterium
TTCCGGCGTGATCCTGCGGCTGATCACATCGTCCATGTCAGGGGCCGTGTGCGCCGGAAAGTACTGGCTCATCAGGCTGATGTACGTATCGGGGGAGACCTTCCCGGAAATGAAGCGCATGATTTGTTCCGTACCGGCCAATCCTCCGGGAAGAACAAGGTGCCGTACCAGAATCCCCTTTACGGCAATCCCGTCGGAATCCAGCCTGAGATCACCCACCTGCCTGTGCATCTCCAGAATCGCCTTCTGATTCACCTCAGGGTAGTCCGCGACGCCTGAGTACTTCAGGGAGATCCCACCGTATGCGTAGCGCATGTCCGGCATGTAGATGTCCACAACCCCATCCAGGAGTTTCAGCGCATCAAGGGAGTCATATCCACTGCTGTTATAAACGATGGGTATTTCAAGCCCGGAACGGCGGGCCCTCTGCAATCCATCGAGGAGATGCGCGACCTCATGGGTCGGGGTCACCCAGTTGATGTTGTGGGCGCCCAGTCCCTGCAGCCGGACCATCATGTCGGCCAGATCGTCCACTCGGGTCTCGGCGCCGTGCCCCAGCTGGCTGATGGGGTAGTTCTGACAGTAGAGGCAGGATAGGCTGCAGTGCGTGAGAAAAATAGTCCCGGAACCCTTCCACCCCGAAATCGGGGGTTCCTCTCCATGGTGCAGATTCGAACTCGATACAAAGAGACGGTGGTCCGCACCACAGGCCCCCGCCTCCCCTTCAAGGCGTTTGGCCCCGCAACGCTTCGGGCAAAGCCGGCATGACGGCATCATCAGGTCGTATGCACACCTCACCCGCTCTGATAACTCCGCCTCCGGGATATTTATATATGAAGCTGTGTGGTGCATAGTCTGCATTTTGTCACCGGAGCTTACGTGGTTTCAAACCGTTCAAGCCGTTCAAACCGTTCAAACCGTTTGAACTATTTATTTAAACTTCTCCATCATCACGAGAAACCTTTCAAACAGATATCTCGAGTCGTGAGGCCCTGGCGAGGACTCCGGATGGTACTGAACTGAGAAGAGAGGGAGTCGTTTGTGCCTGAGACCTTCCACGGTCCGGTCGTTGAGATTGACGTGCGTCAATTCCACATCATGGTCCGCTGCGGTCAGAAATTCCATATCCACGGCAAATCCGTGGTTCTGCGCGGTGATCTCGACCTTTCCGGTCGAAAGGTCCATGACCGGCTGGTTCCCCCCGTGATGGCCGAACTTGAGTTTGTAGGTCCTGCCGCCCAGGGCCAGGCCGAGAAGCTGGTGCCCCAGGCAGATGCCGAAGATCGGCTTCCTGCCGATCAGGTCCCGTATCGTCTCCACCGCATAAGTAACGGCCTCGGGGTCGCCGGGGCCGTTGGAGAGGAAGATCCCGTCCGGATTCATGTCCAGGATCTCCGTGGCCGTACACGATGCAGGGACCACCGTGACCTTGCAGCCGAAGCCAGCAAGGATCCTGAGGATGTTCCTCTTGATCCCGAAGTCCATGGCCACCACCCGGAACTTCTCCGAAGGCGCCTTGGCGTATCCCTTTCCCAGCACCCATTCCGACTCATCCCATGCATAGGGTGTCTTGCAGGTGACTTCCCGTGCCAGATCCTGCCCGACCATGATGGGCCTCTCCTCAGCCCTCCTGACCAGAGAGGCCGGATCCGGATCCTGAGTGGAGATGATCCCCTGCTGCGCCCCCTGGTCCCGGACATGCCGGGTCAGGGCGCGGGTGTCGATCCCTGATATCCCGACGATCCCGTGTTTTTGGAGATATTCGTGCAGCGAGCATCCGGACCTCCAGTTGCTGACGATCCCGCTCACCTCCTTGACCACGAAACCTGAAGCATAAGGTCTGCCGGACTCCACGTCCTCGGGATTGATTCCGTAGTTGCCGATCAGGGGGTAGGTCATGGTCACGATCTGCCCCTGATAGGAAGGATCGGTGAGGATCTCCTGATACCCCATCATGGAGGTATTAAATACAACTTCGCCGCCGTTTTCACCGGCGGCGCCAAATGACTTTCCTTCAAAAACCCGGCCGTCGGCCAGAGCCAGAATTGCTTTCATGTCAGAGTCCTGTTTCCCGAACGGTTATCATCTGATGGTTCTCCCTATCCTTTGCCTGAGGTTTTCCAATGCTTGTCTTCAAAAACCACCTTGCCTGAGACCACGGTACAGACGGCCTTGCCTTTGAGCTCCCAGCCGTTGAAGGGGGTGTTCCGGCTCCTGGAACGGAACCGGTCGGCGTCCACGTTGAAGACCATGCCCGGATGGATCAATGTCACGTTGGCCGGAGCGCCCTCACGCAGGTCCCAGTCCCGGATCCTGAGTATCCCGGCCGGGCCTGAGGACATTCGTTCTATGAGCTGTGAGGGGGTGAGAATCCCTTCATGGACCAGACGGAGCATGAGTGAGAGGGATGTCTCCAGGCCGATCATTCCGAAGACCGCGTTTTCGAATTCTGTCTCCTTCTCCGCAATATTGTGCGGCGCATGGTCCGAGGCCACGGCATCGATGGTGCCGTCGAGCAGCCCTTCGATCAGGGCCTGACGGTCCGCTTCAGACCTGAGCGGCGGATTCACCTTCAGATTCGTATCGTACGACGCAAGGGACTCATGGGTCAAAGTCAGATGATGCGGGGTCACCTCGGCCGTCACGGATATCCCCCGCTTTTTTGCCTCGCGGATCCGGTCCACCGAGCCCTTGCAGCTCACGTGTGCGATGTGAAGAGCGGCCCCTGTAAGTTCCGATAGGAGGATATCCCGTTCCACCATCACTTCTTCGGAAGCGGACGGGATCCCGGGAAGACCGAGCCGTGTGGATACCTCCCCCTCGTGCATCACGCCCTCTGCCGCGAGGTTCATATCTTCACAGTGGGAGATGACCGGCAGGCCGAAGGTCCTGGCATACTCCATGCCCCGCCGCATGAGTTCGGCATTCATCACGGGTTTCCCGTCATCACTCAGGGCCACCGCGCCCCTCTCGGCCATGTCTCCGATCTCGGCCAGGGTCTCCCCTTTTTGCCCGCGGCTTAAAGCCCCCACGGGAAAGACATGCACCAGGGCGGACTTCCTGGCCTGTGTCACGATAAAATCCGTGACCGATCCGGTGTCGTTGACCGGGTTTGTGTTGGGCATGCAGGCTATCGCGGCAAATCCCCCCGCAGCCGCTGCATGAGATCCGGTCTCGATGGTCTCCTTGTATTCGAAGCCGGGTTCACGCAGGTGGACGTGGATATCGATCAGTCCGGGCACCACCCATAACCCCGAGGCATAAAGGACCTTGTCAGCGGAAAGTCCCCTGCCTATCCGGGTGATGCGCCCCTTTTCGATCCTGAGGTCCATGACCTTGTCGACCCGGTTCACCGGATCAATCACCCTGCCGCCTTTGATAACCAGACTCACAGCGCTGCTCCCGAATAGAGAAAAAGAATGGCCATACGTACGGCAACACCATTGGTCACCTGATCCAGAATAATGGAATACGGCCCGTCCGCCACATCCGGCGCTATCTCCACTCCCCGGTTGATGGGACCCGGATGCATGATCAGGATGTCCTTTTTGGCTCCCTTGAGACGGGCCCGGTTCAGCCCGAAGAAACGGGAATATTCCCGAATCGAGGGGAACAAATTCTTCCCCTGCCGTTCCTGCTGGATCCGAAGCATCATCACCACGTCCGCCCCCTCAACGGCCTCTTCGATCTTATAGGTGACGTCCACTCCCAGCTTTTCCACCCCTGCCGGAATCATGGTGGCCGGCCCGGCGACCCTCACGTGAGCACCCATTTTTCTGAGCGCCAGAATATTTGAACGCGCCACCCGGCTGTGGGCAATGTCCCCGATAATGGCCACGGTCAGGCCCTCAATCCGTTTTGTTTTCTCCCGGATGGAGTAGAGATCGAGCAGAGCCTGGGTCGGGTGCTCGTGCGCACCGTCGCCTGCATTGACCACCGAGCATTTTAGCACCTTGGAAAGAAAGTGTGCGGCGCCCGCCTTTGAGTGCCTGAACACCAGGATATCCGTATTCATGGCCTCGATGTTACAGGCCGTATCCTTGAGGCTTTCGCCCTTGATGATGCTGCTGCCCGAAGCGGAGATATTGATGACATCGGCCGAGAGCCGCTTTCCGGCGAGTTCGAAGGATGTCCGGGTCCGGGTAGATGGTTCCAGAAAAAGGTTCACCACCGTCACCCCTCTGAGGGCAGGAACCTTCTTGATCTGACGCCGCGAGACATCCTTGAACGACTCGGCCGTATCGAGAATGGTTTCGATTTCCTCCCGGCTCAAATCTTCGATCCCAAGGAGATCTTTTCGTTTACCCCAGGCCATAATATTAATTAAAAAATCAAAGATTAAATATCAAGAATATCTACGGGACCTCCCGTAGAATCACCCCGTCCTCTTCCCCGTCTTCGGCAAACCGGACCCGGATGGTCTGATCGCTTTTTATGGGCACATACTCTCCGGTATAATTGGCCCGGATCGGGAGTTCCCTGAAGCCCCGGTCCACCAAGACTGCGAGCTGAATCATCCTGGCCCGGCCCATATCCATAATGCCGTCCATGGCGGCCCTGATCGTCCTTCCCGTAAAAAGGACATCGTCTACAAGGATGATATTCCGGTCCTCAATGGGCCCCGGAATTTCCGTACGCACGAGCATGGGCTGATCGATCCGGGACCGCAGGTCGTCGCGGTAAAGGGTAATATCGAGGATCCCCACGGGGACCCGGTTGCCGCACTTCTCAAAGATTTTTTCAGCGATCCTTCGGGCCAGGTGGGTGCCCCGGCTGCGGATCCCCACAAGCGTGACTTCGGACAGGTCCTGATTTTTCTCGAGGATCCTCTCCGCCAGCTGGTTGATCAGGGCGTTCATCTTCTCCCGGTCGATGATCCGGACTTCCCTGGTATTTGGTTTCTCTTTTTTGGGCATGGTTTTCGGGCCATAAAAAAGCCCCCCTGCTGGATCAGCAAGAAGGCCTATTGAAGACCTCTCTCTATCATGGTGAACTCAAGCATCTGTGTCCTATCCACCTTTTTTTTTGAGATTAATGGTACTATAACATATTCGAATACTTTGTCAAGTCATTTAACGTACAATTTTCCCGGTCCGGCCCAGCCTTGGCCTTAGTTCCTCCCGGTCCCATGACCAGTATATAATCAGGGCCTTTCCGAGGATCTGCTCCTGTTTTACGTATCCCCAGAACCGGCTGTCAAAGCTGCCGTCCCGGTTGTCCCCCATCATAAAATAGCAATTTTCCGGTACAGTGACCGGCCCGAAGTTGTCCCGCTGCCCGGGAATAATGATGGAGTCCCTGTGGACCACATAGTCCTCATCGTTCAGCCTCTCGCCGTTTACATAAACGATCTTGTTCCGGACTTCAACGGTATCTCCCGGGGTGCCGACCACCCTTTTGATGAAATCCCTCTGCTCGTCCACGGGATACTTGAATACGACAATATCCCCTCTTTGCGGTTTTTGAATGTGAAAAAAGGATATATGGGTAAACGGGATATGGGTCCCGTATATGAATTTATTGACCAGGATATGATCGCCGATCTGCAGGGTCTCCAGCATGGACCCCGAAGGGATCTTGAATGCCTGGACCACGAACGTCCTGATGAAAAGGGCCAGGACCACAGCGATGAGAATGGCTTCAAAATTCTCTCGCCAGAATGACTTCTTGCCTGTATGTACTTTCTCGGTTTCCTGCTCTTTCTTCTTCGACATAATGTTATCCACCTTTTATAAGTAGGGTTCAAGGGTTCAAGGGTTCAAGGGTT
>CAKKPE010000041.1 GCA_919901565.1 bacterium
GGGCGAGAGGATTTGAACCTCCGACCCCTGCGTCCCGAACGCAGTGCTCTACCAGACTGAGCCACGCCCCGACCCTAAAGAAATGGATTTTGCGCGCTTCTTTATCCCCCGGCATCCTTTCCCTGTGATACGGCACGGGCGGACATCTTCTTCACTACGTAGAAGCCTCCCAGCAGAAGGATAACAAAGAGAAATGATACTAAAATGAATTTTATAAAGTCAATATAAAAAACCCCGGCCGAGCAGGAAACGGTCCAGTCTTTGAGTTCATTAATCCAGTTCATGGGTCTCCTTTTGCACATTCGTCTGTTTCTTTTCCCAGCCGAACTTGCCGATGAGTTTTACAAATTGGCAGAGGTCCAGTTCAGACCGCTCTATCCCTGACGGCCTTTTCACGATCTTGATCAACCGCTGGGTCTTAGCCCCCCCTACCGGGATCATCATCCGGCCGCCGACACGGAGCTGCTGGATCAGATGGTCCGGTATGCCCGGTGAACCGGCAGAGACCAGAATGGCATCATAGGGCGACTGGTCCGGCCAGCCATAGGTCCCGTCGCCTGTCCGGATGGCCACGTTGGAAATCCCGAGACTGCTCAGCCGGTTCCATGCCTGTTTGGCCAGGGCTGGAATCCGCTCGATCGTGAACACATTTTCTGCGAGACAGGCAAGGAGGGCGCTCTGATATCCGGAACCGCTCCCGATCTCCAGTACCCTTTCCTTCCCTGTCAAATCGAGCGTCTGGAGGATCATGCCGATGGTGGAGGGCTGTGAAATGGTCTGCCCATGTCCGATGGGAAGGGCCTTGTCTTCGTAAGCCCGCAACTGCAGGGCCTCTTCCACAAACAGATGCCGGGGGATCTTTCGGAATGCGCCCAGCACCTTAAGGTCGCTGATCCCTGACTTGGGCAGGATCACATCCGCCAGCCTTTTCCGTGCAATCTCAGGATTCGTATACTGAACCATTCTGAAAAATCCTCTTCATCTTGGCCAGGACCGCATGGTGGGTCAGGTCCAGGTGCAAGGGGGTGACTGAAACATAGTTCTGCGCAATCGCATCGTAATCCGAGTTATCCCCCCGTTTCCAGACCACTTCTTCGCCGCCGATCCAGTAATAAGGCCTCCCCCTCGGGTCCTTTTTTTCTATGACCGGGTCCTTGAAGACCCTCTTGCCGAGAGTTGTGACCCGAATCCCCTGCATCTGGCCCGGCGGGATGTTGGGCACATTCACATTCAGAAAGGTGCCCGGCGGCAGACCGTGCCTAAGCACCTTCTCGGCCAGCCCGAGGGTGACCATGGCTGCGGCCTTGAACCGGAGCCTGCCGCTGTTGGTCAGGGATACGGCCATGGATGGGATGCCGAGCAGAGCCCCCTCCATGGCCGCTGAAACGGTCCCGGAATAGGTGATGTTATCTCCCAGATTGCTTCCGCAATTGATGCCTGAAACCAAAAGCGAGGGGGGTTCCTTGATAATCGTATTGACAGCCAGGGTAATGCAATCCGTGGGGGTCCCGTTGACGCTGTATACATCCTTACGGAGTGCATGAACCCTCAATGGCTTGTGAAGAGTCAGAGAATGGCCTGCCGCACTCCGTTCCCTGTCCGGCGCCACAACCACGGTACGGCCGATCGTACGCAAGACCTGTACAAGTGCCCGGAGACCCTTTGAATCGACTCCGTCATCATTGGAAACCAGGATCAGCAAAAAGACCTCATTAAAATTAGGGACCTTTCCCTTTTGTTTGGAACAAAAGGGAAAGGTCCCTAATTTTAATTGGTCGGGGCGAGAGGATTTGAACCTCCGACCACCTGAACCCCATTCAGGTACGCTACCAGACTGCGCCACGCCCCGGACAACCAAACCTATTGACATGCCCGTGTCAACCGCCTCCAGATCTTATGATCTTACTGAGTCCATAATTTGATGTCAAGGCTTTTCTCCGGACCTTCTCTCCGGACCCGTTTTCCTGCTGTTTTCCTGCTTGATTCCATGAGTTTTTTTTGTTAGGGTATGCAGGCCATAAGCACCTCACCCATGATGAAAGGTCAATAATAATGCCGGATTCTTTCATGGATCCGCCTGTGTGACTTAAAGAAAGATAAATCTTATGATCCATCTCATGATTTCCACCGCCATCGGGGCCGCTGTTTTCTTTGCGATTTTCTATTTCAAGATCCACTGGGGGCTGGCCCTGACGGCTTCCATAGCCGCCATGATGGGGGTTAACTATCTGCTCGGCCGGCGTATCAATAAGGCCATCACCCAGCTCATGGAGCAGGTCAGCCAGGACCTCAAGGGAGGAAAGATGGACCGGGCCATCCGCACCCTTGAGGGCGGGCTGAAATACGGCCGCTACCAGTTCTTCGTGACCTCCCAGTTCCGGTCCCAGATCGGGGTCATCCATTACATCAAAAAAGATTTCAACGCCGCATTCCCGTACCTCAAAAAGTCCTTTATCCGCAACTGGGTGGCCCAGGGGATGCTTGCCGTGCATTACATGCGGAAGAAGGACAAGGAAAATATGGTCAAGACCTTCAATCGGGCGTTACGGTACAACCCCAAGGAAAGCCTTCTCTGGAATCTTTACGCGTACTGCCTGCTCCGTATGGGCAACAGGGATGAGGCCATCGAGGCCCTGGTCAAGGCCTTGAAAAAACTTCCAGGCGACGAAAAGCTACAGAACAACCTCATCAATCTGCAGAACAACAAGAAAATGAAGATGAAAAATTACGGGGAACTATGGCTGCAGTTCCACCTCGAAAAAATTCCGGGCGCCATTGGTCAGAAACCCCCTCCGTACCCCATGCAGCACGGAAAACGGGTAATCAGGCGTTAGGGGATTGAAGAACCATAGGGTTAAGACTCTGAATTGGAATCCCATTCATATTCGTCCGGGAACCGGGAACGCATGTACTCCTTCGTGATCTCTTCGATCTCCCGGGCCGTGGAAAGGGTGAGTATCCTGTTTGCAAGACGTCTCGACTCTTCCAATGTGACTGAAAGGATGATTCTCTTGACCCTCGGGACCGACACTGAATTCATGCTGAACTCTCTCAGGCCCAGCCCCAGCAATGCAGGGGCATAAGTCGGGTCCCCGGCCACTTCACCGCACATGGCCACAGGGATCCCGGCTTCCTTGGCCACGGAAATAACATATTTGATCATCCGCATCACGGCCGGGTGAAGCGGTTCATACAGATAGGCAACATGTTCATTCATCCGGTCAATGGCCAGGGTGTATTGAATCAGATCGTTGGTGCCGATACTCAGGAAATCGACTTCCCTGGCAATCATGTCGGCCACAATAGCGGCGGACGGGACCTCGATCATCGCTCCCAGCGGGATATCTTCTCTGAACTCCTGCCCTTCCCTGTGAAGGTCATCCAGAACCTCGCGAAAGATATTTTTAGCCGCCCGCAGCTCCATAACTCCGGAGATGAGCGGGAACAATATCCTGAGATTCCCGTAAACACCGGCCCGGGCAAGCGCCCTGAGCTGGGCCTTGAAGATGTCCTGATGCACCAGACAAAACCGGATGGCCCGGAGACCCATGGAGGGGTTGGGCTCTCTTAAATAGGGAATCTGCATCGACAGTTTGTCTCCGCCGAGATCAAGGGTGCGTATGGTCACAGCTTCCGGATAGATCATCTCCAGGGCGCTCTTGTATGCCTGGAACTGTTCCTCCTCGCCGGGCAGATCGGAACGGTTGAGGAAGATGAATTCGGTTCTGTACAGCCCGACTCCGTCTGCACCATGCTCCAGGACACTGCAGACATCGCCAGGGGTTTCAATATTCGCAGAAAGCCGTACCTTGCATCCATCAGTAGTTTCCGCAGGAACTTGGGTCAGCTTCTGCAGCTCTTTCTCGAAATAGACATAGCGCCTCTGCTTTTCGAGATACCGGTTGAATGTCTCATTGTCCGGATGAATGATGACCGTGCCGCTGCCCCCGTCCAGGATCAGAGGGTCCCCGCTTTGCACACAGGACGTAATATTCCCCAAACCGACCACGGCCGGAATCTCCAAAGACCTTGCCATGATCCCCGTGTGGCTTGTCCTCCCGCCCAGATCGGTCGCAAATCCTTTGACATGGTTGCGATCCATCTGCATAGTGTCTGCCGGAGTCAGGTCATGGGCGATCACAATGACATCCTCCTGCAATAAAGAGAGGCTCGTCTGGACGTGGCCCGAGAGATTGTGCAGTATCCTGTCCCCTACATGAACCACGTCCGATCTCCGTTCCTTGAGGTAATCGTCCTCAATGGCTGCAAAGACTCTGAGAAATTCATCCAGAACCTTCTCCAGGGCGCCTTCGGCTGCAATCATCTCCTTCCGGATCATCTCACGCGTTCCATCGACAAGCATTTTGTCCTTAAGCATCAGAATATGGCTGTCCAGGATATAGGCATGAGATTCTCCAGTCCGGCTGCTGAACTGTCTCTTTACGGCTTCAAGCTGCGAGATGGATTTGGAGAGGGCCTGCTCAAAACGCAGGATCTCCGCATCAGCCTGGTCCTCCGGAATCCTCCTGATCTCTGTCTTGATCTTCTCCCTGCTGAAGACCAGGGCCTTCCCGATCACAATGCCGGGGGAAATGCCTATGCCGTGAGATTTCATCTACTCCTCCCCGAATTTGCCGTTTACAAGTTGAGACAGGTTTTCAATCGCCTCAACCTCGTCCGGTCCATCGGCATGAAGAATCAACTCGGTCCCTTTGGCCGCTGCAAGCATCATGATTCCCATAATGCTTTTCCCGTTCACCTCGGAATCATCCTTCTTGATCAGGATTCGGGACTGGAAACGGCCGGCCATCTCCACAAACATGGCAGCGGACCTCGCATGCATACCTAACTTGTTCTGAATAAAGACTTTCGCAGAGTGCAAATCTTATTTCTCCTTATCATATCATCCACCCCATATGAGACAATCCTTGAGAAAGGATAAGCAGGACAACCCCCTGGACCAGGAGGGGCACACCCTTTTGTTCGGCTTTCAATCCGGTCCAGACCAATAGAACCATAAAAAGGAACAGGCCTAAGTAGGTAAAGCCCACAGCGGGGACGGCCTGCATGATCCACAAGGGAAGGAATGCCCCGACAGCAAAGAGAATCATACCGTTCATCCAGTAGATTTTCTTCTGAAGTTTTATGTTGCTCAGATATGTCAACAGATCCGGCCCGCAGGCATATCCGTTCCAGAAGCCCGCTCCTCTGATCCAGAAGACCCCCATATTATATACGGCAAGAAATACAAGAGGGGCCGATGTCTCGTAAATCATGGCGGCAAGCACCCCCGCCAGCCCCGCCAATGGACGAAGAGCCCCCCATGTGAAGGAATCTCCCAGTGCCCCCAGCGCGCCTGTTAGGTCATTCTTGAACGTTTCGATCTGTTCTGCAGTGACCCGGCCCTGTATCCGTTCCTCCTCCATACGCATCGTGCCTCCCAGAATCATTCCGGCAAAATAGGGATTGGTATTGAAACAGGAGAGATGCCGCTTGACAAGCGATTTGATCTCCTCCTCGGAAAATTCGGACTGACGGAGAAGCGGGACCAGGGCGTAGACAAAACCAACCCCCTGAAAGTTATCGAAATTCCAGGCGGCTTGTATAAAAAATCCTCTGAACAGGGCCTTTGCAAGAACGGAAATGGGAAGATGTTTCTTATTCATATCACCTTGCAGACACGTCACGAGACGCTTACCCGGCGCTCCTGAACGTAGACCATAATGAACGAAAGAAGAAAAAGAGATACAAGGACCGGCATGCTCTGCTGTTTCAACCCTATAAAGATCAGGAAGGATGCAACGGTTCCGGCTGCAAGATGGATACGACCCTGCATGATATCCTTTCTGGCCAGCAGGGAGGCGAGACCGAGAGCTGGAAGAAGGAACAAGAACAGACGCAGCCCCTGCAGGGCATCACCGGGAAGGAGCGCATATCCCCTGCCCAACAGCCCGCCGGTAAACCCGACGACCATAAACGTCACCCCGAAATAATAGAGGAAAAAGATCAGTATCCCCATCCAGACCGCCCGGGTGACCCCGTGCTCCGGTGATTCCGATGAGAGCGCCATCCGGATAAGCAGCGCATTCTTCCTGCGTATCCACTGGTCCAGAAAACCGGCGGGGAGCAGCAGGATACCCACCCACAGGAAGACCCAGGCCATCCAGGCCGTATCGAGTCCCTGAATGGAACCCGGACGGGAAAGGCAGAGCCCTGCAGTCAAGATTGCAGATAGGGTTGCATCCCTGGGAATGTGTCCTCCAATCGGCAGGCCCCTGAGCCAGAAGAGCTCAAGAACGACCCCGATCAGCAGACCTGTATGGAAATCTCCCATCATCCATCCGATCAGGGGCGCCGCAACAATCGGCTGAGAAACCATGAACTGACCGAATGCCAGCCGGTCCAATCCTATGAGCCCTGCAACAAGGGCTATTTGAAAGATTTTCAAAAACAACATAATCTACCTATTGATATGGTATTACCGGAGGCTCCTCGTTGTTCCTTCACAGAATGTGCCCCGCTCAGATCAGGCTTTTGAGGTCCAGGGCCGGTTCAGACGGCACGGAGCGGATCTCTACCGTGACACCGTGCTTGAGGATCGCCTGCAGGTCCAGGATGTCCTCTTCGGTGGCAATGATCCCTTTGTACAAAGACCTGGTCTTTCCGACCCCATGAAGGCCCCCAAGATTCAGTCGGTCAATGGCAAGACCGGAATTAATGGCCGCCAATACATTTCTGGGCAACCGGAAGATAATCATGGCCCGGCATTCAGAATAGGCCCCCTCCCGGCAGGAATCAACGGCCTCCTGAACCGTCATAATTTCAGCCTGTATCCCATAGGGGACCACCAGTGCCATGAGGCTGCGCTGGAATGGGCTTGCCGCAGCCTCGTCATCTGCAACAACAACCCGGTCCGGATGGAGATGATGGAACCACCCTTCCACAACCTGGCCATGGATCAGACGATCATCAACCCGAAACAGAACAATGCCCATAAATTTTCTCTTCACCTATGCCATCAGATTTGAAATTTCAAATCTGATTTTCAGATCGACCGGCCCTGCTGCTCCTTGAGCAGCGTGCTGGCGACAATGATACCGCGCTTCCCGTACTCTTCAAGATGACCGCAGAGCTCTGTCAGCTGATGATCCTTCCGCAAAGTAATCCCCTTGATCAGCATCGGAAGATTCACACCTGTGATCACTTCAACCTTGGGGTTTTCAAGAAAGGAGAGGCTGACGTTTGAAGGGGTGCCTCCAAACATATCCGTCATGATGATCACCCCATCCCCCTGGTCCACAGCCTTGAGAGCCTCTTCAATTTCCGACCTGGCCACTTCCACGGCCTTGGTGAAATCCACGGAAACAGCGGCCATCCCCTCCTGCTTCCCCAAGATCCCTTCCGCGCATGCATTCAACTCTTCACCGATGTGGGCATGAGTCACAATCACGAAACCTACCATCCCGTATTTCTCCTATTTTAGAAAACACCTCATCTCCGGTCGATATCCCTGTATCGTGCAGATGTTTTGTAGCCATTCTCCTCAAGATGTTTCTTCACGGCATCGACAATCACCACAGACCGATGATGTCCACCGGTACACCCAAACCCCAGGGTCAGGTAAGACTTCCCTTCCTGAATAAAGAGGGGGAGCAGATAATCCAGGAAGCCATAAAACCGTGTTAAATATTCCTGCGTTTCTTTCCGATCGAAAACGTACTGGATGACCTCAGGGGCCTTGCCGGTGAGATCCCGTAAAGAATCAACGAAATAGGGGTTGGGAAGGAACCGGACATCAAATACCATATCTGCATCGTATACGATTCCATGTTTAAATCCGAATGCAACCAGAGAGATGGATATCTGCTTGCTCTGGATCGTGGATTCAAACTGCTTCCTGAGAACATCTTTCAGCTCATGAATGGAATAACCGGAAGTGTCGATCACGAGGTCGGAACTCTCCTTGACATCGGCAAGCATCTCCCGTTCGAGGGCCAGGCCCTCAAAAACAGAGGTTTCAGCGAGGGGGTGCCGCCGCCGTGTCTCCTTGAATCGGCGAAGCAGCACTTCGTCCGAGGCATCCAGAAAGAGGATCTGGTATTCGAATCCCTTTCTCATGATATCGCTGAGCACATCTCTGTACTTCTTTAAGAACTTCTTCTCCCGGATATCCACCACCACGGCAACTTTTTCAATCTCGTTCCCGCTTTGCGCACAAAGCTCCAGAAACTTGGGGATCAGCTCCATGGGAATATTGTCCACGCAGAAAAACCCCATGTCTTCGAACTGGTGGATCGTGGTGCTCTTCCCCGATCCCGAAATACCGCTGATAATGACAAGTTTAATCGTCTGTTTCTTCATGCCGGCTCTGAATTTCCTGGATCAGTTTCTTCTCGAAGAGGCGCGCTGAAAAATGACCAGAGGATTTCAAGAGGTAGTTTCGCGCAGCGACCTCCATGATCAAAGCCATATTTCTTCCTGGCGTCACGGGCATCCTCAGGAAAGGCTTCATGACATCCATGATCTCAAAGGAGCGTTCTTCCAGACCCAGGCGGTCAAAACTTTCCGAGGCCTTCCATTCTACCAGTTCAACAACCAGGTCTATCTCCTTTTCCTGCTGAATCGAAGAAACTCCATACAGATCCTTGATATTGATAACGCCCAGCCCTCGGATCTCCATATGATGGCTGGTCATGTCATGGCAGTTCCCCACAAGCGTCTCCATGTCCTTCTTCTTGATCATCACCGTATCATCCGCCACCAGCCTGTGCCCGCGGTCTATTAGATCCAGTGCGCACTCGCTCTTTCCGATCCCGCTCTTACCGAGGATCATGATCCCGACACCATAGACATCCACCAGCACACCCGAACGCGTGATCCGGTGTGCCAGCGCCTCCTCCAGGTAGGAGGTAATACGCTTGACACAATGGGAGCTGAACAGCGGCGAACGAAGGACAGGGATCTTCTTATGATCACATACCCGGACCAGTTCCTCAGGCACACCCAATCCCTTGGTGACAAAAAAACAGGGAATCATGCTTTCACTGAACTGATTCAACCTCTGTTCTCTCCCTTCAGGAGTCAGGGAGAGCAGATAGGAGATTTCGGTTTCGCCGAGAAATTGGATTTTTGAAGGATCGATATGTGCGGTATAACCGGCAAGGGCCAGGCTTGATTTTTGTATCCGGGGCTTCCGAATGAAATTCTTGAGGCCCTCTTTCCCCGCGATCAGCTCAAGCTGGAGCTTGGATTGATTCGCCTTGAACAGGTCTTCAACGGTTACCTGAGTCATAACCTCTCCTCACCGCAATGCCGGATGGGGCGGTACGCTTTCTGTTTGTGCGCTTGCCCTCCTGCATCTTGCCTTCTCACCGTTTGACCGGTCAGACTTTCGAACAGCAAAGATCATGGGTCAGGGACCGTACTTCTCATCCTCTTCCCGGATCTGATCATACAGTTTTTCACGGGTTTGTGCCTTCAGAAGGCGTTCCCTGAAGCTCCTGTTCTTGAGAATCTTGGAGATCCTCGCCAGAGACTTCAGATGATCCACCGGAGCGTCCTCAGGAACGATCAGGACAAAAAAGATATGGACCGGGTTCCCGTCCGTGGCATCGAAATCGATCCCCTTCAAGGAGAGGCCGAAGGCAAGAACCATACGGTCCAGGTTCTTCAACCTCCCGTGCGGGATGGCGATCCCTTCTCCGATGCCGGTACTCCCCAGCGCCTCCCTGGCCAGGATCACTTCCAGGAATTCGCTCTGGTCGCTAATCTTCTTTTGCTCATACAACAACGAAGCAAACTCGTTCAAGACATCCTTTTTGTTCTGTCCCTTAAGATCTGTAAGAACCAGATTTTTTTCAAGCAGATCCGTCAGTTTCATCTCTATCCTACTCATATATCGGCACGATCAGGCCGAAATTCCCGTCTTTCCTCCGGTACAGAACATTGACCTGCTCGGTTTTTGAATCCGTATATACAATGAAATTATTCTCCAAAAGGTCTATCTGCATGGCGGCTTCATCCACGGACATGGGCTTCACCGCATATTTGCGCGAACGGATGATTCTCGGTTTTGCTTTGGGCTTGCCGGTCTTTTTCTGCCCCTCCGCCTCCGGGGAAACAAGTTCTATCGGCTCCTCTTTCAGACGAGTCTTTCCCTTTCCGCTCCATTTTTTGGATTTGAATTTATTGTATCTCTGCCCGATACTCTCAATGGCCCGGTCCACAGACTGATACATATCTTTGGTCTCTTCGCTGACCTGCAATACCGAACCGCCGACATTGCATGAGACCTCGGCGATATGCCGGTATTTTTCCACGCGCAGCCTCACCTGGATATCCGCCTCCTTATGGAAGTGGCGCTGCAGTTTCTTCAACTCCTTTTCAATATGTTCCCTCAGCCCATCGGTCAAATCCATATGCCTGGCCGTAATGTTCAAATGCATGGTATTCCCTCCATGGTTCTAATTTAAATGTCGTTTTGATTTTTGATTCTTTATCTTTAATTTTCAATGCAAATATCACCCGAAAAGGGCTGGAGATGCATCGGGCAAAGAACCATGAATATGGACGCATGAAGAAAAACCGGCTCAACTGAGAAAAAATCCCCCTTGAAAGCGTCATGACATGATCAGGAATTAAAGAATAGTCTATCGGCTTGAACGCCTTCTTTCGGTCGTAGAATGTATCTTCTGCTCCGTCCTGTATTTTGCAACCGTCCTTCTTGCAATACTGATTCCTCTTTTATTCAGTATTTCCACAATCTTCTGGTCGCTCAACGGCCTTCCCTGTTCTTCTTCCATAATGATCTTGCGGATCTCCTCCTGAACGCTGACCGATGACATATCTCCTGTATTGGACGATATCCCACTGCAGAAAAAGTACTTCAGCTCAAAGATCCCATGGGGCGTATGTACATATTTATTGGTGGTCACACGGCTCACGGTGGACTCATGCATTTCAATGTCTTCGGCAACATCTCTCAGAACCATGGGCTTCAGATAAGTCGGCCCCTTCTCGAAAAATGCTCTCTGAAACTTGAGGATGCTCTCCATGGTCCGATAAATGGTCTTCTGACGCTGCTCAATGCTTCTGATCAGCCAGAGGGCCGATTTGAACTTGTTTTCTACATATTCCGAAGTAGAATCATTCATCTCCTTCTTGTTCTGGAGCATCCTCCTGTAAAAACTGGAGATCTTCAGCCGGGGCAGGCCTTCATCATTCAATAAAACAACAAAACTATCCCCATCGCGGACCACATAGATATCCGGAATGATATAGACCGGATCTTCTCCCCCGAACGAACGGCCAGGCTTGGGTTCGAAGTTTTCAATCACACTGGCCGCCAACGCCACGTCCTGCAACGGTATCCCAAGCTTGCGCGAAATACCGGCAAGGTCCTTCTTCTGCAACAGGGGAAGATAATCCTTGATCAGGGTCTCCACCAGACTGCTGTCGCTGACCAGCTGTCCGGCCTGGATCAGCAAACACTCATTCAGGTCTCTCGCAGCGACCCCTGCCGGATCGAAATTTTGGACCAGGGTCAGCGCACCCTGGACATCCTCCGCAGAAGACTCCGTCATTTTCATAATCTCTTCCAGAGATACGCGCAAATAGCCATCGCTGTCAAGATTGCCGATGATAAACTCACCGATCCGCCTCATTGTGCTGTCTTCGGTGGAGAGACCCAACTGCCAGATCAGGTGATCGGCGAGCGTAGTCTTTCTGGAAAGGGTATTTTCATAGGAAGGGGCGTCATCCTGGTCAGAGTAGGGTTCGTAGGCAGAATAGCCGGAATCCATGGAACCGCGAAGATAGTTTTTCCAGTCAAAATCTTCTTCTTTTTTCCCGTGCTTTTCTCCAGCCACCCTGTCTTTATCGGCGTTCAGGGTCTGTTCCTCGAAAGAAGGTTCCAGGAGTTCTTCTTCCAGCACAGGGTTCTCTACCAACTCCTGATGGATGCTCTGTATCAGCTCAAGCTTGGAGAGTTGGAGAAGCTTAATGGCCTGCTGAAGCTGGGGGGTCATGACCAGCTTCTGGGTCAGTTTTAGGTTAAGTCTCGTATCCAACTGCATAATGTCTATCACGCCCTGTTATAACATAGGTAAAAATAATGAAACCATTTCTTATCGAACTTCAAAATCATGACCAAGGTATTGATTTCTCACCACCGGATCGAGAGTCACCTCTTCCGGCGAACCGCTGATCTGGATACCACCTTTAATCATTATATACAACCTGTCGGCAATTTTCAACATCTCTCTTGCATTATGATCCGTAATAAGAACCCCGATCCCTTTCTCCTTCAATTTAGCGATTATTCCCTCGATTTCGCTCACAGCAATCGGATCAATCCCCGCAAAGGGCTCATCCAGCAGGATCAGCGCCGGAGAGATCACAAGGGCGCGGGCAATCTCCACCCGCCGTCTTTCGCCGCCGGAAAGGGTATAGGCTTTCTGTCCTCGAAGATGGGCAACCCCCAAGTCCCGCAACAGGGTCTCCAACCGTTCCTTCCTCTCCATGGCGGTCAGGGGAAGGTTCTCGAGGATCGCTGTCAGATTCTGCTCGACCGTCAGCTTCTGGAATACCGAAGCCTCCTGAGGAAGATAGCTGATCCCCTTGCGAGCCCGGACCACCATGGGGTCATGTGTAATATCTTCGTCCCCGAGCAATACCTGCCCTCGATCCGCCTGAATCAGGCCTACAATCATATAAAAAGTCGTGGTTTTCCCCGCACCGTTGGGACCCAGCAATCCTACGATTTCACCCGGCTCCACCACAAGGTCCACGTCCCGCACGGCATCGGTTCCATTGTACCGTTTCATGAGACCGACTGCCCGAAGTCTCTTCTGATTCTGAACCGTACGGTTAGACAACACGTTATGGCACTCCTTCACTCTGCAAGAGATAGCTGACGGCTCATACATCTTTATCCGGTGATGATGATAAAAAAACCACCATCTATAACGGAGCTCACGGTTTCGGTTTTTTCAGTGTATCGGGATGGAACAGAAACTTGGGCCGCTCCCCTGTGCTCCCCTCGACCTCGGCCCGGTCCTCCTTGAGATAGACCCGGATCAGGGGCCCGCTAATGGTATTGTTCCCGTCCGAGACCTTGGCATTGCCCGTCAGAACCAGAAGATCCTGCGCCTGGACATATTCCACCCGGTCTGATATCGAAGACCGTGTACCGGATATCACGCGGGCATTCCCTTGCGCTATGATCCGTTCGACATCTTGTCCGGAATTTGCGGTCTGTACATCCACCTTATCGGCATGCATGACCATCTCACCCCGGATCACCTTGACGCCTCCTATGAAAACAATGACCCCGGACTTGAAATCACCTTCCATCCTGTCCGAGGTAACGGTAATCGGAAGGTTTTCCCCATCCTGTTCATGGACCTCTTCAGCGGTCACGTCGTTGAACAGGCCGGAACAGAAAAAGAGGACCACTATAATGCCGTGCAACCGGAACCGGCTTTTTTTTGTATTCAAGGTTTCTTTCCTTCTGCCTGTGCACCAGGCGTAATCACCGTCTTAATCCCTCCGATCAATTCCACTTTACGAAGATCCGTACGAAAAGTCATCCGGTCACCGCTCACCATGTATCCGGCTGTGACCAGCCTTACTGGTTTCTCGGAAGAAATCAGGTTCTTGTCCTTTTCCCAGACGAGCCGGTCAGCATATAGGGTATACCCTGAATCGGTCACGACCTGGACATTGCCGGAGAGTTCCACGCGTTTCTCCTTTTCGAAGTAATCGCCGAGAAGACCTGACAAATGGACCCAGCCCCCTTCGCTCATGGGATACTCTACCCTGACCTGGTCCATGTGCACCTGAGATCTGTCCAGAAAACGCTCTGCACGCTCCGCCCAGATCTCCCATTTCTGTTCTCCGCTTCCCCGTTCTGTAAAATGAAACTTCTGTATGGACAGGTCGGCACGGTTCTTTGACGCCTGGGTACCGTCCCCCTTTTTCCTGAATTGCCCGTTCCCTGAGATATAGAAAAAAATCAGAACGGGAATCAGTATCCCCATAACCACGAAGAGAGCGGGTCGATTTCTCTTGATCAAACCGGCCATAAAAGACCTTAGCGTGTTAAAAGTAATTTATTGATTTCTTTATATATTCAGAAGCCTCCATGCCGCTGACCGGCTGGTCCACGGAAAACCTCCCATTGGCATCCAGGCTCATCACCCCGGCCTCCAGTACACGCCTGACTGCTCCGTATGAGAGATGATCCTTCGGAAGATCGGCCGGCAGTTCCGGGGAAATATGCCTTGGAACGGCTGCGCTCCCCCCTCTTTCAAGGATTCCGGACAGGACCTGGGCCATCTCTCCCCGTGTAACCGCCTGGTCCGGCAAGAACCGGTGATTCCTGAAAACCGGTATCATACCCAGTTGTACGGCATTCAGAACCTCTTTCCTGGCCCAATGGCCTGAAAGATCCACAACAATCGGGATATCCGGATTTTCATGGAACCGCCCTGTGGGAAGCTGGTTCACCAGCAGCACAGCCAGCCCGCCGCGGGTAAGAACCTGTACCCTGGACAGCGGTGTCATTTCTTCCGGCAATTTTTTCTGAATTGGAATCTCCGGAACAGGCACAGGAACCGGCACCGCCGGACCTGAAACGGGTCCATACGGCACACAGCCGAAAATGATCACCGCCGCCCCCAACCCGGCGAGGTACCGCAACACCACTCGGTCAATCAAAGCATACGTCCTTTATTTTGGTCTGCCGCCCATGGTTGGCAGACCAGAACTGAAATGTGAGTAGAAATGATAGTAAAAGAAACACGTAAAAAAGTCAAGAAGGGTTCTGGCGGTGGTTCTGCCCGGGGCGAAAACCAGGATGGGGTCTTTTCTTCGGACCAAGCCGGAGCTTTGCGTTCAACGTAGACATGAGGTGGCTCATCACGCTCTCCCGTATTCAGAAAAATATTCTGTAGATCTCGAATTCGTCTCTCATTTCAGCGATTGCCTGTCGGCTCTTGACCGATTGGAGAGGTGAATTTGTTTTCATCTTGCATTTCCCCGGGGTTTGTAATATCTTTGAATCCCGTAGACATCCGGCGAGGATTTTCTCAAGGTGCCCGATATCATGAAACATTTCTGCAAGAACAGGTGAGACCGTGGAGCAGCGGGACCGGGAAATTGCGCGTGAACTGAAGGACAGGTTGGCAGAGATTGTCCCACTCGTGGATTTTCGGGTGTTCGGCTCCCGTGCGCGCGGAGACCGGGACGAGTACTCTGATCTGGATGTGTTCATTGAAGTGGAATCCCTCGACCGTAACCTGGAGGATAAAATCCACCAAGCCGTCTGGGAGGTGGGTTTTGCGCATTCTGTCTACATATCGCCCCTGATCTTTACACGATACGAACTTGAGAACACTCCTCTGCGGTCTTCTCCGATCGTGAAGAACATCAGCGAAGAAGGGGTGAAAGTATGACCGATACGGAGAGCCTCTTCGAATATCGGATGAAGCAGGACGAGGAAACCCTGTGGGAAACAGTATTCGGTCATGCTGCACAACATATTCAACGCTCGGCAGAAGGCTGACTACAGGGAGTTCATCGATGCGCCCCTTGACGAGGCGCGCGGGTACGTGCGGCAGGTGCGGGAGTTCCTCGACCGCATCAAGCAGTTCTGCGGATCAGAATGAAGGCAGTCCTCACCGACATACCAGAATCTCATTCGTTTAAACGGTCGCTGTGGGGCTGTTGAAAAAGTCTCTTATGGTAAATAAGTTTGTCATGCCCGAGAAAGCGGGCATCCAGTAATACTATGAAAGACCTGGATTCCCGCCTACGCGGGAATGACGGCATGAGACCAGAAAAACACTTTTTCACCAGTCCCGCTGTCCCTAATTTCTGATCTGATCGCCCAACACACGACCTTAAAGGTCAAGAACCTTCAAAAACCATAATAGAAAAACATATTACCGAAAACGCAGAACAAAGACGTCCGAGTGGCCTTGATGACTTAAATTCTTATGTCGTTGGAATGGATATTGTTTTTCCCGTCGAGTATCTTAGTCGCATCAGCAAGTCGCTCTTCATCAAGCTCTTTCAGGCATTGTTTTTCTTCTTCTGTAAGATCATATTTTGACAAAACGAAATCTGGCTGACTGAAAAACTTTGTCCTGAATTCCGGATCTGTAGCTGCATGTGTTAATACTCTCTTAACCTCTGTGAGTGCCATGGCATTCCTCCTTTTACACAGTCATTAAATGCTTGCTCTTAATTGGACAGTCGCCTGCCCATTCTTCTCGCCATTGTTTCTCATTAATTGAACGATAGATCATATTAACAGCTTCTCCTAAATTGCAATTCCTAATATTACCCAGATAATTGTAATCTTGCGGACAAACCGCTATCTCGCCTTTTTTCCTTATTGTAATACAAGAGAATAATCTACAGGCTGTCGAAAAATCGTGGTGTTGCTCTGGATTAAGGAACATTGCCATTTCCATTGCCCGTGAGTGTTTTTGAGGGTCTACTGAAAGTCCAGGATTATATATTACATCTCCCCTATGGTTAAGGGCTTCCATCATCCATCTGGCATTATTATTCGTGGCAAAGCGAGCAAGGCTTACATATTCATCAATATTTGATGCGTTACCAACGGTTGTAAAGAGCAATCTTACAAGCCGTTCGTTTTCATTCTCATAAGCCGTTTCCCCTATTGATGTCTTCTTCAAAATTTCAATGCTCTTCATTACACGGTCAAAACTACCGTCACGCTGAGTGAGATAATCATATTTCTCTCTATTGAGAGAGTCTATTTTAATAGCAACTGACACATTATTGTCAGCCAGGTGTTTCGCCATATCCTCAGTTATCTGGCTTGCATTAGTATAAATAAGGGTGATAAGTCCATTTCTATTTGCTTCATAAACGACTTCTTTTGTAATCGGCCATGTACTATCTAAAAGAACTTCTCCGCCAAGAAATAATAAAGTCTTTATCCCTAAATCTTTAGCTTGACCTATGAGGTTCTTAATCTCATAAAGGGATAATTCATCATTCTCTTTAACCCTTCGATCTTCGTGGCAGTATCTACATGACCAGTTGCAGAATTCCCAAGGGATGATAGACATATAAACAACTTTATTGGAAAAGTCTATCATTTCCCCTTCGAGTTCTTCCCTAAAGGAAAGGCCCTGCAAACGTATCTTCTTATTAATTTTCATTTCTCGGCCCATCTGCCTTTACATATAAATATCTAATCGGAAATTTATTTGAAAATTTTAAGTGTTTATCTGGGTTAAGTCTGAATAACCGAGAAGCCAGATAATTATTATATGCTTCAGCCGATATAACACCAAGCTCCTTTAAATGAACATCCTTAAATTTATGCTTAAGGACTGATATTATATCCAACTGATCATCTCTTAAATAAAAAATCATTTGAAAGCTTCCATTCGGCAGCAGATACTTAGGTGACCGTGCAACTATTTCTTTCAAGATGTTTGCCCCGGCTTCGCCGCCATCTGAGTGAAGATAATTAATGTATTCTGACGGGGTCGGTTCAAAAGGAGGATTAACCGTTATTACATTAAAACTCATATCCTTTACCGGATCAAATAAGCTGCCGATGCGGTAATCTATCTTATCAATTAATCCATTCAATTCCGCGTTATATTTAGCAAATTTTATTGCCCGAGGATTTACATCAACAGCAACCACGTTTTTTGCCTTTCTTGCCGCAAAGAGCGCAATAATGCCAGACCCCGTACAAAGATCTAATACAGTAGAATTTTTAGGGATAACAAAATTATCAACAAAATATAGATTTTCATGGCAAAGCGGGAAGACAGCATCAGGTCTACCGCTCTCAGGAAAATCAGACAGAATTATGCTATCTCTGTAATGCCAGATTTTCGCTTCTTTCAATAATGACATCTCTACCATCTTTCTTAAAACCGTCTTTGTTTATAATACAATTCCCAAGAACCATATAGTCAAGTCCAGAGTTATAAAAACATTCAATCGCCTGTTCAGTCGTACACACGATTGGCTTACCTTTGTAATTTAAAGAAGTATTTATCACCACAGGGATTCCGGCAATCAAATAGAATTCTTTTATCAGTTCGTAAAACAGGGCATTCTGCTTTCTGCTAACGGTTTGCAGTCTTGCAGTTCCATCGATATGTACTGCCGAAGGAATTGAATTTACCTTAGATGGTTTAACTTTCCTTGCAAACAGCATAAAGGGTGAAGGCTCCGAAGCTTTAAAAAAATTACACGCTTCTTCTTCCAAAATAGCCGGAGCAACCGGTCTAAAATCCTCACGACCTTTGATCCTGTTTATTTTATCCTTCATTCGCGGGTCTCGCGGGTCTGCGAGTATGCTCCTGTTCCCAAGAGCCCGAGGACCAAACTCCATCCTCCCCTGAAACCAGCCAACCACCTTACCTTTGGCAATAAGTTGTGCAGACTCTCGTGCTACATTTAAAGATTTATAGTAAGGGATTTTATTTGTGTTCAGGTGCGTTTCAATTTCGGAATCACTAAACTCCGGGCCTAAATAGACATCTTCCATGACATATTCTCTATGCTTATTTAGTATTGCATGGTTAATCCATAAAGCTGCACCGAGCGCCGTTCCAGCATCATTGGCAGCAGGCTGAATAAAGAGGTTCTCGAAATCTGATTCGTTCCTTATGCGCTCGTTCATAACACAGTTGAGCACTACACCGCCGGCCATACAAAGATTTCTTGTTTTTGTTTTTTTGAAAAGCCATTCTAATACATGTAATACAGTATCCTCCAGGACTTTCTGAGCGCTTGCCGCAATATCCGCATGTCGCTCTGTAATTTTGCCGCCCACTATTCTCGGAGCACCCAAAACATCATGCAGTTCTTTCACACCGAAAAGAGTACCTTTTCTAAAGTCTATATTGACCCTATAGTCACCCTCCGGTTTAAGGGCAACCAGTTTCCTTAACTCGTTATAGTATTTGGGTTTCCCATAAGCAGCAAGGGCCATAACTTTATATTCATCGTGATTACGCTGAAAGCCGAGGAACTTTGTAATCTCTTCATAGAAAAATCCTAAAGAATGAGGGTAATTTATTTCTTTTATCTTCTTAATGCGATTGTCATAGCCTATTCCCAAGAGGGTGCAGGTTGTCTCTCCAATACCATCAATAGAAAGGAGAGCAGCCTCTTCAAAAGGTGAAACAAAAAAGGAACTTGCCGCATGTGCTATATGATGCCCGACAAAATGAAATTTCCATTTAGGTTTTCCGCTTAATATAAATCGACTCCGAATGGAGGGATCCCTTGGGGCTTCTTTGATAAGAAACTCTGGGATCTTCTTGTTGAAATAATAATAAGCAAGCTCTCGCTGTGCAAAGTTCAAGTCACCCTTCAAGAGTGAAAAAAGAATATCTGGGAGATTACGCGATAGTTTCACCCAAGGCTTAAAAGAATATCCAATATGATCAATTTCTTCCAAAGTCATATCGGCTTCTTTAAGACAATAATGAATTGAGTGGAATGGCAGTAGCCAAGAACCATAAGGACTGGCTTCTTTTCCATGCCTGATGCCAGTGAAACGCTCTTCTTCGGCAGATAAAAGCGCCTTGCCCATTAGCAGAGCCGCCGATGACTCATGATATGCAGAATTTATTCCAAGAACGGGCATTTGCAATCCTGGTTAGGAAAATAGTTTTCTGAAAAATAAAACTGGGGTCTCAATAAATAGGGAACAGCTATCTGCAATAAAAGCATTATGAAATAAACATAACCAGAAACTATAATATTGTTATAGCCAAAAAACTTGGGAATGAAAAAGCCGAGCCCAAAAATCATAATAAAAACGTCAAGAATGACCCAGACTATAATCGTATAAGTTATGTTGGGAGAGATAACAAAATGCCAAATGCAATTGCTATGCTCACCGTTAGTTACTGGTGAGCTTGTAGATTCTTCGAAATTTATTAGCAGTGCAATGTCCTGTATAATAAATCCCCCAAAAATTAAGATTATTAACCACCATTTTAGATCCCCCGTAATAAAGGATGCCAATAGAACAATGAAAATTAACATAAGTATTCTGGCTGCAAAAAATAAAGCATTTATTGGAGTACTAAATCGGCACTTAGAAAAAATAATGTTATCAATTCTTGTGGATTCATGGACATACTTTATTACAAAGAAAAAAACTGCAAATATTAGTAATTTTCTAATGGATGCAATTGCAGAAAGTTTATCTTTTAAAAGTATATCAAACTCGCCGAACAAATCTTTATCATCACCGTTTATTTCCCGAGCTATCAATTTTCTTAAGGAAGCCACAAATAATCCAATTTGATTCTTATTATTGTCTAAGCTTGGATCATTGTCGTATATTGCCTCCTTCCAAGCAGTGTCTATTAAATGGGGAAGTTTCTTTTCAATCAGCTCCTGCCTTCCTTTATCTTCAGATATTTTATTGACATTTTGTAAAACAATGTCTTTGGATACATTGAACAGTGTCTGATAATGGATGGGATTAAAAAATTGCTGGACGAGAGTGATAAGTACTAGACCAAGAATAACGTTTATAAATAGTTGGAAGAAATCTCGTTGATTATACATTTGTCATTTTCTGCCTTGGTAATTATTTATGTCTTCTCATAGAAAACTTGTGCTCATCTCTGAACTTTTCAGGTTGCACCGGTGTTTTTCTCCAGAGCATATCCGTCTTTTGAGCCTCCTTACGAGTATAGCTTAGTACCTCTCGCTTTAAATCCATAAATTCTGCGGAGGTCTTCATTTCCAATGTTCTAGGCTTGGGTAAGCTTATAGTAAGTTCTTTCTTTATTTTTGCTGGTCTTGCAGTGAGAATTAGTAAACGATCGGCGAGGAAAATTGCTTCTTCAACATCGTGAGTCACAAAGATTATCGTCTTCTTCGCTACTGTCTGTGCTTCTAACAGCTGAAGTTGCAGAAATTCACGGTTCTGTGTATCCAATGCCCCGAAAGGTTCATCCATTAATAAAATCCTCGGATCAGTGGCTAATGTCCTTGCTATCGACACTCTTTGCTGCATCCCCCCTGAAAGTTGGGATATATAGGACTCCTCAAAACCATGCAAACCAACAAGGTCGATAAAATATTCAGCTACTTTATCCCCTTCCTCTTTCTTAATATCAGGCCGATATTTTAAACCAAATTTTATATTTTCTGATACGGTCAGCCACGGGAAAGACGAATAGTGTTGGAATACCATCCCCCTTTCCCTGCCCGGGCCTTTTATTTCTTTGTTATCAAGCAATATTCTGCCGTTCGTTGCAGTTTCAAGTCCGGCGACAATCCTAAGAAGCGTTGTCTTGCCACAACCCGAAGGTCCCAATAAAACAAGAAGTTCCCCTTCCGCAACTTCAAAAGTAAGATCTTCGATAGCAATTATGTCATTGCCAACCCTGTCATGAAAAACTTTAGAGACTGATTCAACCTTAAGAACTGGCTCCATAATACTACTTATCCTTATACCTGAAGAATATTTTATATCCAAGCTTAAAACTGTAATCACTGACAAGCCCGATTACTCCAATAATCAAGACGCCTGACAATACAACTTGTGGTTTTGCAAAGCGCTGTGCTTCCTGAATGAGGTGACCTATACCAGAATTTGCCGCTACCATCTCTCCAATTAGCAAATAAGTCCAGCACCATCCGAGAGTGACCCTCAAGTCATCGTAAATATTCGGAAGCACCGCAGGGAGCATAACCCGCCGAATTACGTCCTTAGTGTCTGCGCCAAGCGTATATGCTATCTCAAAATATTCCTTGCGGATATTATTGGCATCGTCCATAACCAGGAGTACAAGCTGGAAAAAAGTCCCAATGAACAACAGTAAAATCTTCGATGACTCACCTATGCCCACCCACAAGATAGTTAAAGGAACAAGAGCGGGAACCGGCAGGTATCTGACAAAATCAACGGGCGGCTCAATCAGAGCTTCCATGAACTTGAAAGAGCTCATCAATATGCCGAGAGGAATGGCAATAACGGCAGACAAGAGAAAGGCTACAAGCACTCTAAAGATGCTTATCCATATGTCATATGTCAGATTGTGGTTTGAAAAAAGATTAAAGATAGTAGCTAATATGGTGGATGGAGATGGAAGAAAGAAAGGGTCGATCAATCCGCCGTAGGAAAGTATCGACCATAATACCAAGAGAATAATAAAAGATGTATTCGAGAAGCTCAGATACTGGCGTCTATTTAGTGTCTTCCCAAAACCAAATATACTCAAATAATCACCCGTTCATTTTGGTGCCGCAATGATTGATAAGTCTATTTTCTTATTCGCAGGCTCAACCTCTTTCGTCAAATTGTTGGCCTTTAATATCGTCCCGATCTCACCAAATATCTCGAAAATTTTACCAGGAGAATTCTCACTGCCAAAATATTCTAAATTCTGCTTACTCCCGAAATACCTGATACCTGATATGGTGTCTTTAAACTCTTCAGGCGTCATTTTAAAAGCCTTTGCCATTATAGCAATACTCTCATCAGGATTTTTTTCAAAATACTCAAGTGCCTTGGTCCAGCCAGCGTATATCTTCTTAACATCTTCATTACGTTTTGAAAGTACATCTTCGCTCACGATAGCAACATCAACAATCAACCCTGGCAGGTCTTTACTCGATACTAATATATGAGCGCCTTTTCTTTTCTTCAGAGCTGTACTTAAGTAAGGCTCATAAGTTCCCGCTACCTCAACTTTTCTTGCAATAAATGCTGCTGCTGCGTCAGATGAGTTAGCACTCAGAAAATTGATGTCTTTCATCCCTAATCCATCTTTGTTCAGTAAATATAACAAGATGAAATATGATGCAGAGCCGGGCTCGCCAATCACTGTCTTCCCCTTCACATCTTTTAATTTCTTCACCTTATCGGATGCTAAAACTCCGTCCCCTCCATAAGATTCATCTATTCCGAATATGACTTTGCCCGAGTAGTCCAGAGTGTCTCTGTTTGCCTGGAGCATATCCATAGTCTCACAAATCATCTGCAAATTACCTGAATAGAGTCCCGCTCTTTTATCGCCTTCCACCGCAATGAATTGCGTTTCAACCTGCAAATCTCCAAAAAAACCCTTTTCTTTTGCCAGAAAGAAAGGAGCAAAACCAACCCATTCATTAAACCCGATATTAAACGGCGCTTTAGCTTGAGGTTTAGATGCTTCCTCTTTTTTCTTACAACCGAAAGGGAAAATCATCAAAGATACGACAAGTAAAAGAATCACAGCGAAAAATACTGACTTATTATTCTTAGTCATAGCATTGTCCTCATCGGGGTTTCGACTATTTTACCAAAATTATATACTACTTAACTATGGTTATACAACAGTAAAAATAAGAGACTAACATCCTACCATTGCTTTGTTGACATATTGCGCATAGCGCATGTGCAGGGGTCGCAATACCTTTTCCAAAGAATCTCTGTGTTTTGGAACCACCACCAGATGAACATGGTTTGTCATCAGGCAATATCCCCATATCTTGAGACCATGCTTTTGTGAATATTCCAGAAGCTATTCCAAATATTTCTTACGGCCTTCATCAACAAAAAACACGTCCTCTCTTCTGTTCCCGCTCTGTGTTACATGATACGGGACGCCTTCAACCACTGCTCGTGACAATCTCGGCATGGCCTCTACATACTATAACTGCTGCTACCCTGTCAAGAAAAAGGGTTGCGGCCCCTTTGCTACCCTTTGTTACTCGAAGCTAACCGGCCGCCTGCTTTTTGGCGTCCCGTGTTGAGCGCTTGGTTGGGCCAACGGAGTGTTGTGCCAACTTCATTAGGCTGCGCAATGCGGAATTGACGGAGTCTTCATCGGGAAAAGCCGCGGCCACATCCTGACTAAGGAGAACGAGGTTTGTACCTTTATTGTATTCTTTATAGTATTTACCACGAACGCCGACTCCGAGGTCTTCCCTTCGATACTCTTTCCGCATTTCTTCTTTTTTAGCCGTTTTCATATTCCGACAAATCTGACGGCGGAGATCCTGCGAATCTAATAGGGTCCGTCCCTAATTCCCGTCCCTATTGTTCCTATTCTGCACACTACTCGACCTGCGCGGCGATGTCCGGGGGCAGCATGCTCTTAAGCTCTGAGTGCGTCTCCACAAGTCGCAGGATGTCGGACAGGTCTTTCTGGCGTTTGCTCTTGCGCCTGCTCTGGTCCGTATATGCCCAGACCTTCCCTCGAATAACATCGGCCAGACTTGCGACAACCATCTCGTAACCCAGGATTTCGTGCCGCTCCGCCCTCTTGACGAAGTCCTGGTAGAGCGGATCCGTTTTAAGCTGAATGCGCAAATCAGAGCCCGATACGGAAAGGTTGATGCTATGTTCGAACTCCTCCACCTTCATCCCCTTGGCCTGGGCGGCTGAGCGGAGCGCATGGATCCGGTCGGAGACGACGACCAGATCCAGATCGAGACTCACCACCGGTTCGGCATAGGCATTGACCCCAAGGCCGCCGACCACGCAGTACGCGGCCTCTGTCTCCTCCAGCAAAGAAAGAAGGAGCTGAACGATGTCCTCCTTGCCGTGAGCGATACTGTTGAAGAAAGTCTTGCCCGTCATGATAATATTCCGACTCGATTCAGTCCCGATTTACCGGCTTACGGAACGGGTCCCTTCAAGCTTTATATATACCCTGGAAGACTCAGGGGTCAAGGGGAAATAGTTCTATCTCTTTCCCTCTGAGGGCCGTTGCCTTAAGACCGAGGGGAATTGCTTGCTATCCGTGTGGGGTAGAAACATGGAGGCAGTCAGCAGATTCATGAAATCTCCATCCACATTCAACTCCAGGTAAGTGATCTTCCGCCGGATGTCATCCAGTTCATGGCGCTTCCTGTTGGAAAGAAGTGAGATACAGGCGCCCGTGCCTGCACTGTTTTTAAGTGACTCATACGTCTGAAGCGGGATATCCGGCACCATCCCGATGGTCACGGCCATCTTCGGATCAATATAGGCCCCGAAGGTCCCTGCCACATAAAAATGTTTCAGGTCCTGAAAGGATATCCCTGCTTTCCGGGTGATCACGGTCAAGGCCGTGTACATGGCCCCTTTGGTCCTGAGCAGGTTGCTGATATCGAGTTCACTGATGATGATGTCGCGGCCCGTCCCGGTCTCATCCCCGGAAGCCAGCCGATAGGCCTTCACCCCATCCAGTTCCATCACGGAGGACGCCTCCAAGACGATCTTTCCCCGCTCGTCGATCACACCGCAGAGAAAGAGTTCAGCCATGAGGTCGACCAGCCCCGAACCGCAGATGCCCAGAGGGGGACCGCCTCCGATGGTGGCGCAAGAAGCTTTGAGCGTCTTCCGGTCGATCCGGACCTTTTCAATGGCCCCGTCAGCGGCGCGCATCCCGCACTTCACCACCCCCCCCTCAAGGGCCGGCCCTGCCGCGCCTGCGGCTACCATGAGCCAGTGGCGGTTCCCGAGCACGATCTCCGCGTTGGTCCCCACATCCACAAGGATAGAAAGATCCTCGTTCTCATACATGCCGGAGACCAGTATTCCGGCCAGCACGTCCCCGCCCACGTAGCTCCCCACGTTGGGAAGAACATAAATGACGGCGTTTTCATTCCCAATGATCCCAAGCGTCTGTGCCGGGTAGATCTCAGTGCGGTTGATCACAGGGGTGTAGGGCTCCCGGCAGATTCTCTGCGGAGAGAGCCCGAGAAAAAAATGGATCATGGTCGTGTTCCCGGCCACGGAAAGGGCATAGAGATGATGTTCCGCAATTTTATGCTTCTCAAGCATGTTTCGGATATTCCGGTTTAAGATCTGTATCACCATGCTTTGCAATTCCTGAAGACCTTCCGGACGCTCGCAGTAATGGATCCGGCTCAGAATATCTTCGCCGTGCCGAATCTGAGGATTTTCATCAGAGGTCTGATCAAGGATCACCCCTCCTGTCAGATCCAGAAGATAGAATGCGATGTTGGTGGACCCCAGATCCACGGCCACGCCGTAGTTCCGGTCGGATTGGTCGCCAGGCTCCACATCAATCACCTCACCCCGAGATCCAAAATCTGCGTGTGTCAGTGTGAGTGTCAGTGAAAATTCCGAGTCATGTAGCGTCTCGGAAATCCTCCGCACCATGGGAAGAGAAACATAGGGGCGAGGAAACCCTGCTGTTTTTTCCAGAATATCCAGGACCCGATCAACATCCCCCCGGTTATCGCGGAGGCTTGGCTTCTCCACCGTCAAAAAGACCTTCCGTACCATGGGATCGAGATCGTCCACGGAAAGAACCTCTTGCATATCATCGGTTTCGGGATCGTTCATCATTGCCGCCTATGTGTCACCGGGTTCAAATCGTTCAAAGGGTTTAAACAGTTTAAACCGCTTAAACGGCTTGAACCTTTTAGACTTCATACATAACCTTTCCCATATCCGAGACATCATACCCCCCCATTCCAAGAAGGATCTTTTTGAATTCTTCTTGTTCGCGGATGATCCGGATGAGCCGCTGCATGGCCTCGTTCTCAAAAAACTCCATGGGGATCAAAAAATCATACCTCTCCCGGGCCAGGGGGATAAAATCAAGGGATAGGGCATGGGCTGCGGCCAGGATGCCGACGCCCGCGTCGGCCGTACCCCCGGCCACGGCCGAGGCCACGCCCATGTGCGTATATTCCTCCCGTTCATACCCCCGGATCGATCCGGGATCTATCCCGAGGTCATGGAGATGCTTGTCCGTGAGGAGCCGCGTCCCTGATCCCTTCTGCCGGTTGACGAAGACCAGATCATCCCGGCAGAGGTCCTGAAAACCTCGAATACCCTTGGGGTTCCCTTTCAGGACCAGGAGCCCCTGCTGCCTGTAGACCAGGTTCACCAGCACGACCTTTTTTTCCGGGAGGAGGCGCTGAATAAAGGGGATGTTATATTCCCCGGTCTCTTCATCCAGGAGGTGTGTCCCTGCAAGATGGGCCTCCCCCCTCTTGACTGCGAGGAGCCCGCCCATGCTCCCGACATGGGCAGAGGAGAGGGACATCTCGGGATATTTCTTCTTCAGGAGGTTGGCGAGAATGTCCAGGCTGTTGTCGTGGCTTCCGATACAGACCAGGGTGTTCTCAATCTCCTTTCTCGATCGGATCAGATGGACCGTCACCTCAGATCGAACGGCAATCCCCTCGCTCAGGGCGGGGACCCGTACCATGCCGTCTGCGCGCACCAGGGACATGAGCATACCCGCTCCCCTGGAAATGGGGGTGGCGATGAAACGGCCTGCCACGATGCCGACCTTGACCCGGAGGAACTCTTCCACGCCCAGCGTGGAGGCAACCTGCCTGGAGAGGATGGCCTTTATGGTCTTCGGCTCCGGTACCGCTCGCCCCTGCCAGGCATGGACAAGCGGTTTGACAAAGAGATCCAAAGTCAGGACCGCAGAAACCGGATATCCGGGGATCCCGACCACGGGCTTGCCCTGCACCATGCCGAGAATCACAGGTTTCCCCGGACGGATATGGACACCGTGCACAAGGATCTCGCCCAGATCACGGATCGCATGGACCGTGAAATCCTGTTCTCCTGCAGAAGATCCGGCATTCACCACCACCAGATCAGCTCGGCCGAGGGCACTGAGTATGTTTTCCTTTAAAAGGCCGAGGTCATCCGGTACGATCGCGTGCCTGACAACCTGCCCTCCCCACTCCTGAACCATGCCGCAGAGGATCCGTGAATTGAATTCAATGATCTTTGCTCCCGTGACCTCCGACCCGGGCTGCACCAGTTCATCGCCTGTGGGAATGACCTCCACAACCGGCAGACGGCGCACCCGGACCTCGGTCACCCCTCCGGCCAGCATGGCGCCCATATCCACCGGGCGGATCCGATGGTTCTCCGGGATGATCAACTCCGTAGCCACGATATCCTCTCCCATGGTCCGGACATGCTGATAGGGAGTGGCGGGTGCCGTGATCTCGATCTCCGTCTCGCTGCACCGGTCCACGTCCTCGATCATGATCACGGCGTCCATGCCCGATGGGAGAGGGTCTCCGGTATCCACAAAGACCGCCTCCTCGCCGATCGGGAGCCTCTTCGGAGAGGTCTCTGAAGCGCCCAGGGTATCGGTAAACCGGACGGCCACACCATCCATAGCCGAACCATGATACGTGGGCGAAGAGATCCGGGCGGCCACCGCCTCGGCCGTAATCCGCCCGAGGGAAGCGTCCACATGGATCAACTCTCCGGCAAGGGGTTCAAGCAGACCTCGACCCGATAGCTCGGATGTCCACTTGGCAAGGGCATCGGCCAAAGGAGAATTTTCAGGATAGACCTGGCGTTTAATCATAACTGCATTCTATATGCTTAAAAAATCCGGACCTCAACCTCCTCGTCCTTTTCCAGACCGAGCTTGTTTTCGGGGATCACCACGGTCCCGGAGGCCTCGACCAGTGTGGAGATCAGACCGGACTTGCCCAGGATCGGCCGCGCCCGGAGCATCCCATCGCTTGACTCCAGGGCCACCCGGATGTAATCCTCCCTGCCCGGACGGGAGGCGAGACTCCGTGTAATCCTTGCCCTGACCGTACACCCGGTGAACTGTTCCCAAATGGGAACCGCCTCACCGGACAGAAGCCGGAGTACGGGTCTCACAAAGAGTTCGAACCCGATCGCGACCGCTGCCGGATGGCCCGGGAGGCCGATCACGGGTTTTCGGTTCACAATGGCGCACAGGGTCGGTTTCCCCGGCTTTACGGCCACGCCGTGCACCAGGATCCCGGGCCTGCCCAGTTCCATGATGACCCTGGCCGTAAGGTCCCTGGCCCCCACAGAGCTCCCGCCGGATAAGAGGACGAGGTCTGTCTCCTGGACAGCCTTTAAGACCGCCTCCTTCAGGCGATCTTCCTCATCCGGCACGATCCCGAAACGGACCGGCACACCTCCATGCTGCAATACCAGGGCCGAGAGATGATAGGAGTTGATGTCCCGCACCTGTCCCGGAGCTGGGGCCTCATCCGGAGGGATGATCTCGTTTCCAGTGGGAATCACGGCCACCCTCGGCCGTTGATAAACCATGACCCTCGTGACCCCGATGCCGCACAGGGCGCCGATATCCTGCGGCCTGATCCGGTGCCCCGGCTGGAAGACCGCCCGGTTTTGCCGGATATCCTCCCCGGTCTGGATCACATTCTCACCCGGGGCCACGGGCCGGCTGACTTCAATCATCTTTTCGTCCACGGCTGATGCATGCTCCAGCATGACCACGGCATCAGCTCCCACCGGGAGCATTCCACCGGTGGCAATCTTTACCGCCTCCTGGGGATGAACAACCATCTCGGCCCGGGTCCCCATAAAGACCTCGCCCGCAAGATTCAGGTAGGCAGGAAGAGTCTCGGCCGCTCCGAACGTATCCACGGCCCTGACCGCATATCCATCCATGGTAGATTTTGCAAAATCCGGGAGGTCCACCGGAGAGCGTACCTCGGCACTTAGAATCCGACCCATGGAGGCCGATACGTCCATCTCCTCCTCGCGAAGCTTCGGTACCTCAAAATTCCTGAGGAAAACCTTCTGCGCCTCCTCCCGGGGGATAACCCCGGTACGGCCCAGCATATCCTCGATCTTATTCCCAGTCTGATCTGTCATCCTGAATGTAACCCCGTTTTGTCGGGTTATCCGTCCACTTTCATTTCTGATTTTTATACCACACCCGTTATTTTAAGACAATGGAATACGAAGGCTCACAAAAAAAGCCGCTGTCTTTATAGGACAGCGGCTTTTTAAAAACTGAAATGCTGCGAATTAATGCTGCTTGGTCAGAGGGAAATGCTCATGGGCCTTGTCCTTGTCGAACGTGAAGGCTTTAAAGAACGGGCTCTTCTCGTTGTGGCACTTCTTGCATGTGGCCTCATCCGGAATCACGAGCCCTTTGGCCTTGATCTCGTCCATTTTGAAGTCCCGGTTGGTCATCATCATCTTCATGTAATCCGACCCTGCCCCGTGGCAAGCCTCGCACTGAACGCCAGGCATGTCTGCCTTGCCGTTCACCGTGTGGCATCCCAGACAGGTAGCATCCGTGGTGTAGTCCTTCTCAGGATCAAGCCCTGCTGCTTTCTTGGCATCAGCGGCCGCACCCGGCTTCAAGTCATCAAATGCCTTGGCCATCTTGCCCTGCTCCCAGCTCTTGAACTGTTTCATGTGGCACATCTTGCATTTGGCTACACCCACGTAGTCTGCGGCGGAAACCATACCCGCGGAGACAAGGGCGAAGAGAGCGACCATCATCATTACGGTCCATTTCTTCATTGACGTATCACCTCCTTCCCAAATAAAAATAAAATGCACATGTTGAAACAAACATCTCGATATCACTTTTAACATAATAGACGATGACGGGTCAAACATATTCACTTTTTTTTTATTTTCTTAAAAACAGGAAAGACCGGGGTTTTCTGTGAACCGGCCATCAAGCAGAGTGGTCAGGCATTTCTGCCCGGCTGCAATCCCTATCCGGCCTTGGATCCACGGTGGGGTTTATAGATCTGTCCGGGCATCATCAATAAAAACTTCCGGCCTTCTTCCAGTCTGACCATCTTGAAGAACCCGCAAACCAGGCAGGAATGGTGTTTTTCCGCAAATGTCCCCTGAGCCTCACCGCCGCAGAAAGTCCCTGTAAGGGCCCAGCAGATTCTCCCCCCGTTCTCCCCGTTGTTCAATCCATCTGCTGATTTGTCTATAGCCGCCGGACAGACACCAAGTTCCTCAACATTTTCTCCACCGGGTTGCCGCCCGCACTCACAATAATCCCAGCAATTATGCTTATCCATGGTCACCCTCAAATAAAATCCAAAATAATGCCCGGTCCAGAACCGTTTTCATGACCTATATCCCCATTATCGGCCATATCCGGAAAATCTTAAGTAATTTGTTGCATAATTATCAGATGATCCCCCCATCCTGATCAGATATCTTGCTTAAAAGGCTTCTCAAGAGGGTTGTCAACCACTTACCGGAATTATGTTGACTGAGATCCTGAAATCCTTTAGTCTGAAAGGCCATGTCCCGGTTGCATGATAATAAAACCTTTAAAATCCAAGGATTAGGATGCATACAAGGATAGCGGTCACCGGCATGGGGGCAGTGACTCCACTGGGGAATTCCATGGAGGAGACCTGGACGGGCTTGGTCAACGGCCGGTCGGGCATCGGTCCCATCACCCGTTTCGATCCTTCAAACCTCCCCTGCCGTATTGCCGGAGAAATCCGGAATCTTCCTGAAAGTCCGGTACAAAAAAAACTTCTTCGCCACCTCGATCCCTTTGTCTTATATGCGATTACTGCGTGTTCCGAGGCGTTCTCTCAGGCCGGCCTCGACCGCTCAGAGTGGGACCGGTCACGGGCCGGTGTGGTCCTCGGCTCCAGCAGAGGGGGGATCACAACCCTGGAGGCCAACATGGCCTCGTATGCCCGAAAGGGGTTCCAGGGTATTTCTCCCCATCTCACGGTTTCATCCCTAATCAACCAGGCTTCTGCCATGATCTCCATGCAGCATCAGCTGCTCGGGCCAAGCCTTACCGTATCCACGGCCTGCGCCTCCGGAGCCCATGCCATAGGGGAATCGGTCAGAATCCTCCGCTCAGGAGACGCAGACCTCATCATCACCGGAGGCTCCGAAGCGCCCATCACCCCGATGATCATCGGCGGGTTTGCCAGGGCGCGTGCCCTCTCCCGGAGAAACCATGAGCCGGAGAGAGCCTGCCGGCCCTTTGACAGGGACCGGGAGGGATTTGTGATCAGCGAGGGGGCGGGGATCCTGATCCTCGAGACATGGGAACATGCTGAATCGCGCGGGGCCAGAATCATCGGCGAAATTTCAGGGTTCGGCCTGTCATCCGATGCCTGCCACATGACGGCACCCGACCCTCAGGGAGATGGGATGACGCGGGCCATGCGGCTGGCCATGAGGGATGCCGGGATCGGGCCGGATGAAATCGACCTGATCAATGCCCACGGTACCGGCACACAGCTGAATGACCGGACCGAGGCGCTGGCCCTCAACAAGGCCCTGGGCCCTCGGGCTGCGGTGATCCCGGTCTGCGCCATCAAGTCCATGACCGGCCATATGCTCGGGGCCAGCGGAGCCCTGGAAGTTATTGCCTCGATCCTGAGCTCCAGGACAGGCACCATCCCCCGCATCCTTAATCTCGAACACCCGGACCCGGTGTGCGGCTTAAATTTTGTGCGCGGCGAGCCGCAACGGGCAAGGATATCAACGGTACTCTCTTCCTCTTTCGCCTTCGGCGGCGCCAATGCGGTCCTGATCGTACGGGGTGCCGCCCTCTAAGTGGTCCTGTTCGTAAATATGGTGACGTACCGAGAGGGTCGTAGGGCGG
>CAKKPE010000042.1 GCA_919901565.1 bacterium
TCAAGGGGTTCAAGGGGTTCAAGGGGTTCAAGGGGTTCAAGGGGTTCAAGGGGTTCAAAGGGTTTCAACGATTTGAACCCTTTGAACGGTTTGAACAATTTATTTATGGAGGAAACCGGTGCCTGATCAATTTGAAGAAATTTTAAAAGAGATCGAGCAAGGCGATGTGGAGGCCCGTCGGACCGCTGCGGAAAAAATGGGCATCCTCCAGGACACACGGGCCATCATCCCTCTGACACGGCTGTTGGGAGACGCCAACTGGCGCATTCGAAAGGCAGCGATCCAGTCCCTGCTGCGGATGCCTGATACCCATGAGGTGATTTCAAATCTGATCCTTGCTCTTCGCTCTGAAGACAATGCCGGGATGAGGAACTCATCGGCTGAGGCCTTGATCCGCATCGGGGCTTCGGCGGTCCCCTCTCTCTGTCTTGCTATAAAGGATCCGGACCACGATATCCGAAAGTTTGCCATCGATATTCTGGGGGATATCCGGGATCCCCGCAGTGTGGAGATCATCATCGAGGCACTCAAGGATACGAATGAGAATGTCCGTGCCTCTGCCGCAGAAAATCTCGGCAAGATCGGCGACACAAGGGCTGTGGCCCCCCTCCTCGATGTCCTCTCCAGGGAAGACTTCCTGCTTAAATTCTCCGCCATAGAGGCCATCGGGAAACTGGGGAATGACCGGGCCATCGCGAGCCTCATGCCGTTTCTCACTGACCGGACACTCAGAAAACCGGTTGTCGAGGCCCTGGGCAGAATCGGCAATCCGGAGACCCTCGCTTCCATCGTTCCGTTTCTTCATGACAAGAAACGGATCGTACGCAACGCGACAGTGGTCGGGGTATCCCGTATCCTGAACCGGCATCCAAAAGATCCCGGACCGCTGAATAAATTCAAGGAATCCGCTGTCACCGAAAGCATTGAAGGGCTGATTGAATCGGCACAGGAAGATGATCCTGTAATACGCAAGGCGGCGATCAGCCTGATCGGGCTCCTGGGCGACCCCAAAGGCGTCCACTACCTGATCGATATCCTGGGCGATCTAGATTTTCATGATATCACGATCGAAGCCATCCGGAACATCGGAGCACCTGCCGAACCGGAACTCATTCAGGCACTGGACCATCCTGATGAATTAATCAGGAAAGGGGCGGCCCACGTCATCGGACGGATAGGAAACGTCAAGACGGTGCGAAGATTGATCCCCCTGCTCAAGGACCAGAACGGTCACGTCAGACAGTCCGCCGCCATGGCACTCGGAATGCTGAAGGACCCGATGGCCGTAGAAGACCTGCTTCTCCTGCTCAACGATCCTTACCCCGACGTCCATAAGGCGGCCGTTCTGGCTCTACATGAAATAGGAGACCGGACGATTATCAGGAAGCTGATCTCCCTGCTTTCAGAACAGAACATCACATACCGTAAAAATGTCGCTCTTCTGCTCGGGCATATGGTTGCGCAGGAGGCTGTAGACCCTCTCTTTTTTGCCCTCAAGGATGAAGACTCCGAGATGCGAAAATCGGCGGTTACAGCCCTCGGCCAGATCCAGGGCAATCGGGCACAGGAGGGAATCATTTACGCGCTGTCCGACGAAGTGACGGACGTTCGCCTCTGTGCGGCCATGGCCCTCGGTAATTTTCAGACTGATGAGTCTGTGCGGGTCCTCACGTCTATCCTTGGAGACGAGAATATCTGGATCCGATGTGCCGCCGTAAAGGGCCTCGGAAAGATCGGGAACAACAAGGCACTGGATGCCCTGATTCCCCTCATGGAAGAGGATATTCCACCGGTACAGATATCAATTATCGAGGTTCTGGCAGGAAAGAAAGACCGGCGTATCTTCCCGGTCCTGCTCAAGAAACTGGAACATGTGGACAAAGAAGTCCGCAGGGCGGCTATCCTGACCCTCGGGAAGAACGGGAATCCCGCCGCTTTCGAATCGCTGCTTTACCTCCTCGATTCGTCTGACTGGAGTGAGCGGAACGCAGCAGTGGAGGCTCTGGGGCTCCTGGGAGATCCACGGGCCTTGCTTTACCTTAAAGATATTATCAAAAACGACCCTGATCCTCTGATACGCAAAACTGCTGAAGTCGCAATGCAAACACTGCCGGGGAAATAGATGTTCGACCAGACCTATTCCATGAGCGAGTCAACCTACAGGTTGATGAGAGAGCTCATTTACAAATTCTGTGGCCTTTCTTTTGACGATAACTCAAAATATTTTTTTGAGAAGCGCCTGTCAAATCGCGTCTCCATACACCAGCTCAGGGATTTCCAGGATTACTATTACTTTCTGATGTACGACAAGAACAGGTCCGAGGAACTCAGTGCCATCATTGACATCCTGACCATTAATGAAACCTACTTCTTCAGGGAGGAACTGCAGCTCAGGGCTTTTTCCGAGGAGATCCTTTCGGAAATTAAACAAAAAAAGATCAAAGAAGGGAACCGTTCACTCAGGATCTGGAGCGCAGGATGTTCAACCGGAGAGGAACCCTATACCATCGCCATGCTCATCCTTGAATCAAACCTGTTCCACGGGTGGGACGTTGAAATATTTGCAAGCGATATCAGCCATCGCGTCCTGCAGGTTGCGCGGAAAGGCGAATATGGAAAATCCTCTTTCAGGGCCGCCAAAGAAGAGCATATCCGGAAATATTTCACGGACATCAATGAGAAAAAGAGAGTTATCGACCCTGTAAAAAAACTGGTCAATTTCGGATACCTCAACCTTTTTGACAGCACGAAGATCTTCCTGCTTGGGAAAATGGACGTGATCTTCTGCAGGAACGTGATTATTTATTTCGATCAGGAGGCCAAAAAGAGCGTCATATCACACTTCGAGAGACAGCTTAACTCGGAAGGCTACCTTCTCCTCGGCCATTCTGAATCATTAATCAACCTGTCTACGGCGTTTCGCCTTAAACACTTAAAACATGACATGGTGTACCAGAAACCATGAGTAGATTTTAGAAGGAAAGACCAAGAGATGTCAGAGAAAATGTCCCTGAAACATATCCGGGCCCTGGTGGTTGATGATTCCGCCTATTCGAGACGCCTGATCTCGAATACACTGAACTCCATAAAGCATGTGGAAGTGGTGGGGACCGCTTACAACGGCCAGGAAGCCATCACCATGGCCATCCGTCTGAAGCCCAACTTCATCACCCTCGACCTTGAGATGCCGGAGATGGACGGGTTCACATTTCTTCGCTGGCTCATGCACAACCAGCCCACACCTGTCATTATCATCAGCTCTGAAGGAAGCGAGGAGAATATCCTGAAGGCGCTGGATATCGGAGCAGTCGATTTCATTGTGAAACCGACGCGCAAGATCAGCCCGGAGCTCTCCTTCATCCAGGATACACTCGTCGAAAAACTCACAACGATTCGCAACCTCAAGATAGACAAAGTCACGGCCCGGATGAGTTCTCCCCGGATTCAACGGGTCCAGACCAAAACGGTGATCCCATCGGCCTCTCAATCTCCGTTCGACCTGGTTGCGATCGGAGCGTCCACGGGCGGCCCGCCGGCCCTGCAGACGATACTCACGCGGCTCCCGGCAAACTTTCCTTCAGCTATTGCCGTGGTCCAGCACATGCCTCCAAGTTTTACCCGCTTCTTTGCCGAACGTCTGAACGAATCGTGCGAATTGGATGTCAAAGAAGCCGAGGAAGGGGATGAAGTCCGTTCAGGCCGTATCCTGATTGCACCAGGAGGAATGAACATGGCCTTCAAAAGATACAATGCGATCGTTCGTGTCACCCTTGGTCCACAGCGGGAAGAGGACAAGTTCGTTCCGTCCGTAAACGCCATGATGGAATCCTCTTCGACCGTCTATGGCGGCCGGACACTCGGTGTCCTCCTTACCGGTATGGGTGATGACGGGAAGATCGGCATGAAGGCCATTAAACAAATGGAAGGAAAAACCATAGCCGAATCCGAAGATACGGCTATCGTCTTTGGAATGCCGGCTGAGGCGATCAAGGAGGGTGTCGTTGATCATATCCTGGGACTTGGAGAGATCACCGACAAAATATTGTCCCTCTGCATTGGAAATAATTCATAACTGTTTAATTTTCTTGATTATTATCTACTTTTAGGATAGCATATAACTATACAATCAGTAAGACTTAAGGCAAACAGCCCTGCACTTGGTCTGAAGGAGATGCAAACCCCGTTCTACCTCGTCCTGAAGGTCGAGGCTTAAGGAGTTATGATCTTATGACGGAGAAAAAAATTCCGGGAGAATGGCCCCGGCAAAAAGCCGAAGAGTTCCTTCAGGTATTCTATAAAGGGGCCGAGTTTACCAAAGAACTGATGGAAGAGAATGAAAAGCTGCGTTACAAGGTCATGCAGCTTGAAGAAGGGACAAAGAGCAAAGAAGCGGATCCCAATCTGAATGAACGTCTGGTTAAAATGGAAAAAGAGATCCGATCCCTTGAAGAAGACAAGGAGCGCCTTCTGAGGATACACGAGGAAGTCGAACAAGAAAACAAGGACTTTGCCGACCGGTATATCGTGGTACAGGAAGAAAACAATAACCTGGCCAATCTCTATATTGCAAGCCACCAGCTTCATTCAACCCTGGACTACAAGGAAGTCCTTCGTGTGGTCCTGGAGATCGTCATCAACCTGATCGGCGCCGAAACCTTTTGTCTCATGCTTCTGGACGAGAAACACAACGAGATGGCCACAGTGGCCGCAGAGGGGATAGAGGTGCACCAGGTCAAGAATATCAAGATCGGCAAAGGAACCATCGGTGAAGTGGCCAAAACCGGCGAAAGTTATTTCTCGCAAGATCTGACGAATAATACGGAACTTGATCTGAAAAACCCGGTCGCCTGCGTTCCCCTCAAGATCAAAGAAAATGTCATTGGTCTTCTGGTCATTTACAAACTTCTGGTGCAGAAGAGTGAATTTAAAAATATCGATTTTGAACTCTTCAGTCTCCTGGCCAGTCATGCGGCTACCGCCATTTACAGCGCAAAACTTTATTCCCAATCGGAACGCAAACTTTCGACGATTCAGGGTTTTTTGGACCTGCTTACGGAAACACCTCAGCGAAAGCCAGGGCAAGAACCCGAAACCCCTTTAACATGAAGGAGCAACGTGCATGGCAAAGCACAATATTCTGATCGTTGAGGATTCACCCACCATGAGGCAGTTGATTATTTTTTCCCTCAAGAGGATCTCCGACTGCAACCTGGTTGAAGCAACAGATGGCGTCGACGGGTGGAAGAAACTCTCCGGGCAGAATTTTGATCTCATTCTCACCGATATCAACATGCCGGTCATGGACGGTCTTAAACTCGTCAGTTTGATACGGAGTGACGAAAAAAAGAAGAACATCCCCATTATCATCATCACCACCGAAGGCGCTGAAGAAGACAAGAAAAGAGGGCTTGCCCTGGGTGCAAACGACTACATCGCCAAACCGATTCAGTCCCATACCCTCCTGGAAGTGGTCAAGAAGTACATCCATTAGTCCCGTCACACTCCCGTCCTGTCTGTTGATCTGATATAAAATAAAACGCGTTTATTGAAGAATCACTTATACCGGTCCATAGATTTTCCTTTAATGGAAAAGATTTTCCATTTTTGGGAAAAACTTTTCCATTATTCGAAGATCAGAATATCTTTATGCGCAGGAGGTTGATTGAAGGGCATATGAATAATCCTTGCAATTACCTGATGTTATGTAATTAATACCCGAAAGGTTTTCAAATTCTTTTTTATGGCATAGATATTGCATTTAATTCTATAAGATGCATAGAAATATGTTACGATTCATTCTTGTTTTTTCTCTGCTCATCCTCATTCCATACCGTCAGGCTTGGGCTGCGCCCGTCCTGCCTGTTCAAGCTGACCCGGCCCATACCGGACCGGAACTTCTGGAAATGCAGCGCATCTATCTTCAGAAAGGCATTTCCGGAGCAGCAGAATATGCCCGTGGCAGGAGAATCAAACTCGAAGCGGACCGGGTGGAAGCCGTGCTGGAATTTCAGCAGGACTGGCCCATTGACGAGAATCTGGTCCGGTCCATGGGTATCAGCGTAGAACGGCGGTACCGTAACCTCCTGCAGGTGAAGATCCCTCTTGCAAAACTTGCGGCACTCTCCCGGAGCCTGACCGGCCTGGAGATGATCCGCCTCCCCTTTTATCCCTTCGAGGCCGTGCAAAGTCAGGGGGTGGGCACCATGGGAGCAAGCGACATGCAGGCCCTTGGATCCACGGGGCAAGGGGTGAAAGTCGCAATCATTGACCTCGGCTTCCAGAACCTGACCGCTGCAAAAAACGCGGGAGAGGTCCCCTCCAATGTCATCACCGTGGATTACTCCGGTACTGGCATCGAAACCACCACCCCGCATGGCACCGCCGTGGCCGAGGTGGTGCATGATATGGCCCCGGACGCCCAGCTTTATCTTCTGAAGGTCGGCTCTGATGTAGGCCTTGGGTACGCCAAGGACTACTGCATCGCCAATGGGATCCGGGTCATCAACCATTCCGTGGCCTGGCTCAATGTGGCCTTCTATGATGGGACCGGCACTATCTGCAACATCGCCAATGACGCCTACGCCCACGGCATCCTCTGGGTCAATGCCGCAGGAAACTACGCGTACTCACACTACCAGGCGACCCTGACGGATACGGACAATGACACGAAACACGAGTTTTCAGGCACGGACGAGGCCCTGAGTCTGTATGCCTCTGCAGGGAGCACCATCGAGATTCTCATGAACTGGAATGCCTATCCCACAACCAAAGAGGACTATGACCTGTATCTTTATAATATAGACCCGGACCTCAACCCCGGGGCAGCGGTGGTCGCCTCCTCCACAATCAGCCAGGGGCCCGTTGCCCGACCCCCGGCAGAAGACTTGGTCTATACGGCCCCGTCCGCCGGGACCTATTACCTGGTGGTCAAGAAAAAGGCCACCAGCGACGCAAACCTCCCTTTTGATCTTTATTTCTTCGGCGCAAGCTCCCTTCAATACAAGAACATGGAGAGCAGCCTGGCCCAGCCGGCGGACGCGGCGGGTGTGCTCGCGGTCGGAGCCGTAAACATGACCGACTCTCTCGAATATTATAGTTCCAGGGGGCCTACCAATGACGGCAGGACCAAACCGGACGTCACAGCCACGGACGGGACCTCGAATTCCATCTACGGCTCCTTTTACGGAACCTCCTGCGCCTCCCCGCATACGGCCGGCGCAGCGGCACTGCTCCTCTCCCAGAACCCTGCCTTGACGGTTCAGCAGTTATGGACCAAACTGGAAACAAACATTGTAGATCTTGGGAGCGCTGGCAAAGACACCCTTTACGGCGCCGGGAGGATCAGTCTCGATGCGGACGGTGACGGTCTGACACATGACCAGGAGACCAAAACTTATGGCACGAACCCGATCCTATTCGACACGGACAATGACGGCCTCGGAGACGGCTACGAGGTCTCTTTAGGCACCAACCCGCTGCAAACGGATACGGACAACGACGGCCTGAGTGATGGCAATGAAATCAACCTCTACGGTACAAATCCGCTCTTGTTCGACACCGACGGGGATGGTTACGGAGACGGACAAGAGATCGCCCTCCTATCCGACCCCCTGAATCCATCCTCGGTTCCGCAGTTCGCCACGGGGGATCTGGCGCCCCACGGCGCCCCGGACGGCGTGGTGGATATGGCCGACGCGTTACTGGCCATGAGGATCGCCACAGGGGATCTCACACCAACACCGCTCGACATGGCCAGGGCCGATGTAGCCCCCCTGGGTAGCCCCGACGGGGTCATCGACATCTCCGATGTCCTCTTGATTATGCGAAAGGCCTCAGGCCTGGTCACTTTTTAGAGTCCTGCATACAAGTGCAACCTACCCTCGTGCAGACCTTCATCGAAAGCCCACGCGGGCCAACCTTGATAGACTCGTAAAAAGTTCTCAGCAGACAAACTTTTTACGAAGCCGTCGACCTTAGAAGACGAGATCCAGGTACTCATCGCCGATCTTGGCCAGAAGGGCCTCCATCTCCATATCTCTGTCTTCTCGGCCCAGACCCACCGCATCGGCCCTGCACTGCCTGCAGTGACTGATCTGCGACAGATGACTCCCGCAAATCAGCCTGTAAGCGTCAAGCTCTTTCCGGTTCGGCCTCTGTAATCCGGAAAATTCCCCCTGGGGGATCAGTGCGGTGATGTTCATCATAGCGGCTCCCAGTTCCCCTGCCGTCTCGGCAATCAATGGGATCTCCTCATCATTGATGCCGGGGATATAGATGGTGTTGACCTTCACAAGGAGGCCCGACAGAGCGGCTTCTCTGAGACCCATCCACTGGTTCCGCGACAGAACTTTGGCTGCATCAGGTCCCTTGAGGGTCCGGCCATGATAGCGTATCCACGAATAAATGGCCGGAACCTTCTCCGGATGAAAGGCATTGATCGTCACCGTGAGCGCCTTCAGGCCGGCCTCGATGAGATCGTCCAAACAATCCGGAAGCAGCAGTCCGTTTGTCGAGACACAGGTGTGAAGTTCAGGGAACTCTTTGTGGACCGCTCGCAAAACCTCGTACGTAGCCGCGTTGGCAAGAGGGTCCCCTGGACCCGCAATCCCGACCACGGTAATTCTTTCATCGCGATGGACCACGGCCCGCACCCTCTCGATCGCCTCCTCAGCGCTTAACATCCGGCTTGAGACGCCCGGCCTCGACTCGTTGGCGCAATCGAATTTTCTTACACAATAACGGCACTGGACGTTGCATGCCGGAGCCACAGGGAGATGCATTCTCCCGTATCGATGATGGGCCTCCCTGGAAAAACAGGGATGACGCTGCATCACCTCTTCTTTCTGAAACCTTGGATGAATCATGACACATCCTTTCTCATCTGTAGGATCGTGAAGAACGATCAAGAGGACGAATCCGCGAACAAAGCCGCGGGCGTCCGGTCACACCCATATAGACCAAACTCGGCCTCGTATATGCGGATCAGTTCCTGGTTGGAAAGATTCCGCTTCAACCGGATGCTTACGCTTCTGACTTCCTCAAGGAGCCTGGCCGCTCGGAACGAATCAATATCGAGACCAAGCGCCTGAAGCCTGCGTGTCAGAGCATGCCTTCCGGAATGCTTACCGATCACGATCCTACGCTTACGCCCCACTGATTCCGGCCGGTAGGGCTCATACATGGACGGCTCCTTCATGACGCCGTCGGCATGAATCCCCGATTCATGGGAGAAGATCTTCTCCCCGACAACAGGCGCTCCCGGAGGGATCTCCCTGCCTGAGGCTTGGGCCACATAACGACAGAGAGGCAACAACGAGTCAGCCTGAACACCCGTTTCCAATCCATAGATCTCCCTCAGGGACATGACCACTTGTTCTATCGCCGCATTTCCGGCCCGCTCTCCCAATCCGAGAACGGTGGTGCTCACAATCTCTGCTCCCGCCTGAATCCCCGCAAGAGCGTTGGCCGTGGCCAGACCGAAATCGTTGTGGGTGTGGATTTCTACGGGGATGGAGAGTTCCCTGGTCAGGTCCGAGATCCGCTTAAAGGTTTCCACGGGATCGAGGATGCCTACGGTGTCGGAAAAGCGTATCCTGTCCGCTGAGCAGGCTGCGGCCGTTAAGGCAAACTTACAAAGAAACTGAGGGTCGGCGCGCGAGGCGTCCTCGGCCCCTACACAGACATAGAGCCCGAGATGCTTGGCATATTCCAGGGTACGGCAAAGTTGGGCGAGGACCCAGGAGCGTTCCTTACCGAGCTTCCGCTCAATCTGCAGGTCAGACACGGGAAGGGAAATCGCTACAGCGGTCACACCACACCCTATGGACGCATTGACGTCTGAGATCAGCGCCCGGTTCCACGCAAGGACCCGGGCCTTGAGTCCGAGGGATACGATACCCTTCACCGCGTCACACTCTTGCCTGCCCATGGCAGGGGTGCCGGCCTCGATCTCCTGTATACCGGCCTCATCCAACATCCGGGCGATGGCAACCTTCTCTTCCGTGGTAAAGGCGACACCGGGCGCCTGCTCACCGTCCCTGAGGGTCGTATCACATATGATGGGGGGATTCATCTCTTTGCTTCCTTCACAGACAAGACATTATACATAGAGTTCAGACTATAACCCCAGTAACCTGGCCAGGATCGATTTGCCGGGTCGACGATCGGTAATTTTCATTTCTTCCCTGATTACATCGCTTGGATCAAGAAAATAGCGGACCTCGGATAGAGAGACAGTCTTCAAACCTTTTGGGCGGGACTCAGACATTCTAACCAAAATGGAGGCAAGGTCATTCAAGACCTCATTTACCGTAAGTCCGTACGCAGAGTATTCGTTCCCGACCCTTCCATAATAGACGGGGGTTCCGGTCTCGCGGATGATCCACTGCCGGACATAGACCTCCCACCGGTACTCCTCGGTCTCAATGTGGAACTTCCGATCCGGCATCTCCGGATCGGACTTCTTATACATTCTGTCCTCTGTTATAACGGTTTTTTCCTTAAACATATTAACTCCGTGGGATTCCATCCTTTCATACCTTTTCTCATAGCAAGTTCCGTGCCACCATAATCGTGCTTGAAAACTATTGAAAACAATAAGAACCGTGTCACGCTAGTCCAACTGCATACGACATATTTGTATCCGACCGACAAATTTGAAGGAAACCATGGATGAAAGCAGACAATTCAGGTATGTCATTGTTCAAAATAAAATACTTGGAGTACTTGGAGTATTTGTTTTGATTTTTAATGGGGCGAAGTGTATTCTAATGTGTATCGATGAGGCCGGATTCCTTTGTACTGATGATGCAAGAAAATTAAATTCAGAAGGAGGTATAATATGGCAATACAATGGACTGAGGAGTTAGGGACAGGTGTAGATATGATTGATAACCAGCATAAGGAGTTATTTAAAAGAATTAATGATTTACTTGACGCGTGCGGTCAGGGCAAGGGCATAGAAGAGGTTGGTAAAATAATAGGGTTTTTGGAGGATTATGTGGTAACACATTTCAGTACGGAAGAAAAATATATGACGCAATATGACTACCCTGACCAGCTTACGCATAAAGGACAACATAGGCACTTTATAAATAATTTTTCCGACTTGAAAAAACAGTTTGAAACAGATGGCGCTGGTGTTCATATTGTGATACTTACTAATCGTGTGGTTGTTGATTGGTTGAACAGTCATATACGCAAAGTGGATAAAGCATTAGGTACGTTTTTAAAACCTCTTTTTAAACCCCAAGATGTAGAGCCTGTCTAAAAACTAACAAAACCGTATAGGTAAAAGCAAGACTTCTTCCGGAGGCCCCGATTCAGAGATTAAGGAATTGCTCTGACTATTACCTCTTTGCGTGCCCTGCAAGAAGATACGAGATCCTAAGATCGCCATGATTGAAAAGCGCGTAAATAAAATGCTGTAATCCCAAAATGATAATGTCCTATTTGGCCAAAGTAGAAATGTCCTATTCT
>CAKKPE010000043.1 GCA_919901565.1 bacterium
AACCGCCTGTCCGGTTCGGAGGGAGGGGAGGCGAAAGCCTTCCCTACCCCTATCGGCATGAGACCAGAAAAACACTTTTTCAACAGCCCCTCCGTCCCTATTTGTCCTTTCTTCTCAGCGAATGCATAAGCTGAATGTAGATCAGGACGTTTAAGGCCAGAACCAGGATTCCCATGAGGACCTGAATATTCCGCGTAAGGGCCGCCGGATAAAGGACCGGGAGCAGGTAATGTTCCACAAACCCGCCCGCGTAGCCGGGCTCTCCGCCCATGATCCGGAGCCGGTTCTCCAGGGGCGTGAGCGGACAGGCCCATCCGGAAATTTCAATAAGAACGGCCCAGATTGCTGCCGGCACATGCAGCAGGATGATTTTCGGCCACCTGAATGCCAGCGCCGCGCCGAGCACCGCGAAGAGGATGAAGGCGAGGTGGCATACGGCGAGAATGTCCGCAAGGAAACGAAAAAGCATGTTTCTTTTCACATTTGCTCTTGAAAGGAGGCCGCAATCAGAGTAAGGTGATAATCCAGCCAACACAGGATATTTTCATAACACCGGATAGCGTCGTCCCATGCTATTGAAAAAAAAGACAGCACTGAGCTTCTTTATCAGCGCCTCGATCATTGCCATACTGGTAGGCTTTGAGTATGCCAACTTCATTAAAATCAGGAATGAAATACATCTTCTTGAAGTTACGGATACCATCAGAAGCGAGTCTTTACAGCTCAGACGGCATGAGAAGAATTATTTCCTCTACCCCCTCAAGGCGGAAGAGGAGTCGGCGGCCGTCTACAGGCGTATCGGTGTGCTGAAGAGTATTCTGAGCGGCCATATCCCCGAGGAGAATACCGGCCGGTTTCCCAGACTGAAAAGTTCTATCCAGGAGTATGAGCAGAGATTCAAGAAGATACAGGGATCGGTCAGGGACCTGTCATCTGAATTTGAATCCATAAAGGATTCGTACAAGGATTACGCCAAATTCTTTCCGATCATTGAACTGACATTCCTGGAGCACCCCATCGTCGGGGCGGAATTCCTGGAAAAGGTATTTGTCCTGCCACCCGGCCACAGACTTGTTGCCGGGCTGAAAGATCTTGATTCGGAGATCAACCTCCTCAGAAAAAACGGAGAAGATATCATCAATACCTCCCAGGAAATGGACAAGGTCGCAAGAGGCAGCGTGGACCATACCATCTCGATCTCCCAGATGGCCATGGTTGTATTTTTCTCCCTTTTCCTGGTCATCGGGATCGGGACGCTCTTCGTCATCAGCCGGAGCGTTGTGGACCGGCTGAAATTTCTTACAGATGTTATAGAAAAGACCGGGAAGGGGGGCTTCTCCCAGGTGAAGGTACCGGCGCAGGAATGGGGAGGGGACGAAGTAGGCGTGCTCATTGAGGAATTCAAATCCATGGGCAAAAAACTGGTCCAGAGAGAAGACGAACTTCACAGGAAGGAGACCGAATTATACCAGAGCAGGAAACTGGCCGCGATCGGGACACTGGCATCCGGGGTTGCCCACGAACTCAATAATCCCCTGAACAACATCTATATCTCCGTGCAGAGACTGGTGAGGGAAATCGGAGACGGTTACCCCATGATCATCAAGGAATCCATAGACGACATTTTGAGCCAGACGATCAGGGTGAAACGGATTGTCGGAGACATCCTGGAGTTCGCAAGGGGAAGGGACCTCCAGGCCAGAGAGGTGGAGCTGAATGCCGTGATATCCAGGGCGTACGAACTATTGGGCGGTTCCGTGAATCTGGAAAAGGTCAGCTTTTCCCTGGATTCTGACCCGGGCGGTGTTCTCATATCAGCGGACCCTGAACAGATGGAGCGGGCCCTGGTCAACCTTTTTCAAAATGCCGTGGATGCCATGCCGGACGGAGGGGACCTGACGGTCAAGGTGAAATCCGGAAAAGATCGTGTGGAACTGACCGTATCGGATACGGGCAAGGGGATGTCCGCAGAGACCATTGAAAAGATATACGACCCGTTTTTCACCACCAAGGACAAAGGCACCGGGCTCGGGCTTGGGATCGTTTTTAATATCATCAAGAAACACAATGGTGATATCCTGGTCAGGAGTCAGGAAGGCAAAGGGGCCGGATTTATGATCACATTGCCCAAAGGGAAAGGGTAGCCATGGATTTCAAAATCCTTGTAGCGGAAGATGAGAAGATCACACTGAAACATCTCGTTTATACGTTACAGCAGGAAGGATACGATGTTCAGGGGGTCCCCGACGGCCAGGAGGCCCGGAAGAAAATGGAGAGCGGCTATTATGATCTGCTCATCGCTGACATCAAGATGCCCGGGCTGACCGGCATACAACTTCTCGATAGCATCAAAGAGAAGCGCCTGGGTACTGAGGTGATCATCATCACGGGTTTCGGGAGTATCGGGTCGGCCATTGAGGCCATGAAGAAGGGGGCATACGATTATATTACCAAGCCCTTCGATCTGGATGAGATTGTACTCAAAGCCAAGAATATCCAGAAACATAAAATTCTGGAAAAAGAGAATACCGCCTTGAAGGCCATCCTGGGGGCGGGTAAAAAATATTTCATCATCGCAGAGAGCGATAGCATGAAAAAAATTTTAGAGGTTGTTGAGAGTATCAGGGACTCAGACTGTCATGTCTTCCTCACGGGTGAGAGCGGCGTAGGGAAAAACCTGATTGCCAGGATCATCCATTCCACAAGCAAAAGACAGGATAGGCCTTTTCTTTCGATCAATTGTGCCACGCTGACAGAGGAGCTTCTTGCAAGTGAATTGTTCGGGTATGAGAAGGGAGCGTTCACCGGAGCGATCAATTTGAAGCAGGGGCTCCTGGAGGTGGCGGACACGGGAACTCTTCTGCTCGATGAGATTGCGGAGATGTCCACGGTATTGCAGGCGAAATTGCTCAAGGTCATCGAAGAGGGTGAATTCTTCCGGGTGGGAGGGACGAAGCCCATCCATGTGGATGTCCGGTTCATCGCCGCGACGAACCAGAATGTCGGCACGCTCATATCCGAAGGGCGGTTCAGGGAAGACCTTTATTACAGGCTGAATGTTATGGAGATATTTATCTCGTCGTTGAGGGAACGGAAAAAAGACCTGGAGCCTCTGACCGCATATTTCCTGCAAAAGCATCTGCCAAAGTACCACAAGAAGATCACGGGCTTTACTCCGGAAGCTATGAAGGTCCTGAAGAGTTACAGCTTCCCCGGCAATGTCAGGGAACTTGAAAATATCATCGAACGGGCCATTATCCTTGAAAAGGGTCCGCTCATCTCGCCGGAGAGTCTGCCACAGAGTATCAAGATGTTCCATATTGAAACAGTGGAGCCCGGAAGGGTCAAGACTTTGGACAATCTGAACAAGGACTATGCTGAGCAGGTCCTTGCTCTGGTTGGAGGCAATAAATCCAAGGCTGCTGAGCTTTTAGGCATATCCAGAACGAGCCTCTGGAGGATCCTCAAAGAGGAATAGCGTTCACTGCTGTTCCAATCTGAAACACCAAACCCGCCCCATCTTTTTTAAAAATCATTTAAAATCAATGACTTACCTTTTGGCATCCTTCTTGCTATATAGAATAGGCAAAGACCTGCATCAGGTTGCAGGGAATGTCTGAAACGGAGGTTAAAAAAATGGGAACCAAGCAGCTTTTGTACGTGATGCAATCGGATGAGAACCTGGAGGAAGGACTGTCCTATGCCATCGGTCTCGCCAAGATGATGAACAAAGGGATAACCGTGCTGCTTCTTTACAAGAAGAAGCTGCAGAAAAAATTTGAAGACGTGATGATGGCGGTCACCTTTGCCGAGGCCAATGAACATGAGACCGCAAGAGAGATGATTACGGAGAGCCTGAAGAACGGTGATGATGCGCATGATGCAAGGATTGATGACCTCATGAAAAAGTGCAAGACATCCGGGGTGAATGTGGATATCTACGAAGCGGCCCTGGATGCCATGACGGCGGTAAGGAATTTTCTCAAACAAAAAACGTTTATTGATCTTGTCCTGTTGAGCCCCGGGGTCACGAACAGCGGGAAGATGACCAAAGGGGTGCTGGACAGGTTTGTAAAACTTGCCCTGAGGCCGGTCGTGACCATGACCAAAGGTACCTGATTCATTCCAGCCCGCCGTTTTCGCCCAACAGGCAGACAAGGCTTTTTTCGGGAGAGACTCAATTTTATGGTGGATCTGTGCAGAGTTTGAATATTCAAGTATATGAATAAACTGTTTTAAAAGAAAGGAGAGATGAGATGTATCTTTATTTACCGGTCGCTTTAACCAGTGTCAATATCCTGGTCCCGGTGGGCCTGGGCCTGGTTGTAGGCCTGCTCTCGGGCCTTTTCGGCGTCGGAGGAGGTTTTCTGATGACGCCGCTCCTGATCATGCTGGGGATCCCTTCCACGGTGGCCGCTGCCACGGATTCCAACCAGATCGTGGCGGCATCGACTTCCGGGACTTACGCACACTGGAAGCTCGGCAATGTGGATTTCAAGATGGGCTTTTATCTTCTGATCGGCGGTTTTTCCGGCGGGCTCTTTGGCGTGCAGTTGATCAAGGTTCTCAAGGCCATGGGCAATGCCGATTTTGTCATCAAGATCACCTATGTGCTGATGCTGGGGATTGTCGGCGGCTATATGTTTTTTGAAAGCCTGTCCGCCATGAAGAAAAAGAAAAAGGAAGAGGAAGAGACAAAGCCGGGAAAGGAATCGGGTCTCGTGAGATTCCTGAAAATCCTTCCGTTTCAGGCGCATTTTGAAAAGTCAGGTGTTACACACTCCATACTGGTCCCCATCATCTTCGGCGGTTTCGTAGGGATCCTCGCAGCGATCATGGGTGTGGGCGGGGGATTCCTGATGGTCCCTGTGATGATCTATATCCTGAGGATGCCCATGCACGTGGTTGTCGGGACCAGCCTCTTCCAGATCCTCTTCAACTGTATTGAGGTCACCTTTCTGCAGGCCTATACCAATCATACCGTGGATTTCATCCTTGCCGTACTCTTGTTGGTCGGGTCCACCATTGGGGCGCAGGTCGGAACGGTTTTTGGAAGGAAACTCAAGGGGGATCAGCTCAAGATCCTGCTTGCCGGGATCGTGCTCATGGTGACCGTCAAGATGATTTTTGATTTGACCTTGAATCCATCGTTACTTTTGGCACAAGCAGGAGGACACTAAGATGAAAAGCACGCGGGTTATATTTCAGAAGGGAATGACGGCATTCCTGATGATCCTGGGGTGTCTGGCCTTATCTCAGAATCAGGCATCGGCCGCATTGACGATCAAGGCTAATCACGACCATATCAAGATCGACTTTTTTTATCACGGGAGCACGGTCAGCGTCAGCGGGATTTCGGACCCGGGGACCGACCTCATTATCAAAATCACCGCTCCGGAAGAACACCAGAGCCTGCGGGAGAAGGGCAAGGTCGGAGGAATCTTGTGGATGAATGTCGAGACATTGAACGTGGAACATGTGCCTTCACTCTACTTCCTGGGGAGTACCAGGAAGATCGAGGATATCCTCAGCGGTGAAGAAATGGAGAAGCACCTGATCGGATATCCGGCCCTGCAAAGGCATGTGACCCTGTCGCCGGTCTCAGGCGAGGATGAAAAAACCAAATGGTTCAATGAGTTTGTAAAATTCAAAGAGGCCTCAAAACTCTATTCCGTATCCAGCGGCGATGTTGCCTTGACGGAAAAGGACGGCCGGCAGAGTTATTACACGTTGATGAAGTGGCCCTATCAGGCATCTCCTGGCACCTATACGGTTACGGTCTATGAGGTCAAAGACAAGAAGGTCATCGACAAGGCAGAGAGCCATGTGCTGGTGGAGCAGGCGGGTCTGATTGCGAGCCTTTCCGGCATGTCAAAAAACAATGCGGCCGCATATGGGGCCTTATCCATTCTTGCCGCCGTGGGCGCGGGTTTTGGCGTGGGTCTGGTGTTCAAGAAGAGCGGCGGCGCCCATTAGCATGCAGCCATGGACTTCGCCCTGTTACAGGATGTTGCAGCAGAGAGATATTCAACATAGCCTTTGATTCAGGCTGGAGAAATATGTATGTATGAAAATATTGTAGTCGCTTTTGACAGTACACCGTTCAGCCATGCCGCCCTCCTGGAGGCTGCGAACTGGGTCAAGGCCCATGGGGGGAAGGTCTCCCTTGTGCATGCCGTGCTTTTCAACGAGGAGGAGTTCGGGAATGCGCCGGAACAGTTGGAGAAGCGCTTTGAACTGGGGAGAAAGGCCTGCTCACAGGCTAAAGAGATGGTCAAGTCGGAATTCGGTGTTGAGGTGGACGCTCTGGTTTCTCAGGGGGAACCTACGGATGTGATCACCGATACCGCAAGGGAGAAGCATGCAGACCTGATTGCCATGGGAACCTACGGCAGAAAGGGATTCAAGAGGCTGCTGATGGGAAGCGTGACTTCAGGCGTGATCGTCAGCTCTCCGTGTGATGTCCTGGTGGTCAAAAAGCCCTGCGATGAATGTACCGGGGAATATGAATCCATTCTTCTTCCCTACGATGGTTCAGAGTTCAGCAAGAAGGCGCTTGATCGTGCATGTGAACTTTCAAAGGTGGACGGCGCAAAGGTCACGGTCCTTTACGTGATCCCCCGGTATGAGGAAATGATCGGATTTTTAAGGACCGACTCGATCAAGAAAAGCATCCTGCAGGAGGCCATGAAGATCACGCAAGAGGCCAAGGATCTGGCATCGCGCAGCGGGGTAAAGGTTGAGACCAGAATCGAGGAAGGACAGGCTGCGGATAAAATCATCGAGACGGCGAAGAGCCTTAACAGTGATCTGATCGCGATGGGAAGCTATGGGTGGCAGGGCATGAACAGGGCTATCATGGGGAGCACCGTGGAGCGGGTCATCATTCATGCGTCCTGTCCAATCCTTGTTGTGAGGTAATTTATATGAAAGGTTACAGAAAAGTCCTTATCGCGGTCAACGGCTCCATGGATGTTCTCGTGGAGGGCCTGAAATTCCTGAGTGATGAATCATGCAAAGTCACCGTCGTCAAGGTCGTTCCCGAAAATGATGGGGACCTGAATCTTACCGGCGTCAGGAATATCGAAGATGTCCTGGACGGCGGCGGTACCAGGGCGATTTCCGAAATCAGGAAAAAGGCCAGGGCCGAAGGGGTTTTTTAAAAGACGAGGCTCGAAGAAGGCGAGATCCATGACAAGATTGCAGAGGTCGCCCTGGAGGAAAGAAGCGAACTCATCATCATGGGCGGCCGTAAACGCAAGGGGATCAGGCACTTCTTCAGCAAAAATATCGTGGGAAAGGTCATCCGCCGGACATCCTGCCCCGTGCTGGTCATCGGCTCCTGAGGGCCCGTCCCTGCAGCCTACAGCCATTCCCGGAAAATTGCAGCATCACTCCACAGTTACAGACTTGGCTAAATTCCTGGGCTGGTCCACGTCGGTGCCGCGGAGCACGGCGATGTGATAGGCGAGCAATTGCAGGGGCACGGTCATGAGGACCGGCGTGAGGTAATGGTTGGAGTTGGGGACCTCGATCACATGATCGGCCTTCTGCCGGACTTCGGGCTCCTTTCCCGTGACCAGGGCGATGACGATCCCGCTCCTTGCCTTGACCTCCTCGATGTTCCCCAGGACCTTTTCAAAGACCTTGTCCCTGGGGAGGAGGCAGACCACCGGCATCTTCTCGTCAATGAGGGCGATGGGGCCGTGTTTCATCTCGCCCGCGGGGTAGCCTTCGGCATGGATGTAGGAGATCTCCTTGAGTTTCAAGGCCCCTTCGAGGGCGATGGGATAGTGGATGCCGCGGCCCAGGTAGAGGAAATCCGTGCGGTCTGCATAGATTTTAGCCAGGTTCCGGATCTCTTCTTCCGCCTCCAGGATCTTTTCCACCTGATGGGGAAGATGGGTCAGGTCCTCTATGAGAGAAACGGCATCACTGGAAGAGATCCTGTTCAGGACTCTGGCGAGGTGCAGGGAGAAGAGGTAGAGGGCAATGAGCTGTGTGGTAAACGCCTTGGTCGAGGCCACGCCGATCTCCGGGCCTGCGTGGGTGTACAGGATCCATTCCGCTTCCCGGGTGATGGAACTCCCCAGGACGTTGCAGATCCCGAGGGTCCTGGCCCCCTTGGCCTTGGCCTCCCGAAGGGCCGCAAGCGTGTCCGCGGTCTCCCCGGACTGGGAGATGCATACCAGCAGGGTCTTTTCATCCACCAGGGGGTCCCGGTACCGGAACTCCGAGGCAATGTCCACCTCCACGGGTATCCTCGCCATTTCTTCGACCATGAACTTCCCGACCAGGGCCGCATGGTAGGAGGTGCCGCAGGCGATCATCACGATCTTCCGGATCTTCTTTGCCTCTTCCGGGGTGAGCTGAAACTGTTCGAGAAAAACATCCCCGGTCTCTCTCCCGATCCTCCCGCGGAAGGTGTCGAGGATGGCCCTGGGCTGTTCGAAGATCTCCTTCTGCATGAAGTGCTTGTAGCCCCCCTTTTCCGCCATGACCGCGCTCCAGGTGATATGCTGGATCTCCTTGTCCACGGGCTTGCCTTCCAGAGTGGTGACCGTCACGCCTTCCCGCGTCAGGACCGCCATCTCGCCGTCATCGAGAAAGATCACCTTGCGCGTATGGTTCAGGATGGCCGGAATGTCCGAGGCCAGGAAGTTCTCCCCGTTTCCCAGCCCAAGGACCAGGGGGCTCGCCATCTTGACCGCGATGATCTTGTCCGGATCGTTCCTGTTCATGATGCCGAGGGCAAAGGCCCCCGTGACTTTCCTGAGGGCGGCCCGAACGGCCTTGACCAGGTCCCCGCCCTGCTCTTTGAGGCTCCTCTCGATCAGATGGGCCATGACCTCGGTGTCGGTTTCCGATGTAAAGGTGACCCCTTCTTCAATCAGGGCCTTCTTGAGCGGGAGGTAGTTTTCGATGATCCCGTTGTGGACGATGACGGTATCGCCCGAGCGGTGGGGATGGGCGTTCTCCTCCGAGGGCCTGCCGTGGGTGGCCCACCGCGTGTGTCCGATCCCGATCCCGGTGTCCGTGGATTCTCCGCGGAGCAGGGATGCCAGGTTGCAGAGCTTGCCCTCTGTGCGCCTGACCTGGATCTCTCCGGCCTTGAGATAGGCGATGCCTGCGGAATCGTAACCCCGGTACTCAAGCCGTTTCAATCCGTCCACGATCACCGTGATCACATCCTGCTCTCCGATATATCCCATAATACCGCACATAATCGATACTCCTTGACGGCTTCGTAAAAAATCCATCTGCGGCGTTCCGCTGCGTCCTTCGTCATTGCAGCGTACGTCTAAGTACGCCTCATTCCTCAGGACTTGCGCGCGGAGCTATGGAGCTTTTTACTTTGCCGTCCGTTTTATGATTTTCTTGCAGAGTAACACCGGTTACTCAGTTTTCTTTTTTACGAAGGCGGTTACGGATCTTTTTAGCCCCCTGTTCCACGTTTTTCTGCTCCGCACGGCTCAGGGCCAGGGCGTCTTCGGGCACATCCCGGGTGATGGTGGAGCCGGCGCCGATCAGGGAGCGGTCCCCGATCCTGACCGGGGCCACGAACTGGGTGTCGCTTCCCACGAAGACCCTGTTCCCGATTACGGTCTTGTGTTTGTGGACGCCGTCATAATTGCAGGTGATGGTCCCGGCCCCGATGTTGACCTTGTCTCCCATCTCCGTGTCCCCGATGTAGGAGAGGTGGTTGACCTTGGAGCCGGCGCCGATCGTGGATTTTTTGATCTCGACGAAGTTCCCGATGTGGGCCGCCTCGCGGATCTCGGTCCCGGGACGGAGGTGCGAGAAGGGGCCGAGGACCGCCCGGTCCCCCACGCGGGTCTCTGTAAAGAAACAGAACCCCAGGATCTCGACAAAGTTCCCGATCTCGCAGTCTATGATCCGGGTATTGGGCCCGATCACACATCCGGATCCGATGCGGGTCTTGCCTTCAAGATAGCAGTCGGGGTGGAGGGTGGTGTCTCTGCCGATGGCCACGTCCAT
>CAKKPE010000044.1 GCA_919901565.1 bacterium
ACCCAATGCGGTTCTTCATAAACTATGCTGCATTATATAAGGCGTTATGTATAGTAATGCGTTTCAGTATTTAACTTGAACCCTTGACCCCTTGAATCCTCGGACCCTTTTTGCCCACTCAATGGGAGAAGAACCAAAGATAATGACAATGCCTTCTTCCAATAATACACCTGCTGCCATGGGATACCGCATGCCCGCAGAATGGGAGCCGCATGAGGCGGTCTGGCTGGCATGGCCCCATGATCCGGTCACCTTTCCAGATCGTATTCCCGCAGTCGAAGAGACCTATGTCCGTATTATCCAAGCACTTCATGGGAGTGAAGATATCCACCTCTCCGTCACCGATGAACGCATGAGAGCAAGGGTGGCGGAAAGGCTGGGGGAAGAGAAGGTGGACCTGCGGAGAATCCATCTGCATATCTATGAACATGCAGATGTCTGGTTCCGGGATTACGGCCCCATCTTTGTGATCCGGCCCGAGGAAAGAAATCTCGCCATGGTGCACTGGGAGTTTAATGCCTGGGGCGGGAAGTATGAGGCGCTCATCAGGGATACCCGCATTCCCGATCTTATCCGGCAGGACATGAAGATTCCCTGTTTCACCCCAGGCATGGTCCTCGAAGGGGGATCCATAGACGTGAACGGGAGAGGGACGCTCCTGACCACAGAGCAGTGCCTGCTGAACCCGAACCGGAACCCCGGTCTCACCAGGGGAGAGATCGATAGGCGTCTCATGGATTATCTTGGCGTACGGCACGTTATCTGGTTGAAACAGGGGATTGCCGGTGACGACACCGACGGTCATATCGATGACATCGCCCGGTTTGTCAATCCCACCACCGTGGTCTGCGCATACGAAGAGGATGAAGAAGACGATAATTTTCCCATTCTCCAGGAAAATTATGAGAGGCTTCTTGCGGCCGGAGACCAGGATGGGAACAAACTCGCGGTCATAAAGTTACCCATGCCGGGGCCGGTCTCAGGGGATGAGGGGAGGCTCCCTGCGAGCTATGCCAATTTCTATATAGCGAACCGGACGGTCCTGGTCCCGACCTTCGGGCATGCCAATGATGTCCATGCGTTGGATATTATGCAGGCCCTGTTCCCGGACCGCAAGGTTGTGGGGATCCGCTGTGAGGACCTGGTCCACGGGCTCGGTGCCCTGCACTGCATCACCAAGCAGCAGCCGGCGGTGATCTAACCCCGATATTGCACCACGTCCGGTGCCGGGGCATCCTTACGGCCAGGCAAAAGGGAATATGCCATGGACCTGCTGAAGTTCCGGTATTGAACGGTTTCCCCTGATCCGCCTGGCCTGATCCGGCCGGAGGGCAGACCACAGAATACGGCAAATCATGGGGCTCAATACTATTCCTCGATCACGAATCTGGCCAGATTTTTTTTAATCGGCACATACTCGCCGACCGGGACCAGTTTCTTGTTGGACTTGACGCAGTCCACGATCAGGTCCCAGACCTTCTGCATGGCAGCGGTTTCCTCTTTGGTTTCCGGCTGAAATTCAACCAGCGCCTGATCCACTTTGATCTTCATAACTTTCCTCCATGTCTGTTTAAAATATTATCCGACCGGTTTCATGGTTGGTTATTTATTTTTCCCGACAACCTTCCATGCCACCATGTTCGTGGAAATTTTATCCTTATCCCATGCATAGTATTTTTCGCTCAGGGTCGGTTCTTTCCGGTTACCATCGGGAAGAACAGGAAGGAGTTCAGGCATGTACTCCCTGTTGGAGACCAGGAACTTGACCTCGTTGCCGGATTTTATAAAGCTCTGTGCCGAATCGATGTCATTGAGGATCTTTACGGGGCCGGGATAGTCCACATAAAAGAGGACTTTCGGAGAGACATCCTTATAAAAGGCAATATCCGCTGATGGGGATTCCATGACCTGTGCCCTGAGACTTTTCGCAAAGATTCTCTCATCACCCGGTCTGCTCAGGATCTCCTGTTGCCAGCAGAAGAAACCTCCCATGAGTACAGCCGCCGATAGTACCATGGGGGCCATCTTCAGGCGTGTTCCCGTGATGCGGACCAGCAGGTTGGGTGCAAGTCGCCTGATGAGCCAGGGGGCCAGGGCCAGCAGGCCCAATGCCGGGGTCGCGAGTTTCAGATCCCACGGAGGCATAAACCCGGTACGCGCCTTGACCATGGGCCAGAACGCAGGGCTCGCGATTTCAATCAGGCAAAGGAGGACGAGTAATCCGGCCTGAAGGCCGAGTCCCAGGCGCTGCCGGCGCTCTTTCCCTTTGGTCATAAAAAAGGCCGAGGTAAAAAGGGCGCAGAAAGGGAGGAGCGGGAGGATGTAATAATTCCTTCTGGATCCTGAAATCGTGAAAAAGAAAAAGACCAGGACCACTGCCTCCGCCAGCCAACGGGTCGCCGGGTTCATGCGCCTGAAGGAGCCCACCGAAGCCGTGACCGCCGTCAGGAGCAGCGGAGCCCAGGGGAGAAAGAAGAGCGGGAGATAATAGAGATATACATAGGGGGGTTCGACATGGTCAAAGGGCTGGACAAAGCGCAGGATGTTCTCCCGGAAGACCAGGACAAGGCCGTTCTCACTGTATCCCTCTGCGGTCATGGCCGCATAAATGAACGGGGCAAGATAGAGGGCCAGGCCTGCGGTAAGCGCCAGCACATGGGACAGGGTCAAAAGATTCCGCCAGCGCCGCCCCCTGAGCACGTCGGGAAGGACCAGCAGGGCCGGCACCACCACGGCCGTGAGCCCTTTGGTATGGGCGCCGAGGAAACAGATGAGGTAGAAGCCAAAATAACTGATGAAATTCGGTTTCTCCCGACGGGCCCAGTACCAGGCAACGGCCAGGGTAATGGCCGCAAGGTTTTCCATGTCCGCGGCGCCGGTCCGGGTCCAGAAAAGGATGCCGTAGGAGGTGAGAAGCATCCACCCGGCTGTTCTTGCCACATCAAAGGACCAGAGCTTGCGGCCCAGGTAAACCGTGGCCCAGATCCCCGCGAGGCCTGAAACGGCGCTTGGAAGCCTTACGGCCCACTCATCGAGCCGGCCCAGGATCAGGGAAGTTAGGGCAATGAGCCAGTAGCCGAGAAGGGGTTTGTCGAAGTAGGGATTGTCCTTGACCGTGGGGTGGAAGAAGTCTCCTCTCAGAAACATCTCCCTCGTGATCTCGGCCCAGCGTCCTTCCAGGCCCCAGAACCCCCGGCTCCCAAGTGCCCAGAAGAGAAAAAAACAGACGGCTGCCCAGAAGATGATCCGGTCAGGCCCGCCGGCATGCGTTGGTGAAGGGGATGGCGGTGCGAAGTCAATCTGATTATGACCGGCTGCAGTTTTCATTACCCTCTGCATGGTTTGAAAAAAGCCAAGACGTTACAGGACCTGCAAGCGGCCGCAAGTTTTTTCCTATTTTTCCATCATCTTGCGGATCCGGAGCCTGAGGGCATTGAGCTTGATGAATCCTTCGGCATCCTTCTGGTTATAGACCTGATCCGCCTCAAAGGTCGCGTATCCTGAGTGATAGAGGGAATGATCCGATTTCCTCCCCAGAACCGTGCAGTTTCCTTTATAGAGCTTGAGCCTGGCCGTGCCCGTAACGCCTCGCTGCGCCTCCTGCATGGTCTTCTTCAGAAGGTCCATCTCCGGGGAGAACCAGAACCCGTTGTAGATCAGCTCGGCGAACTTGGGGACCAGGGAGTCCCTTAAGTGCATGACCTCCCTGTCCATGGTGATCGACTCCACGGCCCGGTGGGCTGTGTGGAGGATGGTGCCGCCCGGCGTCTCGTAGACACCCCGGGATTTCATTCCCACGAACCGGTTCTCCACCAGGTCCAGCCGTCCGATGCCGTGTGTACCGCCGAGACGGTTGAGCTCGGAGAGGAGAGTGGCCGGAGAAAGTCCCTTCCCGTTTACGGCGGTCGGGATGCCGTCAGCAAAGTCTATCTCCACGATTTCGGGAGTATCCGGGGCCTTCTCCGGTGAGATCGTAAGGACGAACATATCCTCGGGCGGCTCAGACCACGGATCCTCCAGTATCCCTCCCTCAAAGCTGATGTGAAAGAGATTCCGGTCGCTGCTGTAAGGCCTTTGCTTTGTCACAGGGACCGGGATCGAACGGATCTTGGCATAGGCGATCAGGGACTCCCGGGAGTTCATGTCCCATTCCCGCCACGGCGCCACCACGCGGATCCTGGGATTCAGGGCGTAGGCCGAAAGCTCAAACCGGACCTGGTCGTTTCCCTTGCCCGTGGCCCCGTGGGCAATGGCATCGGCCCCTTCCTGTTCCGCGATCCGGACCAGGTGCCTGGCGATCAGCGGCCGGGCCAGTGAGGTTCCGAGGAGATATCCTCCCTCGTACACGGCGTTCCCCTGCAGGGCCGGGAACACATAGTCCTTAACAAACTCTTCCCGGAGATCCTCCACATAGGCCTTCGAGGCCCCGGTTTCTTTGGCTTTTTCCTCGATCCCAGTGAGCTCTTCACCCTGCCCGAGATCCGCTGTAAAGGTGATGACCTCGCACTTGTAGGTCTCCCTGAGCCAGCGGACAATCACGGACGTGTCCAGGCCGCCGGAGTAGGCGACCACGATCTTTCGGATCTTCTGCTTCATCTCCTCATCTCTCCCATTAAAAGCTCCAGCACCGCCTTCTGGGTATGGAGCCGGTTTTCGGCCTCATCCAGGACCACGGAGTGCGGTCCGTCAATGATCTCGTCTGTGACCTCTTCACCCCGGTGAGCCGGAAGGCAGTGCATGAACAGGTAGTCGGGATCTGCATGCCTCGTTAATTCGTCATTGACCTGGTACTTTCTAAAGACCTTCAGCCGTTTGTCATGTTCCTTTTCCTGCCCCATGCTGGTCCAGACATCGGTGGAGATGATCCGGGCCCCGGCCACGGCCTCCACAGGGTCCTGGGTGATCATGATCCTGGCACCGGTGCGCCGGGCCTCCTCCATGGCCTCGCTGGCGACCGTCGCGTCAGGCCCATACCCCTTCGGCACGGCCACCGAGAGGTGGATCCCGAGTTTGGCCGCTCCGTGCAGCCATGAGTTGGCCATATTGTTGCCGTCGCCGATATAGGCTACCTTGAGCCCTTCAAGGGACCCGATCCGTTCCCTGATCGTGAAGAGGTCGGCCAGAGTCTGGCAGGGATGGAGCAGGTCGGTCAGGCCGTTGATCACGGGGATATCGGCCACCTTGGCCAGTTCCTCCACGTCCGATTGTTTGTAGGTCCGGATCACGATCCCGTCGATGTACCGGGAAAGGACCTTGGCGGTATCAGAAATGGACTCTCCCCTTCCGAGTTGGAGGTCTTTGGAACTCAGGAACAGGGCATGGCCGCCGAGCTGAAGGATCCCAACCTCAAAGGAGACCCTGGTCCTGGTGGAGGATTTTTCAAAAATCATCCCCAGGCATTTTCCCTTGAGGGGCTGATAGGGGATGCCGGTCTTGTGTTTTTCTTTCAGGCCTGCGGACCTCTCCAGGATCAGCTCGATATCCTCTCGGGCCAGGTGATGAATGGATAAAAGGTCTTTTTTCATATACAAGCTCTCAGCAAATTGCAAAGGCCACACACATCATTATTTTCAAGCGAAATCTCCGGCTTGAAAAATCTCGTCCAGCGCCTCCACAAGAAGATCGATCTCCTCATTCCTGATGATCAGAGGAGGAAGGAACCGGAGTACATTACCGTTGGTGCAGTTGATCAGGAAACCTTTTTCCATGCACGCCTTGACCACGGGCGCCCCGTCAACCGTTAGTTCCATCCCGACCATCAACCCAAGTGCCCGAACATTCCTGATGACCGGATGGGCCTTCTTGAGTTTGAGCAGCCGCTCCTGAAAATAATCTGAACGGGCCGTCACGTTTTCCATGAATCCAGTGGCGAGGAGCGTCTTCATCACCGCAATTCCGGCCGCGCAGGATAGGGGATTCCCTCCGAAGGTGGATGCGTGCGTCCCCGGCGAGAAGCTCTTGGCCGCTTCATCCCTGGCCAGCATGGCCCCGATGGGGACCCCTCCGCCCAGTGACTTGGCCAGGGTCATGATATCGGGCCAGACCCCGAAATGCTCGCAGGCAAAGAGCCTGCCCGTCCTTCCCATGCCGCACTGCACTTCATCGAAGATCAGGAGGGCGCCGCGTTTGTCGCAGATCTCCCGCAGGGCGTGCAGGTAGTCCGGCCCGGGAACGTTCACTCCGCCTTCACCCTGGACCGGCTCCACCATCACGGCGCAGGTCTTGCCATTGACGGCCTTCTCAGCCGCCGGGATGTCGTTGAAGGGGATATACCTGAACCCGGGAACGAGCGGCTCAAACCCCTTGTGAAACTTTTCCTGTCCCGTGGCCGTGAGAGCGGCCAGGGTCCTTCCGTGAAAGGATTGTGTCATGGTGATGATTTCGAACCGGTCGGGTTCCCCCCGGTCTTTTGCGGCCTTGCGTGCCAGCTTGATCGCGGCCTCATTTGCCTCTGCCCCGCTGTTGCAGAAAAAGACCTTGTCTGCAAACGAATGCTCGACCAGGAGCCGGGCCAATTCTGCCTGCGGCTCGATATGATAGAAATTGGAAACATGCAGGAGCTTGCGGCTCTGCTCCTCGATGGCGTGTAGCAGGGCGGGATGGCCGTGCCCCAGACCGTTCACGGCAATGCCTGCCAGAAAGTCAATATAGCTCTTTCCGTCCGCGTCAAAGACCCGGCACCCGTCTCCGTGGACAAGGGCCACAGGAAACCTGCCATAGGTCTTCATGAGATACTTCTCGGATGCCTCTATGATCTGCTGCTGAGTCTTCATTTCTTTCTTCACCTGATAATATTTTCAAATCCCCCCTTCCCCCCTTTGCTAAAGGGGGGCAGAGGGGGATTTCCATGTTATTTACCTCTCTTGGCAGCATGAGCGATTTTTTCCCCCGTCTCTTTCCCGGAGACGATCTCCGTACCCACGCCTCCCCTGGTGAAGAGCTCCAGGAGTACAGCGTGCTTGATCCGGCCGTCAATGATGTGGGTCTTTTTCACGCCTCCGTCCAGGGCGATGAAGCAGGCAGTCACCTTGGGGATCATGCCTGAGGTGATCACCCCTTGTTTTTTCATCCGTGCAATGTCCCTGCGTGTGGCTGTGGGCACAAGGGCGCCCTTCTTGTCCAGGATGCCAGCCACATCGGTCAGCAGGATCAGCTTTTCGGCACAAAGGGCTGCCGCGATGCTTCCGGCCACCAGGTCGGCATTGATATTATAGGAATCTCCGTTCTCGCCCTCTCCAACCGGGGCGATGACCGGGATGAATCCGCTCTGCTCGGTCACCCGGATGATCTCCGGGTTGACTTCTTCCACCTCGCCGACCTTGCCCAGGTCGATGATCTCCGGGACCCCGGTTTCAGGCGAAGGTTTTTTTACGATCATCTTCTTCGCCCTGATCATCCGGCCGTCCCTTCCTGTCAGCCCCACGGCCTTTCCGCCGTTGTTGTTGATCAGCGAGACGATCTCTTTGTTCACCTTGCCGCCGAGGACCATCTGGACGATGTCCATGGTCTCTTCATCCGTGACCCGCTGGCCCTGGATGAACTGCGGGATCTTACCCATCTTCTCCATGATTTTGCCGATCTGCGGGCCTCCGCCGTGCACGATGACCGGGTGGATGCCCACATACTTCATGAGGATCATGTCCAGGGCAAAGACCCTCCTCAGCTCCTCGTTGACCATGGCGCTTCCGCCGTATTTGATGACGATGGTCTTCCCCTCAAACCTCCGGATATAGGGGAGTGCCTCGATCAGGACGTCGGCGGTTCGCAGAAATTTTTTCATCTTGTGTCCAATGCTCCAAATAATGAGTTTGTAAGAACTCTCACGTTCCCGCTAAGATTATTTATCTGTTCCAAGGGTTCCAGGATTCAAGGGGACAAGGGTTCAAGTGAAAAATCTTTTTCCTGTGATTTTAGTCCTGAACACTTGAATCCTTGGCCCCTCGAACCCTCCAGCCATTCCGATTATATCGGAATAGCTGGCCGTCTTAAAGAATATACCGCGACAGGTCCTGGTTCTGCACGATATCCTTCAGGCACTGGCGGACTGCCTGTCTGTCTATGACCGCCTCTCTGGTTTCTGCATCCGGGGCATTAAAGGAAATATCGGAAAGGAGCTTCTCCAGGATCGTGTAGAGCCTTCTCGCTCCGATATTTTCGGACTGCTCGTTTACCTGCGTGGCGATGACCGCAATCTCTTCGATGCCGTCCTCGGTGAAGGTGAGATGGAACCCTTCTGTCTCGAGCATGGCCATGTACTGCTTGATCAGGGCGTTCTTGGGCTCAGTCAGGATCCTCACAAGGTCCTCCTTGCCCAGGGATTTGAGCTCCACCCGGATAGGAAAACGCCCCTGCAGTTCCGGGATCAGATCCGAGGGCTTGGAGACATGAAAGGCCCCGGCCGAGATAAAGAGGATATGATCTGTCTTGACCGGGCCGTACTTTGTGTTGACCGTGGATCCCTCCACAATGGGGAGGATGTCACGCTGCACACCCTCTCGGGAGACCGATGGGCCTGACCCTCCCGATTCCCTTCCGGCGATCTTGTCGATTTCATCGATAAAGACGATCCCGGATTCCTGGACCCTGCGCAGGGCCTCCTCCTTGACCTTGTCCATATCGACCAGGCGCTGCGCCTCCTCTTCCTCCATGATTTTACGCGCCTCTTTGACGTTCACGCGCTTCTTCTTTTTCTGTTTGGGGAGGAGGTTCCCGATCATGTCCCGGATATTGAACTCCTCCATGCCGGACCCTGAGAAGATCTCGATCATGGGCATCCCGGCGCTTTCGGTCTGCTCAATCTCGACCATCCTCTCGTTCAGCTTCCCCTGATGAAGCTTCTCCCGCAGCTTTTCTCTGGTTTTTAATTTCTGTTCTTCCTCATCGACCTCGGAAGGTCCCTCGATCTTCTGTTGAGGCGCCGCTGCGTACTTTTTGATTGGAGGAAGAAGGAGGTCCATGATTCTCTCCTCCGCGTTGGCCGCCGCCTTTTCACGGACGCGTTCAGCCATCTCGGTCTTGACCATGTTGATTGAGATCTCCGTCAGGTCCCGGATCATGGATTCCACGTCCCGTCCCACGTAGCCGACCTCGGTGTACTTGGATGCCTCGACCTTGACAAAGGGGGCCTTTGCCAGGGAGGCGAGCCTTCTTGAGATCTCGGTCTTGCCCACGCCCGTAGGGCCGATCATGATGATATTCTTGGGAAGGACCTCCTCTCTCAACTCTTCGGAGAGCTGAAGACGCCTCCATCGGTCCCGGATCGCGATGGCCACGGCCCTCTTGGCCTCATGCTGGCCGATGATGTATTTATCGAGTTCGGCAACGATCTCTCTGGGGGTGTATTCATTCATTGTTTATAATTCCTCAATAGAGATCTCCTGGTTGGTATAGATGCAAATCCCGGAGGCGATAAGCATGGCCTCCTGAACCACTTCACGGGCTGAAAGTTCTGTGTGCCGGACCAGGGCGCGTGCTGCGGCCTGGGCATAGGGCCCGCCCGAGCCGATGGCCACGATCCCGTCGTCCGGTTCCACCACGTCGCCGGTGCCGGTGAGGATAAAAGAATGTTCCCGGTCCACGGCGATCATCATGGCCTCCAGCTTCCTCAGGATCCTGTCGGTCCGCCAGTCTTTGGCGAGCTCCACGGCCGAACGGGTCAGGTTGCCGCTGTACTGTTCCAGCTTGGCCTCGAACTTCTCAAAGAGGGTGAAGGCATCGGCCGTGGCCCCGGCAAATCCGACCAGGATCTGGTCCTTGTATAGCCGGCGGATCTTTCTGGCCTTCTGTTTCAGAATCGTATTCCCCTGCGTGACCTGACCGTCTCCGGCCAGGGCCACCCGGCCGTTCTTCCTTACCGAGATGATGGTGGTTCCTCTCAAGGCTGCCTCCCCCGATGTTTTTTCAATTGAAAAAACATATTCTTTCAGATTTTTTTGGAAAAGTCAATGCGCCTCGCTCCAGTTTTTTCCGATGCCGATATCGACGATCAGCGGCACGTCCAGGTGGATCACTCCTTCCATTCCTTCTTTCAGGATCCTTTTCGCCTCTTCCAGCTCGTCTTCCGGGGCCTCAAGAACCAATTCGTCATGGATCTGCAGGATCATCATTCCCCGCATCTTCTTTTTCCGGAGGGTCTCAAAAATCCGGATCATGGCCGACTTGATGATGTCGGCCGCGCTCCCCTGGATCGGGGTGTTGATGGCGGTCCGTTCCCCGTTGGCGGCGATGTTCTTGTTGCTGTTCAGGAGTTCCGGGATGGGACGCCTCCGGTTCATGATCGTGGTGACATAACCCTTTTCACGGGCCTCGCTCAGAAGCTGTTCCTGATAGGCCTTGACCCCGGGATATTTCGCAAAATAGTTTTGGATATACTCATCAGCCATATCGACCGGGATTTTCAACTGGCGGGAGAGCCCGAACCGGCCCATGCCGTAGATAATGCCGAAATTGACCACCTTGGCGTCCCTGCGCATCTCCGGGGTGACCATTTCCGTGGGGAGCCCAAAGATTTCCGCCGCGGTCCGCGTATGGATGTCCTCCTGGTTCTCAAAGGCGGTGATCAGTGTCTGGTCCTTTGAGAGATGGGCCAGGATCCTGAGCTCCACCTGGGAGTAGTCGGCCGAGAGGAGCAGGCAGCCCGGCTCGGCCACAAAGGCCTCCCGGATCTTCTTGCCCAGCGGGGTCCGGATCGGGATGTTCTGCAGGTTCGGGTCCGAACTGCTGAGGCGTCCCGTGGCCGTGACCGTCTGGTTGAACGAGGTATGGACCCTTCCGGTCTTTGGGTGGATCATCCTGGGCAGGGCGTCCACGTATGTGGACTTGAGCTTGTTCAGGGTCCGGTATTCGAGGATCTCCCTGGGGAGTTCATGCTCCCCGGCCAGCTGTTCGAGGACCTCCACGTCCGTTGAATACCCGCTCTTGGTCTTCTTGCCCGGCTTGATCCCGAGCTTGGTGAAAAGGATGCGGGAGAGCTGCTGCGTGGAATTGATGTTGAACTCCTCCCCGGCCAGGTCATAGATCTTCCGGATCAGGTCATCGAGCTGCCCGCCGATCTCACGGGACATCTTCGAGAGAACGGCCGCATCGATTTTCACGCCGCAGCGTTCCATCTGGACCAGCACCCGGACCAGGGGCATCTCGATTTCGTGGAAGAGGGTGTCCAGACTGCTCTCCTTCAGGAGCGGATCGAGCAGTCTGTAGAGCGAATAGGTGATCTCGGCGTCCTCTGCCGAGTAGAGGGTGGCCTGGTCCACGGGGACCTGGTCAAACCCCACGGCGGATTTTCCCTTGCCGGCAACCTCCTCATAGGTGACCATCTTATGATTCAGATAGGTCAGGGCCAGGTCATTAAGATTGTGCGTGGTGCGAGAGGGATTGATCAGGTAGGAGGCCACCATGGTGTCGAAATAGACCCCCTGAAGATCGACTCCGGCATTCGCGAGTACGATCATGTCGTACTTGATGTTCTGCCCGATCTTCCTGATCTCCGGGTCGGTGAGGACCGCCCTTAAGGACCCGAGGACCATGCTCAGAGAGAGCTGTTCCGGCGCACCCGGACAGGTATGGGCGACCGGGATATAGATCCCTTCATCCTCCTTTATTGAAAGGGAGATGCCCACGATCCCGGCCCGCATGGGGTCGAGTGCCGTGGTTTCCAGGTCCACGGAGACCTCGCCCTGGCTCCGGACTTGATCCAGGAAGGAGTCGAGTTCACTCATCTTCAGGATCGTCCGGTACGCCTTTTCCTTTGTCCCGGTCCCGCCGGAAAACTCCTTGAGAAGGCTCGTAAACTCCAGCTCACGGATCAGCTCTATGAGGTTTTCTGCTTTCGGCTCATCATATTTGAAGTCCTCGATGTTGAGCGGAAGCGGGAGGCGGGTGTTGATGGTGACCAGTTTTTTGCAGAGGCGCGCCATCTCCTGATGTTCCCGGATCTTCTCCCCGACCTTCCCTTTTATCTGATCGGCATGGGCGAAGAGCCCGTCGATGTCATGATATTCCTGGATCAGTTTGATCGCTGTCTTTGGCCCGATTCCGGGGATGCCGGGAATATTGTCCGAGGAGTCCCCCATGAGGGCCATGACCTCGATCACGCGGTCGGGCGGGACGCCGAAGCGAGCCTTGACTTCCTCTTCCCCGTAGACCTCTTCCTTCATGGTATCGTAGACCTTGACATGGGGGCCGACCAGCTGCAGGAGGTCCTTGTCGCCGGTGACCAGAACGACCTCCAGGTCTCTCTCTTCACCCCATTTGGCCAGGGTCCCCAGGACATCATCGGCCTCGAACCCAGGCATCTCGATCTTTCCGATGCGGAACCCGTCGACCATCCTCTTGATGTAGGGGATCTGGGGTTTTAAATCATCGGGCATCTCGGGCCGGTTGGCCTTATATTCCGGGTAGATCTCGTGCCTATGCGTCGGCCCTTTCACATCAAAGGCCACGGCCACATAGTCGGGCTTCTTATCATTTATGAGCTTCATGAGCATGCGGGTAAATCCTAAAATGGCATTCGTGGGGAGTCCTTTGGAATTGGAGAGGTGGCGAATGGCATAGAAAGCTCTGTAGATATAAGAACTTCCGTCAATTAAGTAGAGAGTCTTCTTTTTAGACATAAATGAATTGTGCCCGCGGTGCAAGGTTTGTGTTTTGTTCTCTATTCATTGCCAACAAAAGGTACTATGGGCAAGAAATTAATTGAAAAAGATTTTTCGCCAAATTTTTCAAAGTTGCAAACAATATTTGCTTTGCTGATTCTACATATTGTCCCTATCCCGTATTTAGTGTGCCCTATTCGCTGGCCCAAAGACCATTGGCCAATCCGATCAATATTCTTTTCATCACATTCAACTTCTTCCACTACAAGCGATCGTGTTTGTTTGGACTTCAATAAGTTTTGCGGGATATAGCCTATAAACATTGAAGGTTCAGGATATGAATTCCAGCCTTCCGGATTAGTATGGTATGAGATCTCCAGATAATCCTTTGCGCGAGTGATCGCGACAAAGAAGAGTCGTTTTTCCTCTTCCAACTCTTCAGAATCCATTGCGGAATGTCTTAACGGGATAAGTCCATTATTTGCGCCACTGATAAATACATATCTAAACTCTAATCCTTTGGCCGAGTGCATGGTAAGTAATTTTACTCTTTCACTGTTTGGGTCAATCGTTTCAGCGATTATTTGATGTCCACCTAAGCTCATGTCACTGAGCGCAGCAAGCAACGATGATTTCATATCAGCATCCTGGCTCAGTTGTGCATATTTAGAAATCTCTTCCAAATACAGCTTCACAAGTTCAACGTCTTTCGGATAATGAATCGATGTAGGCTTTAGATATGTTGCCAAGTCAAAGTAATCGAAGATACTCGGAATATCCGCGTAACCTTTGTTTTCAAGCCAGGATTCAAAATTCAACATTTTAACTGGAAAGGTCAGAAGATTTTCGTCCTTGCAAATATTGCGGGAAAGCCACTCCGTAAACTTCTCAAGCTCAGTTATTTTCTTAGATTCATCACTGCTGATCTGATATTCCTGTAGCCGCACTTTCGATGATTCAACAATTCCATAAGTTTCGTGGCAAATAGCATCATAGATGCAGTTTATGTCTTGTTTGTTCAGGCAGGCTTTCAATAGTTTTGTCAACCAGTGCAAAGGAGGGACATCTTGAAGAGTTCGCCTGCTGGCAACCTCAAAAGGAATGCCTTCCTTTTGAAAAACTGTCTCAAAGATTTTCAATTGTTGTCTTGTTCTGAAGAGAATGGCTATTTCGCGGAATGGGATACCTTCATTGTTTAGACTTTTAATATTGGTTGCAAGATATATTGCCTCTTGATTTGAATCGTAATGGTTCACAAGAGAAACGGGAACTCCTGCTTCTCTTGTTCCGTTCAATTCTTTAACATCATACGATATAAAATATTTCGCAACATCCAATATTTTAGTGGTTGAACGGTAGTTTACTGGCAGGTGATGTTCCTTACACTCATTCGCTCTAAAATCATAAAAGATTGACAGGTCACTTCCTCTCCATGCATATATTAATTGATTCGGATCACCCACTGCAAAGATTGAGGTTTCACCGCCCGCCATATTCATGATCATTTTAATCTGCTCCGGACTACAGTCTTGAAATTCGTCGACTATAATCCATTTGGGGTGAAAATTATTGTTGGGATGAGATAAGACAAGATTGACGTTTTCAATAAGATCATCATAATCCATCACATTGCTTCGCTTCTTTCTTTCCTGTCCCAGCCGGATCAATTCTTTTAGGTCGTCTTCATATTTCATGTTGCCATATAGAGTCCCGCCTTCTCTGGGCCTTGTTGATTCTTGAGAATACCGCTCAATTCTTTTTTCAACTTTGTTCCTATACTTGATATTTAGACCAAGTTCATCAGCTATTCTCAGATAGAAGACCTGTCTTTCGTTTTCGTCCATTATTGTAAACCTTGGTGTATATCCTAAGTCCGAAAGAATAGGGCTGCTTAAAAGAACACTCCGTGCAACGGCATGAAATGTCCCAAACAAAGAAAGATCGGGATTATCCAAGGCATTGTCTTGCATGTAGAATGTTGTGATTCTTTCCTTTATTTCGTTGGCGGCCCTGTTTGTAAATGTGAGTACAGCCATATCATTGAGAGGAACATCTTTGATAAAGTGAAGATAGAGAACTTTGTGAACCAAGACGGTTGTCTTTCCACTGCCGACCATTGCACTAACGAGGGTCTTCTTGTTGTTCGTAAATATAGCCTCCATCTGATTCTGATTAAGCTTTTTCATGGATTCATAAAGGATTGAATTTCGCGATTTGATCTCTTCAAGAATGTCATTATAATCTTCAAAGATGACATGGTTTCTTATTACGGGTTCTGCGGATTGTTCCTCAGGAAGGTTTGAGGCATCAGCATCAGGAGAAGATACGGGCTGGTCAGTAAGTTTTGTGCTTCTTCTTTCACGAAGCATCTGATGTATTTTCTTTAAATCCATATCAGCCTTTTTTATCTTTGAAATGTCTTATCAGCTTTATACGTTTTCGTCCTTCATCTGCAACAGCCTCACTCTCAAGCAAAAGGGTAAAGCCCAGGGGCAGGTGCATATACTGCCCTAAGCTGTTAATTATCGCCCATTTTGTCTCTTCCTTGTCCGCCAATTTCACAATGCTTTCCGGGAAGTACAGAATCAAGCTTGTTTTCTCTACACAAAGCCTTGTTGCTTTGCTTAAAAGGTTTGCTCCAAAGCTTCCGTGTCTTTCCATCAAATCAATAAGTTTTAGCCAGTCATCCTCAATCTTCTCCCAAGTAAATGGGCATTTAACCCGTCCAATTTTTGGCTCTTCCGATATAATAAGATCCTTGGGAGGCTCAGTTTTAACAAAAAGGTTCTCCAGTGCCCATAATATAATCTTTTTGTCAATCCTGTAATCGCCTACACACGCTGGACATCCAACCTTGCAAAGACATTTCTTAACCAGTAGAATGGCGTTATTAATGATCTCTTCAATTTTTTCAAATGCCTTTTCGGAAAAGCCTAATCCCCCTGGATATAGATCATATAAAGTCACCGCGATGGATTGAGTTCCTTCTTTCTCATTGTTAAAAGGAAATGAACCTCCACCAAGATCCGAAAAGGTGGCCATCACCTTAAATTCCGCGGCGGCTTTCAAAGAGTGTACGAATCCCGCAATATAATCAAATCTGTTTGCGTCTCTTATGTCTGGAATAGGTTCACCTCTTATCTCTGAAGTAGTCGCACCATCCTGAATGTTTGCATGAGAGTCAACCGTGGCCGCACCTAATGTTTTAGCCACGTTATGTGGTAATTGGATCCAACAGCCTTCTGTGTCCATTTCGTCTTGGAGTGGATCTGCGAGTTTTTCATATCCAAGGTTTTGATGGTTGTTGAACTGGATCATCTTATATCCAGGGATAATTGTATTAACCTTTACATCGCCAAAAAATACATTGGCCCTAGCGAGTGCCCTGTTATTATGCACGACGAGAACGTCAATACCTGTGGGCATATACGGGTCAGTGAAGTAATTTGAATCAACGGTTTCCACGGTTGCGATCTTTGTCTCAAGATTGAGATCAAGGCATTTATACTGTATCGTGTCATGGAGATAGATCGCCCCAGGATAGAGTTCGCGCTTGGCCTGCTTTAAATCGACGGTGGTAAGGGTTTTCTCGTTCTTGCTGTCGACTACTTCCACTGTCTCATTTGTGATGTTGCGCAGACTGAATTCGTGGGCCGGGGACGACTTGCCGATCCAATGATAATTATTATGTACTTCTTCTATTTCGCCGATATCCTGGAGTAGCGGCAGTACTTCACCTAAGTCCGGGAAATAGGCAATGTCGTCCACTGTCAGCGGTAACTCAGCGGCGGCCGCCCGTATATGGGACAGTTGAATATACAAATTATCTTTATCAACAACCGCATCTTCGGTTGGTCTGCCGATAAGCCATTCCGGATTCATGCCGATAAACTGGTCAATCGGTCTGTTGCCCAGAATCAGAACCGCATATGCCTTTTCGCCTCTTCTTCCCGCCCTTCCTGCCTGTTGCCAAAAACTTGCGCGTGTTCCTGGAAATCCCCCCATTACAACCATTTCGAGAGACCCAATATCAATTCCTAATTCAAGGGCATTGGTAGAAACAACACCCAAGATGTCCCCATTCACGAGGCCCTTTTCAATCCGCCGTCTTTCTTCCGGGGTGTATCCCCCACGATAACCCGAGATCTTGTCACCCAAGTTGAGTTTATCGCAAGACAATATGTCTCTGCATTCTTTGGTCACAATCTCTGTTGCTTTCCTGGACATACAAAAAGAAATCACTCGTACATTATGTTCTATAAGAGTAGGCACAAGACGCACCATCTCTTGTACTACAGAACGCCTGACGGCCTCATCTCGTCCGACAAATGGTGGTTGCCAAAACATGATTTCCTTTGCCGGAGCGGGAGAACCATCCTTTTCAACATGAACAAACTTTGAATGGCAGATATTTTCAGCTAATTCTTGAGGATTGGCAATGGTAGCGCTGCTACAGAGAAAATGGGGCACATTATGATGGTATTTACAAATTCTCAGAAGCCTTCGCATAACATTTGAAACATGCGAGCCAAAAGCGCCGCGATAAGCATGCAGCTCATCTATGACAACGAAATGAAGATTTGCAAAAAGATGTGGGAAGCCGTATCGGTTGTGGTTCGGCAAAAAACTCGAATTAATCATGTCCGGATTTGTAAGAATAATGTTGGCCTCTTCTCTTATTTGCCTCCGCTCGGTGGGAGGGGTATCCCCATCATAAACACCGACCTGGAGTTTTCTCTTTCCGAAATATTTCACAAAGGGCTGGAGGTTTCTGAGCTGGTCTTTTGTAAGGGCTTTGGTGGGAAATATAAACAGCGCTCTCCTGGAAGGATTCTGAATGATCTTCTGAATAACAGGCAGATAAAAAGCCAGAGACTTGCCGCTTGCCGTGCCAGTCGTAATAATAACATTAGCTCCTTCTATGGCCTTTTCAAACATTTCCGCTTGATGCGAATAGAGCCTATCGTATCCAATATCCTGAAGACACTTTTCAAGCTGTGGATCACAGATCGCCGGAACAGGAGAAAAAGAAGAGGGTCTTTCCGGCAGACTTCGGGTTTCAATGATTTGACCAGAAAACTTCGTGAGAATTGTCGGAATGAATTTAGACATAATAAATGTTCCTTAGTCCATATTGCCTATCAGGAGAGCATTGCTTTCACGTCTCCAATGAGCCTGGCACAGCAGCCGGACACTTTAAAGGTAAGGTTCTCAATTTTCTGTCCATGCGCCACAATTATGGGTGCCGCGTCATGCTCGGAACATCTGACGGCTCCTACTCTTTCAACAATCGTTTCTTCGATCTTTTTCAGAATGGCCTTTTCAAGTTCATCCGCAATATTATCGGGATCAACTTTCTTACCGTTGATTTCAAAGGAAATTGATAGCATAGAGGTTCCCTATACAATAAATCTGACCATACACTGATAATTGTCTCTTGCCAGGAGCAATCACCATTACTTTATCAGTTCCTTCTTGTCGTTTTCAATAATCTTTCTTAATGAGTTTGTTTAATTCCTGAAGTGTTTCTTCTATTAATAAGTTTGTCTAATTCCTGAAGTGTTTTTTCTATCTCATCCATTAACTCGTCATTATTCTGATTTGTGAGCTTAGACATCTCCCTCGCGTATTCCTTCAACTTGGCCTCGTGTTCTGGGGGCACTCCACCGAATCTCTGACTGCCCTCTGACAAGACAAAGGCAGCTTTGAAAATTAACTTTCCGATTTCTCCGACTTCTTGTTTTGTGGCGAGTACGTCATCTCTAGCTTTCTTCATCTCCACAGTCAGATTTGAGCCGGAAATACTAATATCAAGGACAACCACAGAATACAAGGCCACGCTCAGTAGAATCATAAAGGCAAAAAACCAGGTGTTGTCTCTTGTTTGTTGTTTAAACCACTTCCTTCCTGCAAATAACGTTACAATAAGAAGGAAAAGAAAGGGCAAAAAAGATAACAGTATTTTCTCAGTCATGATACAGTCTCCGCTATTGTTAAAGACACATTATCAACCTGTTTATGAAAACTCCTTGAGCAGGCTCGTGAACTCCAGCTCCCGGATCAGCTCCATGAGGTTTTCCAATCTCGGCTCATCATACTTGAAGTCCTCGATCTTGAGCGGAAGCGGAAGGCTTGTATCAATGGTCACGAGCCGCTTGCTGAGGCGCGCCAGATCCTGGTTCTCCCGGATCTTTTCGCCCATCTTCCCCTTGATCTGATCCGCATGGGCCAGGAGCTTCTCCAGGTCATGATGTTCCTGAATCAGCTTCACAGCCGTCTTCTGACCGATGCCGGGGATGCCGGGGATGTTGTCAGAGGAGTCGCCCATGAGGGCCATGACCTCGATCACCCGTGCTGGCTCCACGCCGAAGCGCTCTTTGACCTCCTCCTCGCCGTAGACCTCATCCTTCATGGTATCGTAGACCTTGACGTGCGGGGTGACGAGCTGCAGGAGATCCTTGTCTCCCGAGACCAGCACCACCTCCAAGCCCTTCTCTTCACCCCTTCGCGCCAGAGTTCCCAAAACGTCATCGGCCTCATATCCCGCCATTTCGATTTTCGGTATGCCGAATCCATGGACCATCCTCTTGATATAGGGAATCTGGGGTTTCAAATCGTCCGGCATCTCCGGCCTGTTGGCCTTGTATTCGGCATAGAGTTCGTTCCGGAAGGTCGGCCCCTTGACATCAAAGGCCACGGCCACATAGTCGGGGCTTTTCTCCTGAATGATCTTCATGAGCATGCGGGTAAACCCGTAGACCGCATTGGTGGGAAGCCCCCTGGAATTGGAGAGGTTCCGGATGGCAAAAAAGGCCCGGTAGATATACGAGCTGCCGTCAATGAGGTAAAGGGTTTTTCTCTGGGTCATGGCCCGCCTGCCTCCGGTTCAGAAGATGAATGGACTTCACCATATCGGAAAGATAACAATTTTTCAAGTCATATGGTAAGAGCGGTTTTGCCTTCCGGTTCCTTGACATGAAATCATATAGCCGATATGATGGTTTCCAGAAAAGGAGGGGGCATGATCCGGATCGGAGAAATTACTTATGCGAACAGCGTGCCCATTTTTGCCGCTCTGCGCAGGATGGGCCTTGCAAACCCTTATGAGTTCATCCCCGGGGAGCCGTCAGAACTCAACCGCATGCTCCATGCCGGCAAGATCGACCTCGCCCCCTGTTCTTCCTTCGAGTACGGGCTCCACCCCACGGAGTATTTCCTGATTCCCGATCTGTCGATCTCATCGGACCGGGAGGTGAAGAGCGTGCTCCTGACCTCCCGCTGCCCGATCGAGGAGCTTGGCGGCAAGATGGTCCTCCTCTCTTCGGCCTCGGCCAGTTCCAATGCATTGATCCGGATTCTTCTGAAAAAACACTACGGACACACATGCTCCTATGTTTTCTCCGGGGAAGCCGGGTCCGGGCTTGCCTCGGATGCGGATGCCCGGATCACCATCGGCAATGAGGCCCTCAATGCCTACCTGAAAAAAGACAAGGACCGGAACGAATACGTCTATGACCTCTCCCTTCTCTGGCGGAATTTTACCGGCCTCCCTTTTGTGTTCGCCCTCTGGATCATCCGGCGCGAGGCCGTGCTCAGGGAGAAGGAAGAGGTCTCCAGGCTGGTCCAGTCGCTTTACAGGGCCAGAGATTACGCCATATCTCACTTTACGGATATGGCCGGAGAATGCGAAAAAGCCCTGGAGATCCCGGCAGAGGACCTGGTCCGATACTGGGAAAGCATGTCCTTTGATCTCGATGAGGCGAAAATCAAGAGCCTGAAATCTTATTTCGATTATGCAGAAGAGCTAAGATTGATACCCAAAAGCCCGCCGCTTGTTTTTTTCATAGAGAAATGAAAAAAACTGAGTATGATGCCGGATATGTATTCCTGTGGTACAATAATTTTTCTTAGGAATGAAAGATTGTATGAAAAATGTAAGGAGGGTTGCGTATGATTGCTGAACTATCCATTATTCCAATAGGCCACGGGGTCAGTATCAGCCCGGAGCTTGCCAGGGTCATCAAGATCATCGATCAAAGCGGTATCTCTTACAAAGTCAATCCCATGGGGACCGTGCTCGAGGGAGACTGGGACCGGGTCATGGGGCTGGTCAAGACCTGCCATCATGAGGTTTTCAAGAACTCGGAGCGGGTCTATACGATCATCACCATTGATGACCGGAAGGGGAAGACGGACAGGATTCATGGCAAGGTCGCTTCTTTGGAGGCTAAAGTCGGGAAACCGCTGTCGTAATTCCGGTCTCTCGGGCCCCCGTTAGAACAATTTTTGCTTGAAGTTTTTCATGATTGTGATATAGTGCACCCGTTTTTCCGGTGTTTGATCTTCCTGCATGAACCAATGGGGGGCGAGACATGAGCAGAGTCCCGAAGAAGGTTTTCTTTACCAATGGGGTGGGCACTCATACAGAGGAACTCCAGTCTTTTGAGCTGGCCCTCAGAGATGCCGGCATTGAAAAATTCAACCTGGTTCAGGTCTCCAGTATTTTTCCCCCGGGCTGCAAGAGAATCTCCCGAAAGGAAGGATTGGGCCTGCTCGAGCCCGGCGAGATCGTCTACTGTGTTCTGGCCCGCTGTGCCAGCAACGAACCCCGCCGCCTGCTGGCCGCCTCGGTGGGGTGCGCGGTCTCCGTAGACAAGCGGATGTACGGATATCTGAGTGAACACCATGCCTTTGGGACGACCGACCACGCAGCCGGTGAATACTCCGAAGACCTGGCTGCAGCGATGCTGGCCTCAACCCTGGGCATCGAATTTGACGAAGAAAAGAGCTGGGATGAGAAACGGGAGATCTGGAAGATCAGCGGGAAGATCGTTCATACCAGCAATATCACGCAATCGGCCATTGTCAAGAAAGGGTACTACACTTCGGTGGTGGCGGCGGCGGTTTTTGCATTCTGAGCAGAGAAGACGTTTTTTCTACCGGTTCTCCGTAATCATCAAGGACAGCTTCTCCAGTCCATCCTGGTCCAGCCACCCACCGCCGCAGGTACGGCAGCGGCGGATCCTGAAAGAGCCCTTCGACTCTTGCTTGAGCGCGGTCTTGCACATCGGGCAGAAGAGTTCATGGGCGGTGGCCTCGGTCTCTTCTTTCTGATCCTTGAGTCCGGTCTTCTTTTCCAGCCACTCCCTGTGCTTTTTCAAAAAGTAGTCTTCCTCTTTTCCTTTCTCGATTTCTTCCCACAGCTCCTTTTTCTTCATAACGGCCCCCTTGGCAGACAATGGCCGGACCTATAATGACTGGACCCGTTCCAGGTCGCTATAATGTTGTATATCCTGAGTTATGGACCCTATCGGTCTTCTCATCTCTGATCCAAGCGTAGTGGCATGATAACCTCATTTTGCCGGGATGGTCAAGATCGAATTTTCCAACTGATCGAATTTTCCAACAAAAGAACCTTTATTTGTTTCGTATCTCCGGTTATGGTAGATTGTGACAAAAGGAGTGATCCATGAATGCCATAAAACGACTTCTTGCAAAAACAGCGGCCAGCCACTTTGTCATGATCTCCTTTGCCATGCCCGGCCTTTTGAAGACGCAGGGATTTGTGCGTTTGATGAACAGGATTTTCTCCGGGCTGGCGCCGTCGTACGACCGGATCGGATCAAGGCTTGCGCCTGAATCCGTGTTCCTGTGCCCCCTGGAAACAGCGTCTCAGGAACTGAAGCAACCTCCGGAACGCGCTCTGGACCTTGCCTGCGGCACCGGCCTCGCGACGTTCCGGCTGAAGCGCCTTTTCCCCGGCGCCGGGGTCATAGGAGCCGATATTTCCACAGAGATGATTCAGGTCATGAACAGCAAGGCCCGCGATGCCGGCCTGCAAGGGCTCTTTGCTCTGGTCTGCAATTCGGCTGAGCTCCCTTTCAGCGACAACCGGTTTGATCTGGTGATCACGCAGAATGCACCCCCCTACCCCGAGGAAATGGTCCGGGTGCTCCGGCCCGGAGGGAGTCTCTTCCTGCTCTATTCCTTTGTCTATCTCCCGCTGGTCCGGAACGCGGTCACCCGGCGGTTAAAGAGATTGAATCTCACGGAGATCACCGTGGTCCGTGCCGGGGATGGCATGGCCGCCACCGCCCGGAAACCTGTAGTGTCGTGTCACGTCTAAAATGACATATCCCGTTTTCCCCCTCACCTCAATCCCCCAAGGGGAGAGGAAGTTCAAACATTCCTTCTCCCCATAGGGGAGAAGGTTAGGATGAGGGGGTGGCATAAAAAAGACACTACAAGGTTGACACGATAGTAGGGGTATTCCGATGATTCTCACACGGATCGATTCCATGGCCTACGGCGGATACGGCGTGGCTCGGGTCGATGGCTTCGTGCATTTTGTTCCCGGGAGCGCGCCCGGGGACCTCGCGGAGATCGAGCCGGTGGTCCGGAAAAAGCGCCATGGATTCTCGCGCCTCTGCCGGATTGTGGAGCCTTCTCCCCTTCGAACCGATCCCTTCTGCCCCTATTTCGGCGAGTGCGGAGGGTGCCAGTACCAGCACATCCGTTATCCGGAACAGCTCAGGATCAAGCAGAAGATCTTTGTTGAGCAGATGAGGCGGATCGGTGGGCTCACGAATATTCCACAGCCGGAAATGTCCGGCTCAGAGGCAAAGAGGATCCGGATGCGTTTTCATCTGCATGATGGGGATATCGGACTCTACAGGACCAGGAGCCACACCCTCTGCCCGATCCATGAATGCGGGATCGCATCCCCGCAGGTGAATGCCGTGCTGCAGGAGATACAGGGATTCCTGAAGCGGGATCGAAAGACATTCAACGGCACGATCACTATCCTTACTTCACCGGCCGGCGCCCTGCTTGCCGCCACCCTTGCTCAAGGCGAGGCTTCAGATCTTTACCAGTCACTCGCTCATGCCGTGCAGGGCTGTACGGTCCTGGAGCAGGACAAACGGATTGTCCTCGGGGAGCCTTATCTCCCTGTTTCCGTGCGGGGGCTTACCCTTTATGTGCCGCCGGATGCCTTCTCGCAGGTCAATCCGGAGATCAACGAAATACTGGTCGGCGGGATCTGTGAATTCATGAAGGGTTCGGAGCAGGTCATGGATCTTTATTGCGGCTGCGGGAACATCACCCTTCCCCTGTCTCAGGTCTGCACCAGCGTGGTTGGGGTCGAATCGGAACCCGGTTCGGTGGATGCGGCCAGCCACTCCGCATCCATGGCCGGGATCACCAATGCTTCTTTCCGGACGGCCGATGTGTTGAAGGCGGAAATCGGGGATGCGGACGGCCTTGTCCTGGATCCGCCCCGCTCCGGACTCCCGGCCTCTTTGATCCGGAATATCACAAATCAAAGGCCCATGAAAATCGCCTACATCTCCTGCAATCCCTCCACTCTGGCCAGGGATCTTAGCCTTTTTGTGGAAGCGGAATACCGGATAGATTCAATCCGCCTGCTCGATATGTTTCCCCACACCTACCATATTGAGTCACTAACTTTTTTAGCTGCCGATTAGAGTTCATCTTCAATTATTGTATTCTTTATCGATGGGAATTTATGGATCATCTCCAAAAGAGTGGATGAAAACATAAGGGTTCAAGGGGTCAAGGATTCCAGGGGTCCAGTGAAGTTAGCGTAGGTTGGGCTGAACTTGTGAAGCCCAACAACGTTTCACAGACACCTCTGGTGTTTCTCAAAAAAGCCCGGATATGGCTTTGGAGTTTTTTTCGAACCAGGATCGGATCTCTTTCAGGGATTGATTACCTGAAGCCACAGAGAGCGTGAAGCGCTCCAGCTCCTTTTGTGATACAGTCAGTTTCCACCCGTTTAATTTCAGGAATACCGCAGCAGACGTTATGGATACCCTTTTGTTCCCATCCACGAAAGCATGGTTCCCGCAAACGGATTCCATTAATGCAGCGGTTTTTGAAAAAATGTCAGGATATAACTCCTTCCCTTCGTACGTCGCATGCATTCTTGAAAGCGCAGACTCAAGTAATCCGATATCCCGGACCCCCTGGGATCCGCCCGTAGATTTAATCAAGCGATTATGGATGAAAAGAACCTGAAGCAGGGATAAACCTTTCAGCTTCATTTGGAGAGTTTCTTTAAGGCCGGTTTGTACTCTTCGATGAACTCCCGTACTTCCCGGGCAAACTCGGGAGTGATCCCGCTCTTCCTGATCTCCTTGGCCACGGAGAAGATGAGAATCTGCCCTTTTTCTTCATCCACCTGTATTTCAACCTCGGCTCCTTTCTTCAGGCCGAGACGATCAAGGTACTCTTTGGGTATCAGCACGCCTTGACTGTTTCCCATGGCCGTTACTTTTCGTTTCATAAATCCCCCCGGGGAACATGTAATAACATTGTTCTTACAATACTACTGAAAGAAATGGATGTCAATAGAGTATATTAGGGATCCCCCTTTTTTCTTTGTAGAGTTTCTTTGATCTGTAAAATCGAAAATTTAGTTAGCGTAGGTTGGGCTGAGTCTGTGAAGCCCAACGTTTCACCCGCTCGATATACCGATGCAGTGTTGAACACGGCCAATCCACCGCTCGGGCAACCCAGCCATGCCTGACCGGATTGAAGCGGATGTAATCTACATCCCAAATCAGTAAATCGGATTGCCGGTCCGCCAGATTCACCGTGAAAAAATAACTCTTTCCCGCCGTAACGGCCCGCCGGTAACGCATAGGTTCATTGACCTCCATTCATGTTGGGCTTCACAAGCTCAGCCCAACCTACGCGGGCTCATTCTTTGATGTGTTTGTGAATTGAATTCTCAATTGCTTGAAACCAATCTAAGTAATCACCTACCGACTCTTCAACCAAAATAACCTCTTTCTTGGTGAGGGCGCGTTCAAGAACTTGTTTAGCTACTTCTTGAATATCACCAACATTTATCGAATAAACGAATCTATCGTTGCTGCCATTTTTCATTGAATATCCCCTTGGTGAAAAATGTTCTGGCGATGCCATCGAATTGCATTGTGATGCGGATGGAGTTCACTTCTACCCGGCAAAAATATTCGAGAACTTTTGCTCGACAATGCTCGAATGAATTCATAATCTCCAAGTCTTCCAAAATCTGATGGCAAAGAATGAACTTTTGACGAAACGTTAATCGTGTAGTCATCTCGCAATGTGAACCAACCAACATCGAAAGCCCAGTGATGTAAGTGACACAACGCTAATCCATTCCAAATATCATCTCGCCCCAGAGAACTATGGGGAACAATATGGGCGGCTTCAACCTCCCACGATAGAGAATCGGGTGAATTGATTTTCATTTCGCAAATAGCACACTTGCAACTGTATGCTTCAATAACTGCCTGACGAAACCCTCTCGTTCGTATGGCGGATTCTCTAGTTGCTTTGATAACTTTCTTTCCCTTATCAAATGGATTGTAGTTTTCAGGTCGTGGCGATTCAATCAACTTCTTTACAATCTTCTGAACTTCGTAAGACTTAGTTGGTAAGAAACTCTTTCTTGCAGTAGGTATGTTTGAAAGCTTTAGTGTTTCATCAAAGCCTTTCTCCGTTAGCATCCATTCCTTTTTCTTCGTGAGTTGGAGTGTCTTTGTCGGACGTGAAACCAATTTCTCTTTTGCCAAGGAATCCGCTGCTCGAAAAAGTAATCTATGCCAGAGGAGAGATTTCTTAACACGATTCTCTTTACGATATACTGTCTGCAAGAAGGCAGAGCGTTGATGCTCATTTAGTCCAAAGTCATTCGCTATTTCATCAACGATTTCTTGTCCGGCACCAAACTCTTTGATGACTCCTCCATGGCTCAGCAACGCTCGAAGCAAGGATTGCTCAACTTGTTTCCGTGTTGGCATGGCAAACTGTTCAAACATTTTGCTTTCGTAACTCATTGTTACCCTTTATTCAGCTTTTGCTTTCTATACAAATTCGTCTTCGCCCCGTTGCATTCAGTTGCTAAATGCAAAACATTTGCGTGGGAAGACAATATCTCTGCCAATCCAGTTTGCTATCTTTTTCCCGAAACCGCTTCCCACTCTTGAATTATCACGTCTCAAATCGGTTTCGCTTAAGTTTCTTAACCTTGTTTTAGCCCAGTCACCTACTGGGACCATCTCTTCTTCTTGGTACATATTAAATTTTTTTCTTTTATTGAATTGTAAGAGTCTTTCCCAAGCATCTCTGAACCTGTTGGGCCATTTTCCAGGATAGCAATTTTTTTGTGCCAAATAAATTCCTCTGTCCACAACCATCCCTGTTTCCTCATTTCCAAGATTAGCTCTATGACATAAGTATGTCTTTCACCATCTACGACCTTTTCTTTGATATTCAATATAAAAGTTCCAGAAGGCTTCAAAACACGAAGAAGCTCTGCGGTTATCGGCAAAAACCATTCAACGTAATTATTCGGTTTTATCCCGCCATATGTGTCAGACCTGCTGTCAGCGTAGGGAGGGGAAGTTACAATAAGATCAACGGAGTTATCCTCCAACTTTTTCAAGATATTCTTGCAATCTCCCAGCAAGGTTTTTGCTGTAATTTCTTTTATTGGTTGTATATTTTTTTTATATGTTACATCTGTTCTTCTTTGTTTCTGATATACTTCCATATTCTCCGTCCTCATTTAAAGGGAATTGATTTCGTAATATACCATATTTCAGATGAGGTAGGATAGGAAATAAAATAGGGACAACTTGGCTGTTGAAAAAGCCTGCCTTTGTCTTTCGATCGCGTCATGGGGATGTTGTGAGAAATTAGGGACAACTGTCCCTAATTTAATCCCTCTCACTCGGTTCAAAGATTTTTATCTTTCCATACTCCCCGTCATACCCGGGGTCGATATGGACCTTGCCTTCGCTGACGCGGCGGACCGCCTTGATATAGTATCCTTATTCAATGGAAATGCTTTGGCCGGGGAGAGCATCTCAGAAAAGACCGAGCTGCGGATTCTCTTTCTGAGGCGGCCTGCTCTTCTTTTGAAGGATATTCGCCTGAAACAGGGCCTCTTCGATATCCTTGAGAAAGGGGGAGGGTTCGCCGGGCAGGGGCTTGCCGTAGAGGATTCTTTTTCTTGCATGAAGAAGGTAGAGCTCTTTCATGGCCCGCGTGATCCCCACGTGAAAGAGCCGCCGTTCTTCTTCGATCTCATCGGCTGAAGGATTCCCGTCCCGGGCATACGGCATCAATCCGCGTTCCAGCCCGCAGATGAAGACCACGGGGAACTCCAGGCCCTTGGCGGCGTGCATGGTCAGGAGGGTCACGGCCTGCGCCCTGGGGTCGAAGAGGTCGCTTTCACGGCCCAGGCTGAGGTCCTGGAGAAAAAAGGGGAGGGCGCTTCCCCATGTCTGGTCCGGGTAATGAGAGGCCATGGCCTTGAGAGACCGCAGGGTGGCCTCATCGAGATTGCAGATGCCGGAGAGTTCCCGGATCAAATCCTGGAGGGAACTCTGCTCCCTGTTCTTTGAAAGTGCAATCAGGGATGCCTTGATCATCGCCGGGAGGACGGCATCCTTCTCAGGATCGGCAAGGAACCGCAGCATAGGCCGGACTTGCCTCATCTCAGGGCGGCGGTCGAGCCGCTCCCCGCTCAGGAACCTGCAGGGGATCCCGGCTTGTTCAAAGGCTGCTTGCAGGGGGCGGGCCTGGGCGCGAAGCCGGAAGAGCACGGCCATGTCCGAGAAGCTGTACTGGCCGGGATCTTCCCCGGCCTGGACCCGGTCGGTGTCGTGATGAAACATACTGGTCCCGCCCAGGAGTTTCTCGATCCGGGAGACGATCCATCCCGCCTCCTGTTTCTCGTCGCCCACCTCCATGATCCGGATCCTCTCGCCGGTTTCTGCATCAGACCAGAGCCTCTTCTCCATGCGGAGCGTATTTCTGCTGACCACCTGTTCCGCGGCCTTCACGATCACGGGCGAGGACCGGTAGTTCTGCTCGAGCCTGAGGATCTGCGCCCGGGGATAATCCTCCTGGAAATTCAGGAAGTTTTCCACCTGAGCGCCCCTGAAGGCATAGATGGCCTGGTCCGCATCCCCGACCACGCAGAGGTTCTGGTCCGGTCCCGTGAGGAGATGGACGAGCATGTACTGCGGCGGATTCAGGTCCTGGTATTCATCCACCAGGATATGCCGGAACCGGTCCATATATCGATTGAGTATCTCGGGGTATGTCTCGAAGAGCCGGAGCACCAGGAGGATGAGATCATCGAAGTCCGCGGCGTTTCTTTGCTTGAGGGCGGCCTGGTACTCTGAAAAGAGCGGAGGGGCCCCGGTTTCTGCACGGTGCCGGTTCTTGAATGCCGAGATCTGCTTCAGGCAGGCCCTGGCCTCGGCGCGGTTTTTTGCCCCGGCCTCTCTCAGGAGATCGATCTGCTCCTCATCGGTCAGAATCACAAAATCCCGGTCATAGCCGAGTACCGGGATCTCTTCGCGGAGAATCTTCGCACAGACCGAATGGAATGTCCCGATCTCCTGGAGCATGGATTCTTTTTCTCCGAGCAGATGGGCGATCCTTTGTTTCATCTCCCATGCGGCCCGTCGGGTGAAGGTGAGGGCCAGGATGTTTGCGGGGTCCACCCCCGCCTCACGGACCAGATAGGCGATCCGGCAGGTCAGGGTGCGGGTCTTTCCGGTCCCGGCCCCGGCCACGATCATGAGTGGGCCCTGCGTGTGGCAGACCGCTTGCCTCTGCTGGGGATTGAGCTCGTTCAGGAATTCAAGGCTCATGTAAACAGCCCCATCTGCCCGGAGGCCAAGGTGCGCTCTTCCGGCTCAAAGATTTTGATCTTCCCATACTCCCCGTCATACCCTGGGTCAATATGGATCTTGCCTTCGCGGACGCGGCGGACCGCTTCGGCCAGTTCATTGGAAATCGCCTGTGCGATCCCGGTCACGGGGGCCGCGGTCAGGACCGTATATTCATTCCCCAGGGCCGAGAGGGTGCGCATATATTCCTTCTGGACCCGCTTGCTCCCCACCCCCACATTGAAGACCTCGGCGATGATCTCCTGCAGGGGGACCAGGCTCTGAAAGGGTTTGGCGGCCGGAGGCTTGTGGTCCTTTGGCCTGTCTGACAGATCCTCGACCCGGTGGAGCACGCCCACTACGATCTTACGGCCGCATTTCGGGCAGAGGCCGTTGTAGCCTCGGGTCTGCTCCGGTGTTGAACGAAGCCCGCATGACCGGTGTCCGTCATAATGATATTTCCCCTCTTCGGGAAAGAATTCAATGGTCCCCAGAAAAGTCTTCGAGTTCCGGTCCGCTCGGAGGGCCTCGCGTACCGCGGGATAAGAGAGGTCCGTATCGAAGAGATTGGCCTCGCGCATGAGTTTAGCCGGGGAATGGGCATCGGAATTCGAAATCAGGGTGAACCGGTCCAGTCCGGAGAGGCGCCAGTTCATAGGGGGATCAGAGGAAAGGCCGGTCTCGATGGCCGGGATGGCTGAGGCCAGATCCCCGTAGCACTCCTCAATGGATGAGAAACGGGAGAAAGCCCCGAGCACCGAGAAGTGCGGGGTCCAGGCATGGGCCGGGATCAGGATATTTTCCGGGGAAGCCTCCATGGTGATCTGCAGAAGGTCCCGGCTGTCGAGCCCCAGGATGGGGCGTCCGTCGGACTTGAGGTTCCCGATGCCCGACAGGGCCTCGTTGATCTTTGCGGCCGAGGCGAGGTCCCGGGCCAGGATCAGGTTGTGAACCTTGCGTGTCTGACCGTCCCTGGAATAGATGCAGGAAACCTCGGCCGAAAGCATGAACCGGATCTCTCCCCTGCAGGATGCAGGGATTTCCTCGTCCTTGCGGTTGCTTTCCTTGAGTGAAAAAAGCCCCTCCTCCGCAGGGGCGAGCTTGTTTCCGATCTCCGCAAACCATGCCGGGTGGGTGAAGTCCCCTGTGCCCAGAAGGGTGATCCCCTTGAGCTGTGCCCACTGGTCGAGGTTCGGGAGCGTCATCTGCGGACTGGTGGAGCGGGAGTAGGGGGAATGGATATGCAGATCGGCGATGAATTTCATGAATTTTCGGGATTTGGTTTATTTTAAAATACAAAGCAAGTACATTTTTCAGTCATAACGCTTTTCTTTCCGCAGTTTAACTAACATATGATGGGACTGCAAGTATTAAAATAGCAGTGATAAAAAAATGCCGAAAATAATCACTTGACATATCATGTGATTCATTGTATAGTCTGCTGGAATTTTTTGCTGGCGATATGTACATGAATAATATATCGGAACTCCTCATAGAACTTCGCAAACGTCTTGGCCTAAGCCAGGAAAAGTTTGCCGCCCGCCTGAAAGTCTCACTGCCGACCATTAACCGCTGGGAGAAGGGCAAAACAAAGCTAAACACCTTAGCGCTCCACGCGATTGAAAAGTTAGTCCAAGAGTTGGGACCTGAGTATGCCGATCTTTACAATGTCTATTTTGGAACGACTAAACCAGTGGAACAAGGTTCTGTCCCCCGTAGAACACAGGTCAAAGGTACCATTCTCGATACCAAATCCATGGAAAATCTTCTCTGGAAGGCGGCCTGTTCGATTCGTGGCGAAAAAGACGCACCGAAATTCAAAGACTATATCCTGCCGCTGATCTTTATCAAACGCCTTTCCGATGTTTTTGAGGATGAGATCGCGCGTCTTATCGAAGAATACGGCGAGAAGGATGCGTCGACGATGCTCGAAGCCGACCGAAAAGATCTGGTCCGATTTTATATTCCGCCGGAGGCGACCTGGCCGGTCGTGAGCGGTCGGGAAAAAATTGACTGGCCGGAAGGGAAAAGACCTAAGACTTTAGGGGAGCAGCTCACCTATACCGTCCGCTCCATCACAAAAGCAAATCCTTCTCTTCAGGGTGTTATCGACATCGTGGACTACAACGAAGTCCGAAACGGTGAACGCGAGATCAGCGACGAGGCCATCTCACGCCTCATCGAACTGCTGAGCGATCCCAAGTATCGGCTTGGACTGAAGGATGTTGAACCGGACTTTTTGGGGCGGGCTTATGAATACTTGCTTCGGAAATTTGCCGAGGGACAGGGCCAGAGCGCCGGAGAGTTTTTCACACCCAAAGAGGTCGGTTGGCTGATGGCCTATCTCATGCAGGGTAAACAAGGAGAAGAGGTTTACGACCCGTGTTGCGGCTCAGGCGGGCTGCTGATTAAATGCGAACTGGCCCTTAACGAACGAGAAAAGGAAATCGCTCGGCCGCTCAAGTTGTATGGACAGGAATGGACCGGATCCTCCTTCGCCATTGCAAGAATGAACATGATCCTGCATGATATGGAGGGAGAAATTGCGCGCGGAAACACGATGACGAACCCGAAATTTCTGGATGATTCGAGCCTCAGGCAATTCGACATCGTGGTCACCAATCCGATGTGGAACCAGAAAAATTTCGACGAGGCTACGTATGAGAACGATCCCTACGAGCGATTCGCGACCCAAGGAGGCTTTGCGCCTTCCTCCAGCGCCGACTGGGCGTGGCTTCAGCATGTGCTGGCTTCTCTGAAGGAGGACGGCCGGGCCGCGATGGTGATCGATACCGGCGCTGCAAGCCGGGGCAGCGGGAATCAGGGCGAGAACAAGGAGAAGGCAATCCGCCGATGGTTTGTCGAGCAGGACGGGATCGAAGGGGTCATCCTGCTGCCGGACAACCTTTTCTATAACACCTCTGCCGCGGGCATCATTATTGTCCTGAATCGAAAGAAGCCGAAAGGTCGAAAGGGTAAGATCGTTCTGGTCAATGCAAGCGGAGAGTTTCAGAAAGGCAGGCCCAAGAACTTTATCCCCGATGAATCCATCAAGAAAATCGCCGACGCCTTTCATGCGGGCAAGGACATGGACCGGTTCGTCAAGGTTGTTGGCGTCGAAGAGATCGCCAAGAAGGACTATAATCTCTCGCCCTCCCGTTATATCGAAACCGCCGCTGCGACCGAGCATCGGGACGTGCAGACCTTGCTGGATGAGTTGGCGAAACTGGATACCGAAGCAAAGCGATTGGATGGGGAGCTGAAAGAGATCTTTACGGAACTGGGGTACAAGTGGAAAGAGCATTGATGAAATCGAATTTCGTTGAGTTTGAAGATTTGAATGCTACAAAAACTGGGGATGGCATCCCTGATGGCTGGGATACCAGCACCCTTCGGTCTCTGTGCCGGAGAGCCGGAACTACCGATCCTACCAAGAATCCGAATCTATCGTTTGAATACGTGGATGTTTCGTCTATTTCAAATGAACTTTGGAAAATCACAACTACGACTCGACATACGGGGGCAACCGCTCCCAGTCGTGCACGCAAGTTTGTTCAGGTACGGGATGTCATTTTCGCGACGGTTAGACCCACCCTTAAACGCGTCGCTCTGGTGCCTAACGATCTTGACGGTCAAATCGTCTCCACCGCTTTTTGCGTCCTTCGTGCCGATCCCGCAAAAGCCGATTCCCACTTCCTTTATTATTCGCTCTTAACAGATGACTTCATCGCGCGGATGGAAAATTTGCAACGAGGGGCCAGTTATCCTGCTGTGGCAGATAGTGATGTCTTAGAACAGGAAATCCCTGTTCCTCCCCTCCCAGAACAACGCGCGATTGCGGCGGTGCTGGCGAAGATCCATGCAGCGATGGAGGTACAGGATAAAATCGTCGCCACGCTCAAAGAACTCAAAGCCGCGACCATGGCCAAACTCTTCCGCGAAGGCCTCCGCGGCGAGCCGCTCAAGCAGACCGAGATCGGTGAGATGCCGGAGAGTTGGGGGGTAAAAAGTATAGGGCAAGTCTTCGAATTCACCACCAAGCATAGAGGTCTTCGATTTGAAAACTATGAGTCAATCCCATTTATTCCGATGGATCTAATTCCTTTAGATCGCCTTTTCTTCTCCGACTTCGTTCTCAGAAAACCTAAGGAGATCACAAGCGGGACCTACTTTGAGGAAGGCGATTTGCTTGTTTCCAAAATCACACCGTGCTTCGAGAACGGAAAACAAGGAATCCCGACAAAAATCCCGGGAGCTTTTGGTATTGCTACAACCGAGGTGGTTCCGATTAAAGCCAAAGAAGAAGTGAGCCATTTACCCTTCCTTGCAATGTATTTGCTGGATTCTGAAGTCAGGAACAGTTTGGCGGGCAAAATGGAAGGAGCAACGGGTCGTCAGCGACTCTCGAAATCAGTACTGGAAGAATGGCCAATACCGTTTCCCTCTTTTTCAGAACAACGTGACATCGCAAATGTTCTATTGAAAATCCAAGCGATGGAAGAGTCCAATTCAAAGAAACGGGATATCCTCAAATCCCTCTTCTCTTCCATGCTCCACCTGCTCATGACCGGCCGGGTGAGGGTAACCAACTTAACTGAAAGCCGGTCAATAAATCAGGAGAAAAAAAATGAGTAACCTAACCGATCTGCTGCAAGTTCTGGGTGAAGTTAAAACCAAGAACGTCTCAAATACTTTCGAGCAATTTCTGGACAAAGAGATCAATATCTCAAAAGGGATTCGCAGTCTGGCCAGTGTAAGCCAAAATCATATTCGAGATTTTCTTGCATCCGAATGCAAACGGGATTTCACGTTTCCGAGGGTTCTGTCAATTGCGGATTCGGACTTTCTTGGAGGATCATTCGCTCGCCACGCGAAGATCTGGCCGCTGGATGACATAGATATCTACCTACCATTAGATGGACTTGATCTGTTTTACATTCAAAATGGACTCCGTCTTCCGTATACGGTCATTTCCGATAATGTTCTTAAAACAAACCCTCTGCTGAATCGTCGTTGGATGAACGGCTCGTTAATATCTTCTGTAAAACTCATCAACGAGTTTGCGGCTGTATTGCGGCGTCATTACCCGAAGGAGACAGGAGTCAGATCAAACGGCGAAGCTATCAGCGTAAGGATGTCCCAATGTGCTACGAAAACAGGCGACGGCTTGGGATACGATGTTGTTCCATGTTTCCTGTTGAAGCCTTTCAATGCTGGTGAGCTGCCCTTTTATCTGATGCCAGATGGAAATGATGGCTGGCTTCGGACTAACCCCAAAATTGATGCTGAAATCTCAGACCAACTACACGCGGATAACAACAAAACCTTTCGAAAGGTAGTAAAGCTCATCAAATACTGGAACGCTAAAAGCTTAGGAGGGACATTAAATTCGTACTATATCGAACTGGCTGTAGCCAGGGTTTTCCTCGAAAAAAATAAAATTGGAGAGAACATCCGATCCATCTCTTTCGGAGTCGCATTAGGGTTTTGGGCCTTGGATAGGGCTGTCCAGCAGGGCAATCAGATTGCCTGGATTTCGAACGCTCCCCACGCCGAACCTGGGCAATTAAATTCTTTGAACCGCATCCTACTGTCCATGGCTGTCTCAAATGCAAGATCTGCTTGGGACCTTGAGAGACAAGGGAACGAAGGAGGTGCCATTCAGGCCTGGGCTAAAGTCTTTGGCGACGCCTTCCTGTCGTCGTAGGAAAAGGACATGAACTTGATCGATGCCATGAGAACTGAATATGGAAGGAGCAAGCGCTTCTGGCACTGGAGCCTGGGTTTTAGCCTTTTATTATATCTTCTGGCTGCCTTGAGCGTCTTTTACTCTGCCGGTTGGGGTGTGAAAACGATTGGAGTCATTGCTTTTATCATACAAATCCTACTTTTCTTTTCTCGTGCGCTCACGGGGCGTCACTTCTCATTGGGAGAGCAGATTCGTAGGCTTGCCATGCTGAACGACGGTTTGGGTAAGTCTCCATCCGAACTCCAGCTTGCCAAATTGAAGGAGAAGATCGGGGTAATAGAGACTGATGAGCCTGCATACGTTGGACCTTACTATGAATCAAAGTTACCGGTAGGACCTAAGCGCCTATTGGAGATCGTGGCAGAGTCCGCATTCTTTACTAGCGGACTCGCACGGACCAGCGTCTATGTATTTGGGGTAATCTCGATCGTGGGTGTCCTCCTGGTTTTCACCGGCCTTATCTTCGTTCTCAAAACTGAACTCTCTCAATCCAACTTGGACGCTGCAGCGAAAATTGCAGTTATAAGCATGGCTTTTTGGGCAACGGGTGACCTTGCATCAACTGCTCTTCGTTTCAATTCTTTAGCAAACGCCTCTGAAAAAATTCTCGATCAATGTGGATATTTCCTCACGCAAGCGGGTGATTGCCGTGATGAGGCTCATGCAACTGCCGCGGAATACAACTGCGCCGTAATCCAAACGCCACCCATTCCAGCGTTCATCTATAAGTGGCGACAGAATATTTTAAACGAGGCATGGCGTAACAGAAAAGCGAAAGCGAGCACGACATAAATGCCGGGTAATTTTGGCAATGAACACCTGTCCACGCAATGCCCGCTGATCGCCTATGCTGTGGAGATCATCTAATCTATGACTGCCATCTTAAACAAACTCCGCGAATGGATGGAAGGCAAGGAGGATGAGCACCTTGAATTCAAGGAGGCGAAGAACCGCTTTGACTTTGAGGAATTGGTAAAGTACTGTGCGGCGATTGCAAATGAAGGTGGCGGGAAATTAATCCTCGGTGTAACGAATAAACGACCGCGGCGAGTGGTCGACTGTCGTGCATTCGAAAGTCTGGAACGTACCAAGGCCGGTTTGACTGAACGGTTGCATCTGCGTTTTGAGATTGATGAGATCGAACACCCGAATGGTCGTGTTCTTGTTTTCCACGTTCCTTCCCGTCCCATCGGTATGCCAATTCAATACAGAGGATCGTATTGGATGCGGGCCGGCGAAGGTCTCGTGCCCATGACTCCGGATAGGCTAAAACGAATCTTCGATGAAGCCGGGCCCGATTTCTCCGCTGAGATTTGTTCTCACGCAGCCCTTTCTGACCTGGACCCCACCGCAATTCAGCGTTTTCGCGCGATGTGGCAACGAAAATCCGGGAATGAAGCCATCGATAAAGTTACCGATGAACGGCTTTTGGCGGATGCAGAGCTGGTTGTGGACGGTCGCGTGACCTATGCAGCACTTATCCTTTTGGGCACCCGGCAGGCGCTCGGCAAACACTTGGCCCAGGCCGAGGTGATTTTCGAGTACCGGTCCAGCGAAGCCTCGATCCCTTCTCAGCAACGCAAAGAGTATCGTCAAGGCTTCTTTCTCTTTGATGAGGACTTGTGGAACACGATTAACCTTCGTAATGATATCCAACATTTTCAGGATGGGCTCTTTGTTTGGGATATTCCTACTTTTAACGAACTGGTGGTTCGTGAAGCCATTCTGAATGCGGTCAGTCACCGTGATTATCGCCTGGCCGGTTCCGTTTTTGTCCGTCAGTTTCCACGAAAACTGGAGGTCATCAGCCCGGGCGGCTTTCCTCCGGGCGTGAATGCAGAGAACATCCTGATAAAGCAAGTTCCCCGGAATCGCCGCATCGCGGAGGCATTTGCCAGATGCGGATTGGTCGAACGTGCAGGTCAAGGAGCAGACCGGATGTTCAGGCAATGCATCAGAGAGAGCAAACCACGTCCGGACTTCTCGCAGACGGATGATTACGAAGTTTTCCTCACGCTCAAGGGAGATGTTCAAGACCCCGTTTTCCTGCGATTCCTTGAGAAGATCGGAAAAGAAACTTTAGCTACATTCACACTTGAAGATCTTCTTGCTTTAGATATGATTCACAGAGAGCAAAAGATTCCTTTGGATTTGAAGGAACGGCTGCCTGGTTTAAAGGACCAAGGCGTTATCGAGATCATTGGACATGGAAAAGGAACCCGTTATCTTCTCTCAAGACGTTTCTACCAGTTCATGGGCAAGAAAGGTACTTATACCCGAAAACGCGGCCTTGACCGCGAAACGAATAAGACGCTTTTGCTTAAACATATCGAAGAGAACAAAACAATGGGAAGTCCGCTTCGGGAACTCATGCAAGTTTTGCCCGCTTTGTCCCGGCAACAGGTACAAGTCCTGCTTCGGGAATTGAGATCTGATGGACAGATTCACAGTGTCGGTGCGACACGGGGAGGCCGTTGGTACTCTGGGCCAACTTCTTCTGGAATTGCTTCTAATAAAGATACCAAGAAGCAATGAAGAAGCAATTGCGATTTACAACTATATGTTTTGTAAGCGTTTTATTGCTTTATGGGTTTGCTGTATTATGCTTCCTTCCATGCAATTCCAGAGCAAAATGAAGGAGAACGATGCCTAACCTCGGCAACGAAAGGCCTACTGTCCAAGACCCTCTGATCGGCTATGCCGTGGAGATCGGGTGGACTTATTTGTCGCCGGAGCAGGCGCTGACGCTTCGGCGGGGTGAGAGCGGGACGCTGCTCTATCCGTTGTTACAAGAAAAACTGATTTCTCTCAATCCTGGTGTGGTCACGGTCGACAACGTGGATCAGGTAATCGCTAAGATTGAGAATGTTAGAAACAACATTGAGGGCAATGCAGAAGTTCTGGCTTGGCTTCGCGGGGAGCGGTCGATTTTTATTGAAGGTGAGAAGCGCCAGCGAAACGTGACGGTGATCGACTTCGAGCATCCTGCGAACAACGCCTTCCATGTCACCGACGAGTGGCAATATACAAATGGACTTCACCAGTGGGACAAAAAGACCAATCGGCCGGATGTGATCTTCCTGATCAACGGAATTCCCGTCGCGATCGTCGAGACCAAAAGCGCTAAAAGAGCGGACGGCATTGAGCAAGGGCTCACTCAGATCCGCCGCTATCACCGAGAGACGCCCGAGATGCTGACTGCGCCGCAGATCTTTGACGTGACCCATCTGATCGATTTTTACTACGGCGTCACCTGGAACTTCGACCGAAAAGATTTCTTCAACTGGAAGGATGAGGAAAAAGGCAACTTCGAAAAGAAGGTCAAACGATTCTTCGCTCGTGAGCGTTTCTTGAAACTGATCGGCGAATGGATCGTCTTTTTCAAAAAGGATGACGAACTCCGGAAAATCGTCCTTCGGCAGCACCAAACCCGCGCGGTGGAGAAGGTGGTTGAGCGAAGCCTCGATCCGGAAAAAAGAACCGGTCTGATCTGGCATACCCAGGGCTCCGGAAAGACTTTTACGATGATCAAAGCGGCCGAGCAGATCCTTGAACACCCTGCTTTTGAGAAACCCACCGTGATCATGCTTGTGGATCGAAACGAGTTGGAAGGACAGCTTTCGGGCTGGATCACGAGCGTGCTTGGAGAAGGGAGGGCTGAACTGGCCCGCAGCAAACAGCATCTTCGAGAGATTTTACGGTCCGACTACCGCGGTTTGATCGTCTCGATGATCCACAAGTTCGACAAAGCCGATGCCGATCTCTGTACGCGTCGTAATGTATTTATTTTAGTGGATGAGGCCCATCGAACCACGAGCGGTGATCTGGGGAACTACCTTGTGGCCGCTCTTCCAAATGCCACGATGATCGGCTTTACCGGAACGCCCATTGACAAAATTGTCTACGGCAAGGGAACCTTCAAAGTCTTCGGCAAGGATGATCCGCAAGGCTATCTTGACAAGTATTCGATCAGAGAGTCGATTGACGACGGCACGACGCTCGTTCTGAATTACACACTGGCGCCAAATGACATCCGGGTGCCGCGCGAGCAACTCGAAAAAGAGTTCTTTGATCTGGTCGAGACCGAAGGGATCAGCGACATTGAGGAACTGAACAAGATCCTCGACCGCGCTCTTCACTTGAAGGCTTTTTTGAAGGCCACGGACCGCGTGGAGAAGGTAGCCCGATTTGTTGCCGATCATTTTAAAGAGAATGTCGAGCCGATGGGCTACAAGGCGTTTCTCGTCGGTGTAGATCGGGAGGCATGTGCTCTCTATAAAAAAACCCTGGACCAATACCTGCCCCCGGAATATTCGACCGTTGTCTATACATCGGTTCACAATGATCCCGAACTGCTTGCCCAATACCATCTTAGTGGAGACAAGGAAAAGTCGGTTCGCCAAGCGTTTCGCAAGAAAGACAAGCTTCCTAAAATTCTGATTGTTACCGAAAAACTCTTGACCGGCTTTGACGCCCCCATTCTTTACTGCATGTATCTGGACAAGCCGATGCGGGACCACACACTCCTTCAAGCTATTGCCCGGGTCAACCGCCCCTATGAAGAGGAAGGGGGCATCAGGAAGCCGGCGGGCTTTGTCGTTGACTTTGTTGGGATCTTCGAGAAACTTGAGAAGGCGCTGGCTTTCGATTCTGATGTTGTCGCAAGTGTGATTCAGAACATCGATGTTCTCAAGGAACGCTTCAAGACCCTTATGACCGAACAAGCGTCTGCCTATCTCAAACTTTGCCAAGGATCTATTGACGACAAAGCCGTCGAGCGAGCCATTGACGTTTTTGACGATAAGGATAAACGGGAAGCCTTCTTCAAATTCTTCAAGGAACTCGAAGTGCTTTATGAGATCATTTCGCCGGATGTTTTTCTCCGCGACTATCTGGACAACTACCGAAATCTCTCGATTCTCCACCAGATTGTTCGAAATGCCTTCGGCAAACATATTGTCCCTTGTGCGGATATTGCAAAAAAGACGGAGTCGCTGGTTCGTGAGAGCGTGACGGCCTATGGGCTTACAAACACGATGCCGCTGGTGAAGATCGATGAAAAAACACTGGATGTCTTGAAAAGCTCGAAATCGTCCACCTCCTCCAAGATCATAAACCTCGGAAAAGGCTTGATCCAGACGGTTATCGACCAAGGGGAGGAGCAACCCTTTTTAGTTCCGATCGGGGAGCGAGCCGAGGCCATTCTGGAAGCCTACGACGACCGACAGATCGAAACCCAGGCCGCTCTCAGGCAGCTTGAATCGTTGCTGAACGAATATTTGCAATCGCGAAGGGAGTCTGAGAAGAGCGGTCTTGACATGAACACCTTCACGATTTTGTGGATATTAAAACAGGTGGGTGCAAAGCAACCCGAGAAAACGGCTCCTCTGATCGACGATGCTTTGAAACGGTTTTCATACCATGCATATAATGCCGCAGACCGGCGTCGTCTGAAGGCAGAACTTTATAAGATTCTCCTCTCGGCGGTCGGTAAGGAGCGGATGGTGGATTTGGTTGACCGAATCCTCAAGCTTCCGAGGAAATGAAGATGGACAGAAACACGAGTTTCAACAAGGCTACGGCTTTGAAAGAGAATGTGGGGAAGTGGGCAACTCGAATCGGTGTGCATCCGAATCGTGTTCAAATCCAGCGTATGACAAAAAAGTGGGCTTCCTGCTCGACGGGCGGCCGGATCTGTTTTAGCACGGATCTATTGAAGGAAAATAAAGCTTTCCAAGAGGTTGTTGTCGTCCACGAACTTCTTCATCTCCGAGTACCTAACCACGGAAAACTATTCAAGAGTCTGATGAATGCGTATCTGCCCCACTGGGAAACAGCAGTAAATGGGCGTGTGACTCGCATGTGCGGCTATTGAATTTTTTTGTTGATTCGGTAGAGTTTTGGGAATGAAGACAGCAAGCGTAAATCGTGCCGCATGTTATAACACCCTGCAGACCAGGCCCTTGAGGTAGCTTCCTTCCGGAAAACTGAGCAGCGTGGGGTGGTCGGGAGCCTGGGAGAGCCTTTGGATAATCTGCACATCGCGTCCTGCGTCCAATGCCGCTCCGGCCACGATCTTCTGAAACAGATCCGGCGCCAGGAGCCCTGAGCAGGAGAAGGTGAAGAGCACGCCGCCGGGTCTCAGGAGTTTGAATGCCAGCAGGTTGATGTCTTTGTATCCCCGGCCTGCGCGCTCGATCTGACTCATGGACTCGGCGAACTTCGGCGGGTCCAGGATGATCAGATCAAACTCACGGCGTGAATCGCGGTACTGCCGCAGGACCTGGAACACGTCTCCGGCCACGCTCTCGACCTGATCGGCATTCAGATTATTCAGTTCGACGTTTTTCGCGGCCAGTGCCAGTGCATCGGATGAGGACTCGACATGGGTCACCCGGGCCGCGCCCCCCTTGAGTGCAAAGACCCCGAAACCTCCGGTATATGCGAAGCCGTTCAGGACCTCACTCCCTCGGGCATAGCCGGCTGCCAGGGCGCGGTTGTCCCGCTGGTCAAGGTAGAAGCCTGTTTTGTGGCCGTGCAGGATATCCACCAGGAAGCGGCACTCTCCCTCCCGGATCTCGACCAGATCGGGCGGCGCATCCCCTGCGAGGATCCCCGTGCATGGCTGGAGCCCTTCTTTCTCCCGCACGTCAAGATCCGAGCGCTCGTAGATGCCTGCGCAGGGGACCAGATCTTTGATCCGGGCAACGATCTCCTGCTTCCAGTACTCGGACCCGGCGGTCATGAACTGGCAGACCAGGAAGCCGCCGTAGCGGTCCACGATCAGCCCGGGAAGGCCGTCGGATTCCGAATGGACCAGCCGGACCGCGGTCAGGTCTTTGGATTCTGTCAGGTCACGGCGGGACGCTATGGCCCGCTCCAGCCTGCCGCGGAAAAAAGCAGGCGATATCTCTTCATCCGGGTTGAATGTCCAGACGCGGACCGTGATCTGGGAATGCGGAGAATAGGCGCCTCGGGCGAGACGTCTGCGGTCCTGCGCCAGGATCTCCACGGTCTCACCGGGCGCCGGCGTTCCTTGAACCGATGCAATGGCGCCGGAGAAGATCCATGGATGGCGGCGGTGCAGGGCTTTTTCACGCCCGGATTTAAGAATGACCGAAGCCATGCCCATTCAGACACCCATTGAAAGATTCGAGAGAGAAACCGTAACTCCCGGGATACTATAATAAGGGCTGATTTGAAATCAAGGGTTAAACGAATTGGCCTGCACAGTAGCCTGAAGACCAGGCCCACTGCAGATTGTAGCCGCCGAGATCACCTGTGACATCGGCCACCTCTCCTATAAAATAGAGTCCTTTGACCTTTTTGGACTCCATGGTCCTGGAGGAGAGCTCATGTGTGTCGACCCCGCCCACGGTGACCTCCGCGGTTTCATACCCCTTTGTGCCTTTGGGTTTGACCTCCCACCGGTGCAGGATATTGGACAGATGCTTCAGTTCCTTGTCCGGGATCTGATTCATGGACCGGTTCTCGATCCAAAGCTCACAGATCCGCAGGGCAAATCGGGCAGGGAGATGTTCAGAGAGCACGGTTTTGACAGCGGCCCTGGGCCTGAGGGCCTTCTCCCCTCTGAGATGTTCGTAGAGATCAAGGTCCGGAAAGAGGTCAATGGTTAGGGTATCGCCCGGTTTCCAGCAGGAGGATATTTGCAGGATGGCCGGACCGCTCAACCCTTCATGGGTGAAAAGGAGGCTCTCCCTGATTTCCCTTTTATTGCAGGCCACCATCACATCCATGGACAGGCCTGCGAGCCCTTTGAAGCGGTCCGCATCCTCACGGCTGAATATCAGCGGCACCAGGCCGGGCCTTGTCTCTGCAACCTTCAACCCGAACTGCCGGGCGATCCTATGCCCAAGGCCGGACGCACCCAGTCCGGGATAGGATAACCCTCCGGTGGCCACGACCAGGGATTCGCACTCGAAGTCTCCGAGGCTGGATTGGACCTGAAAGAAGCGGTCTTTTTTGATCCTTCGAATGCGGCATCCCAATCGGATGGTGACGCCGGCATCTTTGCATTCTTTCAATAGCATCTTCACTATTTCCCTTGCCGATTTATTGCAGAAGAGCTGCCCGGATTTCTTTTCATGGCAGGGGATGCCGTGTCTTTGGACCAGTGCCTTGAAGTCGTGCTGGGTATACCGGGCCAGGGCGGATTTGCAGAAATGTTCGTTGCCGGACAGATAGTGCTCCGCAGAGATCTCCAGGTTGGTAAAATTGCAATGCCCGCCGCCGGAAATGAGGATTTTCTTCGCGGCCCTGTCTGCATGGTCCAGGCACAGGACCTTTCGCCCCCGTTTTCCCGCCTCCACGGCGCACATGAGGCCCGCCGCGCCTGCACCGATAATGATGACGTCATAATCTGTCATAGGATTCCAGCAAATTATTAAGGTTCTCGTAATAGAATTGACATTGATTGTAAAATCTCCCCTCGCCCCTCTTTTCCAAAGAGGGGGAAATTTCCGGCGCCTGCCCTGAGCGCAGTCGAAGGGGCAAAGGGAGGTGAGGAGGAATTTATAGAGATCATGTCGTTACAATTTCGAGACTATTAAAAACAAGACCAAAAATACTTATTATACTATAAAACAAGGGTTTCATTGAAATCAAGGGGAATGGTTTTCGTTTTCTATGTAATCCCAAAATGATAATGTCCTATTTGGCCAAAGTAGAAATGTCCTATTCT
>CAKKPE010000045.1 GCA_919901565.1 bacterium
GAACCCTTGAACCCTTGAACCCTTGAACCCTTGAACCCTTGAACCCTTGAACCCTATGCCTCTTCAATACTGAGAACAACTTGGGAATGAAATTGACTGTTGAGAATTCCACAGCGTGTAAAGCAGATATGGATTTAAAATCATACCTCAGGGAGAAACGGGAACTCATTGATCATGCCCTGGACCGGTTTCTCCCGCGTGAGCAGGACTATCCGGAAAGGCTTCACGCGGCCATGCGTTACAGTCTGTTTGCCGGAGGGAAGCGGTTAAGGCCGATATTGACCCTCGCCGGCTGTGAAGCGGTTGGAGGCGTTCTGGAACACGCGCTTCCTGCGGCCTGTGCCATGGAGATGATTCATACCTATTCATTGATACACGACGACCTTCCGGCCATGGACAACGACGATATGCGCCGCGGCGTGGCCACCAATCACAAGGTGTTCGGAGAAGCCATGGCTATCCTGGCCGGAGACGCGCTGCTCACCCATGCCTTCGATGTGATCTCGGGCACTGTATCCCCGATCAAAGAGGGGAAACGGCTGCAAATGGTCAGGGAGATCGCAGCGGCGGCCGGAAGCATGGGCATGGTCGGCGGGCAGGCCGTGGATATCCTTTCCGAAGGAAAAGAGTCCATGGAACTCCCCATATTGGAATATATCCATACCCACAAGACCGGGGCTTTGATCTGCACAGCCGTCAGGGTGGGGGCGATTGCTGGGGATGCCGATGAACTCCGGATGCAGGACCTCACGGAGTATGGTAAAAAGATAGGCCTTGCGTTCCAGATTACGGATGATCTTCTCGATCTTCTGGGGGATGAAAAAAAACTGGGGAAGCCGGTTGGAAGCGATCTGAAAAAAGGGAAAAAGACCTATCCGGCAGTTTACGGGATCAGGGAATCCCAAGGCAGGGCCAGGGAACTCATGGAATCGGCTCTGGATTCTTTAAGCCGGTTTGATCACCGTGCGGATCCTCTTCGGGAGATTGCACGTTATATGGTGGAAAGGATAGACTGAGATGTACAAATATCTGAACAATATCGACAGCCCCGCTGATCTGAAGAAGTTGAGGGTGGACGAACTCCCGCTCCTTGCCGAGGAGATCCGGGACGCGATCATCGGCACGGTCTCTTCCAACGGCGGACATCTCTCCTCGAGTCTCGGTGTGGTCGAACTGACGATCGCTCTGCATTATGTCTTCGATGCGCCCAAAGACCGCATTGTCTGGGATGTGGGACACCAGGCCTATGCGCACAAACTCCTGACCGGGAGGCGCAAGGCCTTTCGAAGTCTCCGCCAGTACGGCGGGATCAGCGGTTTTCCAAGAAGAGAAGAGAGCCGTTATGATGTCTTTACCGTCGGGCACAGCAGCACCTCCATCTCCGCAGCGCTCGGGATGGTGGAGGCAAGGGACCTCCGCGGTGAGGACCACAAGGTCATCGCCGTGATTGGAGACGGCTCCATGACCGCAGGACTGGCCTTTGAGGGGCTCAACCAGGGCGGCGCCTCGGAAAAAGACCTGATCATCGTGCTGAATGACAATGAGATGTCCATATCCCCCAATGTCGGCGCACTTTCATCTTATCTTTCCCGGCACATGACCGGGGATTTTTACGTTTCCATTCAGAAGATCGTAGAGAACGTCCTGAAGAATATTCCTGGGATCGGGGGGTCGATGCTCAAGGCGGCCAAACGGCTGGAGGATTCGCTCAAGGGCTTGATCGTACCCGGCATGGTCTTCGAGGAACTGGGGTTCGAGTACGTGGGGCCCATCAAGGGGCACCGCTTTGACCGGTTGATCCAGACCTTCGAGAATGTGAAAAAGCTCAAAAGGCCCGTGCTGGTGCACGTGGCCACCCAGAAAGGCAAAGGCTACGAACCCGCCGAGAAGAATCCATCGGTATTCCATGGGGTCGGCCCCTTTGAAAGAAAGACCGGGAAGATCCTGGGCAACGGCAAGGGTGTTCCGACCTATACCGAGGTTTTCGGGAAGCTTCTGACCAGGCTTGCATTTGAGGATGAAAGCATTGTGGCCGTTTCCGCTGCCATGCCCGAAGGTACAGGGCTTCACCATTTCGCCAGGAAGTTCCCGGGCCGATTCTTTGATGTGGGGATCGCCGAACAGCACGGGATTACCTTCTCCGCCGGACTGGCCGCTGAGGGATTCAAGCCTGTGGCGGCGATCTATTCTACTTTTATGCAGCGGGCCTATGACCAGATCCTCCATGATGTCTGCCTGCCGGACCTTCCGGTGGTCCTTGCCATGGACCGCGGCGGCCTTGTCGGGGATGACGGCCCGACCCATCATGGGAATTTTGATCTTTCCTATCTGCGGCATATACCCAATATCATCCTGATGTCTCCAAAGGATGAGAATGAACTACAGAACATGCTCAAGACCGCCCTGGATTGCAACCATCCGGCGGCTATACGATACCCGAGAGGGGCGGGGACCGGGGTGGAGCTTGAACCTTATCCCCATCTGCTGACCATCGGAGAGGCCGAACGCCTGACCCTGGGTGAGGATGTGGCCATCCTGGCCATGGGACATATGGTCTATCCATCCCTTCAGGCTGCGCGGCTCTTGAAGAAAAAAGGAATAAACGCTACGGTCGTGAATGCTCGGTTTGTGAAACCGCTGGACCTGCGCATGATCCGCGAGGTCCTGTCCGAGACAAATCATCTTGTCACCGTGGAGGAGAATGTGCTCATGGGCGGTTTCGGGAGTGCCGTGCTGGAGGCCCTGGAGCAGGAAAAGATCTATGATGTGAACGTCCTTCGCATCGGTCTTCCTGACCATTTTATAGAACAGGGACCGCAGGATCTTCTCCGGAGAAAATACGGTCTGGACCCTGAGGGTATTGCCCGGAAAGTGGAATATCTCCTCCATCCCAAAACATTGATCATTCCTGCAAGACCGGTACATGGAGAAGAAACGAATCGATAGGCTCCTTATGGCCAGGGGTTTTGCGCCCAGTATGGAAAAAGCCAGGGCCATGATCCTTGCCGGTACTGTGATTGTCAATGATCAGAGGGTAGACAAGCCCGGTGTCGAAGTCGGGGCTGAAGATACGATCAGGATCCGGGGTGAGGATCAGCCCTATGTAAGCCGCGGCGGGCTGAAATTGGAAAAGGCCCTGGACCATTTCGGAATTGCTGCAGCAGACAAGGTTGCACTGGATATCGGCGCCTCCACAGGCGGCTTCACCGATTGTCTGCTCAAGCGGGGGGGGCGGAAGGTTTTTGCACTCGATGTGGGTTACGGCCAACTCGACTGGTCCCTGCGGCAGGACCCTCGGGTCGTGTGTATAGAAAAAACCAATATCCGTTATATCACGCCTCTGGATTTTCCGGGACCTTTCGATCTCATTACCATTGATGTTTCGTTCATTTCCCTGACTCAGGTCCTTCCTGTGGCCATGAATCTGCTGAAATCCGCCGGCGAGATCGTGGCCCTGATCAAACCCCAGTTTGAGGTGAAGAAGGGTGAGGTCGAGAAGGGGGGTGTGGTCAGGAACCCTATAAAACATGGGGAAGTCGTGGAGCATATCCTGGATTTTTCAAGAGAGATCGGGCTCACGCCGGTAGGGGCCATCGAATCCCCTATCCTGGGTCCTAAGGGGAACAAGGAATTTCTGGCTTTATTGAGGAATAAAAAAAACCTTTTGTAATAGAGCCGCAGTGCGTATAATAATTAAAGGATCAACTCCCCCCTCATCCTGACCTTCTCCCCCATGGGGAGAAGGGATGTTTGAACGTCCTCCGGCTGGTTATTGGAAATCGGGGGATGTGCATTTGGATGGTTGGAAGAAGAGGTGTTATGGATCAGAATAGAATTCTCCATCTTATTTCAGATGTGAAACAACAGCTGATCAGGCAAATGCCCGAGATACCTTCATGGGTCTCAGCATCCGGGCCGCCCCGGCCGGGCCCCGGTTCTGAAGAAGCTGTTTCATTGGCGCATATCAGGGAGGTCCTCGGTGAATGTACACGGTGCCCCCTCCATCAGGGGAGAAAGAAGATCGTATTCGGCCAGGGGAACCCGCACGCCCGCCTGATGTTTGTCGGGGAAGGGCCCGGCGAAGATGAAGACAAGCAGGGACTGGCATTTGTGGGGAAGGCCGGGCAGCTTCTGACCAAGATCATTACGGCCATAGACCTGACCCGGGACGATGTCTATATCACGAACATCGTCAAATGCAGGCCGCCGAGAAACAGGGACCCTGAAGAGAATGAGATCTCGGCCTGTTTGCCGTTTCTTGAGCAGCAGATCCGATCCATCCGTCCAGCCATCATCTGTGCGCTCGGCGCCCCGGCCTCAAAAACACTATTGAAGTCCAGGGACCCCATTTCCAGGTTGCGTGGAAGATTCCATGACATGAACGGCATCAGGGTTATGCCCACGTACCATCCGGCCTACCTGCTGCGTAACCCGTCTGATAAACGGCTGGTCTGGGAAGACATGAAGAAGATCAGGCAGTTGTACAGGGAGCCATAGGAGAGCAGGGAAGAGAACCGAATATGAAAAATCTGCTTCACATGAAGCCGGGAGAGTCCGGTTCGCTCAAGTATCTCGTGGACCTGGAGCGGGAAACAGGGGAACTGTTCGGATATCCCCTGCCCAATCTGCCACAGGGGGACGAGATCGAAGGAGGGCAGAAGAAGATATTTGTCGACTTTTCACCAATGCTGGGTTCCCTTTTTCGTGACTTCCTTCAGGCGGTCTATCCCGTTGCCATCGGGGAACAGGAAGAAGGGTCAAAGACCGATGAGAGCATGGACCGGCTCAAGGAAATTCTGGTCAAGACACAGATGCAGGCGGTTATTCAGGAGCGCAGAAACGGCCTTTACAATCTTTTTTATCTCTCCATTTCAAAATTGTTCTCCGGGATCGTCCATGATTTTATCTCCACCGGCGGGAGAAAACCCCATCATAAATACCTTCTGCATTTTAAGGTTTCCGCCTTGCTGTCCGGTGTCCATAAGGAGGCGCTGAAGAGGGTTGAAGAACTGTCGCATGGAAGCGTCGCCTTCCGGCTCGGGCCGTCGTTCAATGCCTCGCTGATCCGGTCCATTCTTGAGGATCAGCTCCCTCTCGTCACAACAGAACTGGAGGAGATCAGCATACAGGATATTTTGGGGGCATCCAAAGTCAGGTTCTCGATCACGTCAACCAGTTTCAAGGAGATCTATGGTATTCTTTTCTCCCGTATCCGGGACGGGATTGAACATCATGACATGCCCTGGCTGAAGAAAATTCAGAATATTTCCGGCTATCCGGAGCCTGTCAATCAACGGTCTATATCCAATTTGTTAAAAAGTACGGATCTGGTCCGGTACCTGTTGATGGACTATGACGAAGTGGGGCGAAAGATCCTTTCTTCCAAAAACATCAAGAAAGAAGATCTCCCCTATGCTGAACTCAACAATGCCTATCTGGATTTCATGCAGGCCTTGAAGCGGAATGAAATGATCCAGTTATTAAAAAGAAATGTGGAGATCCTGTCCGAACGCCAGGCTGCGCGGGCCGAAGATCTTTACAATGTAGGGAGTCTTTACCGCTATCATGAGGATGGAAGGATCGTCAATGAGTCAAGAAGCGTCACGACCGTTTTCATGGACCTCAGGGGTTTCACAAAGAAATCCGAAGAGGCGATATCAGCCGGTGAGCTGACCGATGAACTTTATGCCATCTTCGACCCTCTCACCTTGATCGTCAATGAACTCCATGGCAAGATCGATAAGTTTACCGGGGACGGTATGATGGTCACCTTCGGCGTGGAGACCCGGAGCAAGGAAGACCCGTTAAATGCGCTTCGCATGGCGGTCAGGATACAGGAGACCCTTCGTTCCTTGCGAAAGAGCGGCAAGACGCAGTTCCAGATGGGGATCTCCATTCATACCGGGGTGGCCTTTGTGGCCAACTTCATCGCCGGCGAAGACCGCGTGGACAACACCGTCATCGGGCGCAATGTCAACATAGCTGGCCGTCTTTCTTCGGCAGGGGATATCGGCCTTTTACAAAAGCAGAAAAAAGAGTTTGACGACCTGGTTGAATCCCTGGGGAAAAGCCTTTCGAGCAAGGAAGAGAAAGATAGTTTTCTCGGTACACTGGGCGGACGAAAATCCATGGACAAGACCATCTCCGGGGTTTCTGTGGATGCACAGGGAAATCTTTACAACCTCGGGATTGTTCTCAGTCAACAGACGATCCAGGCCATAGACCAACTGGTGCACCTGCAGTCAGGTGAAGAGGGAGACACG
>CAKKPE010000046.1 GCA_919901565.1 bacterium
CACTTGTAACCTCAAGCCGTTGCTGCGGGCTTGTCGTCCCGATGCCGACGTTGCCCTTTAATGCCGTTGTTACGATGCTGTCATTTCCCAAAACAACGCTGTTTGCTCCAAGTCCAATAGCTGATGCCCCTATCACAATGCTATTGTTGTCAAAATCATCAAGTCCTCTGGCACGATGGCCGATATAAACAGAATAACTAGCTGTTGTTAGAGGTGTGATCCCATTAGCCTGATATCTGCCCGCAGAGAACCCCATTGCTGAGTTGTAACTACCACTGGTATTGGAATAAAGCGCCTCATGGCCGATGGCGGAGTTTTGGATTCCAGCGGTGTTTGAGAGAAGTGCCTGAACTCCGCTGGCGGTATTTTGCTTTCCAGTAGTGTTGGATCGAAGCGCCAGATATCCATTGGCTGTATTTTCATTTCCAGTGCTGTTGGAGCGAAGCGCCTGACGTCCGCTGGCGGTATTGAAATCTCCAGCAGTGTTGGAGTAAAGCGCCTCAGAGCCGATGGCGGAGTTCTGCAGTCCAGTGGTATTGGAGTAAAGCGCTCGATATCCGATGGCGGTGTTATCGCCTGCACCGGTGTTTGAGAGAAGTGCCTGAACTCCGCTGGCGGTATTTCTACTTCCAGTATTGGACATAAGTGCAAAATATCCGCTGGCGGTATTGTCATTTCCAGTGGTGTTGGATCGAAGCGCATAAAACCCGTTGGCGGTATTGTTAAATCCAGTGGTGTTGAATTGGAGCGCACTAGCACCGCTGGCGGTATTGTTATTTGCAGTGGTGTTTAGGAGCGCAGCCCATCCAATAGCGGTATTACCACTTCCAGTGATGTTAGAGTAAAGCGCGTTAGCTCCGCTGGCGGTGTTCCCGCTTCCAGTGGTGTTGAGGTAAAGCGCCGCGTATCCGCTGGCGGTGTTCAGGCCTCCAGCGGTATTGGAACGAAGCGCATTAAATCCAGTGGCGGTATTCTCAAATCCATCAATATTGAAATTGAGCGTATCAGCTCCGCTGGCGGTATTGCTATATCCAGTAGTGTTAGAGTAAAGCGCACCAGACCCGGTCGCGGTATTGTTGTTTCCAGTGCTGGAGCGAAGCGCACCATATCCACTGGCGGTATTGTAATTTCCAGCAATGTTGGAATAAAGCGATTGATATCCGTTGGCAGTATTAAGTTGTCCAGTGGTGTTGGAGAAACCGGCCTGATAGCCGAAGAAGGAATTGTAATTGCCCGTATTCGCTGTCCCCGCGCTCTTTCCAATGCTTGTCGAAAATCTTGTGTCGTCAAAATTAACCAACCCTGAGACCTGCA
>CAKKPE010000047.1 GCA_919901565.1 bacterium
AGGAGACCGCCCTACGGCACTCGAATGCCACCGTATTTACGAATAGGGCCACTAAACTGCGGAATCAGACGTTTATATCAAGCATATTTATTGACAGATCTTTGAAGTCAACTTTATAATATAAATAACGGTTCCAGACGTTTGATTTTCTTGGCCCGATCCCGGCAATCCTTTTATTTAGAGGTGGCTCATGTTCAAGGTTGATTCCATCACCCCGGAACAATTCACTGCACTCACCCGTTTGGCACAGGAGCTCAACTCCACGCTGCACAAGTCCCAGGTGATCCGGATCATCCTGTCCCGATGCGCTGAGATCTCCGGTTCCCCAGGCACGTGCCTATCCCTTTTCGATGAAAAGCAGGAGGCCCCGGAGATCCATACCCACGGAATCAGCCAGGGGCTCGCCGGGCATATGGCCTCCCTTTCCATGGGTCCTCTCAGGGACACGGCATCCGCAGATGGGTTCTGCCGTATAGACCATCTCCCGGCTGGGATTGAAGACGCCTTCGGCTCGGCATTCTGTTTCTCACTGGTTCACAATGGAATCATGCTCGGGCTCCTTTATTTTTTCGATCACGAGGAGAGCCCATGCTCAGAGAACCGGATGCAGGCCATGCAGATCTTCGCCAACTATGCGGCCACATCCGTCGCAAACGCGGTTCTTTATGAACAGAGAGAACGGAAGATCCGCCAGCTGAATATCCTGAACGAAGCAACGGTCTCGCTCTCCTCTGAGTCCGACACGAAATCCCTGTTCCAGAAACTGGCCGATCATGCCCTCTTCCTGCTGCGTTCGGAAACAGCATTGCTGATCCTGCTGACACCGGGATCGAAACAAAAAATAGAACAGACCTATATCTCCGGGAACCTGGACCACGAATCCGCACGGTTCCAACCACAGCTCTCAGACATCCTTTCTGATATGATAACCACACAGAAGATACTCAACCTACAATCCCAGGACCTTGAGGCACACCATCCCGATCTCCCCTTTGTTCTGCCGAATATCCATAGCCTTCTTGCCATTCCCGTGATCCACCAGCAGACATCCACCGGGATTCTCGTCCTGGTCAACAAGAGCAACGCCCCCTTCTTTGACAAGGAGGACGAGGACCTCCTGATGACCTACGGATCCCAGGCCGCCCTCTCCATTGAGAACGCCCGGCTCCAGGAATATAACAAGAGGCTGGCCATCACGGACGGACTGACCGGACTCTTCAACCACCGTGAATTCCAGTCCAGGATGGAAACGGAAGTACGGCGGTGTGACCGGTACAAGCACCCCTTCTCCTTACTCATGATCGACATCGACCACTTCAAGACCTTCAATGATACGTATGGGCATCCTGTGGGAGACAAGATCCTTCAGGAGGTGAGCACTACGATCCGGGAGTCGATCCGGGACATAGATATCCCTGCCCGTTATGGCGGCGAGGAGTTTGTCGTGATCCTCCCTGAAACCTCTTGCGACCACGCACAAATCGTCGCTGAACGGATGCGGGGGAAGATTTTCGAAAAATCCTACGGGAAAACCCTGGCCAACGAAGAGTTCTTGATCACGGTCAGTATAGGGATCTCCACCTTCCCCGGAGACGCTGAAGACCGTGAAGAGTTGATCACAAAATGCGACCAGGCCCTTTATTTTGCAAAACGCGACGGGAGAAACCGGGTCCGGCGTTACGATGAAACCCTGAAGGCCTTCATCGAAAAGAAAGAAGAGCACATCGAGGACATCTTAAAAGACGCCAAGGTCAAGGTGATGCGGGACCTGGCTGCGGCAGTGGACGCCAAGAACCTCTTTACCCGGGGTCATACCGACGAAGTGACCCATTATGCCGTGGCCCTGGCCAAGGCATTGAAACTCTCTAACGCCGATATTGAAAGCATGCACCTGGCGAGTATCCTTCACGATATCGGAACCGTGAGCATCCCCGAGGAGATCCTGAACAAACCCGGGCCATTGACCGCTGAGGAAAGAAAGATCATCCAGGGCCATCCGCATCTGGCTGAGATGATCCTGCAGAAGGCGAGCCACCTGGAGAGCATCATCCCTGTAATCCTGTATCATCACGAACGCTACGACGGGAAAGGGTATCCCGACGGCCTGAAGGGGGAAAAGATCCCTCTCATGGCAAGGATGCTTTCCATCGTAGAGGCCTACCAGGCCATGTGCTCCGACCGTCCCTACCGCCAACGCAGATCCAAGCAGGAAGCCATCGAAGAACTCAGGGAAAACGCGGGCAAACAGTTCGACCCCGAACTCGTCAAGGCCTTCATAGAGATGATATCCTGATCACCGCCGGGACAAAAGCCAAAGACAAACATGAAGGCTCTGGATATGTATCCCTCTGTCCAGATCTGGATATTGCAAGTCAGGGAGACACGATGGTGATGAAAATTTGTGTGGAACATGAAAACGTTTACGGAAGAACTTTCCTGACCCGGATCCTGGCGGAGGGGTCGTCAATGATCTTCCCGATCCGGTGGGCCGCCAGTGTCCCCTTCTCTTTCAGCGCCTGAATCAGCCGGTCCGACTCCTCCGGTGCCACGGCAATCAGGAGCCCGCCCGAGGTCTGGGCATCACAGAGCACCAGCTGCTCAACTTCTGAAATAGAAGGATCCCACACCACGGCATCGCTTAAAAATTTGAGGTTGGCCCTGGTCCCTCCCGGGATATATCCCTGACGCGCCAAGTCCCAAACCTCATCGAGCACGGGGACCTGATTCAGGTAGATCTCGGCGCCGACGCCGGTGGAGAGGGTCATTTCGTGGATGTGTCCGAGAAGGCCGAAACCCGTGATGTCGGTGCAGGCATGGGGTGAGACGGTTTTCATGGCATGGGCCGCATCACGGTTGAGCGTGGCCATCAGTGTGGTGATCTTTTCGATCAGTTCCTGGCTTGCGGCATCGTTCTTGATGGCCGTGGTTACGATCCCGCTCCCCAGGGGTTTGGTAAGGATCAGGTCATCTCCCACTCGGGATCCGGCATTGGCCACGACCGAATCGATATCGGCAATGGCGGTGACCACCAGGCCGTATTTCGGCTCATTGTCCTGTATGGTGTGTCCCCCCACAATCGGGATTCCCGCCTCGGCGGCCTTGGAGGCCCCGCCCTGAAGGATCTTTGCAAGAATATCCATGGGGAGTTCATTTAAACGGCGGCCAATGGGGAATCCGATGATGTTGAGGGCGATCATGGGCTCGCACCCCATGGCATAAATGTCGGAGAGGGCATTGGCCGCAGCAATCTCACCAAACCGGAAGGGATCATCCACAACCGGGGTGAAATAGTCCACGGTCTGCACCAGAGCCTGGCGTTCATTGATCCTGTAGACCGAGCAGTCGTCGGCCGTATCTGTCCCGATGATCAGATTGGGATCGTGGATCTTAGGCAGCTGACCCAGAACCTGGGCCAGGTCCGACGGACTGAGTTTGCAGGCTCAACCCGCTCCGTGGGAGAGCTGCGTCAAACGAAGCTTTTTGGGATCTGGCATTCCATGCTCCTTCATCAATGAATCATTTACCTGACTGAAGCATATCCGGGGATGAAGCGGAACCTGTGCATTCCGCTCATCCAAAATACAGGCAAGCTTTATCTCTACTCAACTCGTTATCTGGCCCTATCCCTGCTGGGCCTTTGATGGTCTACCCGTGGCTTTCGGTCGATCCGTGTTTCCATGGGATCCGGCCGATCTCTGCGGTCCCGGATATCCTCTTTCCTGTCCCGGACATCCTCTGTCTTGTCCAACACATCTTCTTTCCTGTCACGGACATCCTCTTTCTTGTCCCGGACATCCTCTTTCTTGTCCTGGCTAATACGATCCTTTAAGGCATTGATCCTTTCATCGATTGCGCTGATCTCCTCATCGCTCGCACCAGACTTGATCAGTGCCTCACGCTCATGGGAAAGTTTTTTCAGATCAACGGCCTTGGTCTTGTCATCCTTGCGATCAAGGACATCTTCTTTTTTGTCCCGGACATCCTCTTTCCTGTCCCGGACATCCTCTTTTCTGTCCAGGACATCTTCTTTTCTGTCCCGGATATCCTCTTTCTTGTCCAGGACATCCCCTTTCTTGCCACCGTTATTTTCTCTTTTGTCGTGAAGTTCCTGAACCTTGTTCTGATGGATCTCCTGCTTCATGGCCTTGATCTTCTCATCAACCGCATTGACCTCTTCCCTGCTCGCTCCGGACTTGATCAGAGCATCACGCTCATGGGAAAGCTTTTGCAGTTCATCGGCCATGGCATTTTTCCCTTGAATGTCTTCTATGTGCTGTTGAGGGATCTCCTTGTGCATAGTCTCTTCCCCGCCCTGCTGGGCATCCTGCGCAATGGATACCTTTGGATAAACCCATAATGAAACAACGAACATGATCAGCCATACTGTTTTTAGTTTGCTCATAATTGATCCTCCCTTAAAGATTGTTGTGTGGCTTTTATCTTCTTTGACGAAAGAAAAAGAAAAATGTTTACAGTATTTGTAAAAAAATGATTATATTTCCAAACGGCCTATCCTTGTCAAGTTAAAACAACCTCTTAAAATTCCCTGATTTTTTTATGGGCAGCAATAACATCTTTAAAACCAACATATATGACAATAAAGAATTGGAGTGGGGGATTTTTTTGGGTATACTCTCTCTTGGGCTTGATTTCAGGTCATTTCTTAAAACAGATTCTGTTTATTACAAAATATTAAAACGGTGTAAACACCATGAAACATCTTTTGGATAGAATCACCATTATTCTGCACCGCCCCCTGCATCCGGGTAATGCTTTCCTTCCCATCCGTTCGATGATCAGACTCCGCCATCGGCCCTTATCGGCATCATAACGATCGGTATCCCCTGGGTATAGAAATACCTCTGCACCGCGAATATCGTATAGTTATGGAGCATCCCGGTAAATATGGAGGGGTTCGGAAAGACGAGTTGTCCGCCGAAAAATACCGCGTCTGGAAAACGGTCGAGAATCCCGGGCGCCGCCTTGGCAATCTCTTCAACTACGTCCGTACCGAAACAGGCAACACCCTCCGCATAGTAACCGTGCTTGTACACAAATTCCACATACCTGTCCAGGTCGTCTTTGACGTTTAGTCTGAGCCTCTCCAGGTCTTCCGCACCCTTGAACGTGCCTGCATCCACTATCCCCACCTGGATGAAGACAAAATTTTTAAAGGACTGGCGCAAAAGACGGAATATGTTAAGAAGCGTATGCAGCCCAAGCCCGTTGAAACCGCTTACAAGCAGGACCGCCGTTCCGGAACCTCGGTCATACGCCGGCGGCTGAACCGGGCCAGGGCTTAATGGCTCCCCAGGGCTATGCCATACTACCTCGATGAGGCCGTCAAGCCTTTTTAGGAGTTGTGCAGTGTTCAGGTAATGGCGCTTGATGAGAACCGCTACCGCGACCAGTGAGCCGGTTATCATGATGGTTATCCATCCGCCTTCAGAAAATTTCAGCACGACGACCGAAAGCAGAATGAACGCCGTCAGGATCGTGCCTAAACCGTTTGTGGCAAACTTCTTCTTCCAGTGTGCATCCTCGTCACGGACCAGCCACCAGTGGCGCACCATGCCGAGCTGAGAGAGGAAGAAGGTAATGAAGACGTTTATGCTGTAAAACACCACCAGCAATTTTACCGATCCCTTGGTGAGGAGCATGACGGCAAACGCGGCCCCGCCCATGATCATGATACCCTTTTGAGTGACAAGCCTGTCGCTGAAGGAGGCGTACTTGGTGGGGAACCAGCGGTCGAGCGCCATGCTCGCCAGGACCCTCGGACCGTCCAGGAATCCCGTCTGTGCCGCAACAAGCAGAAGCACCGCCTCCGAAACGAGAGTAACCAGAACGGCCGTATTCCCTGCGTTTTTACCCCAGCCCCTCACGACTGTCTCAAACAGCACGGCGTTCAGCGTCTTGCCCGGCTGATGCCCGACCCTGTAGAGAAGATACGACACCGTCAGTCCCATCACCACAAGGGATAAGGAGGCGGCCATGTATGTCATGGTCTTCTTACCGGTCTTGACCTTCGGATCGCGGAGGATCGGCAACCCGTTGCTTACCGCCTCGATGCCGGTGAACGTACCCGCGCCCATACTGTATGCCTTCAATACCAGGAACACCATCCCCAGGAAACCAAGCTCCGCCTGCGACCTCTGTATTTCCGACTTGGCGGACGCTGCGAGCTGTGGAAGTTCCGGCACGTGTGTGCCAAGAGCGTACAAAATGAAAAAGGCGTGCATGAGGATAAATACCATAAAAACCGGCACGAGAGGAATAACGGATTCTTTAACCCCCCGCATGTTGAGGATCGTAAGAACGGCTACGAAAAACACCGCAAACGCAAGCCTTAAATGAATCCAACCCGGTGGGAGGAAGCTGAATATGGCATCAGCCCCGCTTGCAATGGAGATGGTTATGGTGAGCACGTAGTCGATTATGAGCGCACAGCCGGAGACCATGCCTGTGGCTGGTGAGAGCAACTTGCTCGCCACGAGGTATCCGCCTCCGCCCGTGGGGAATAGCTCTATGATCTGAGAATAGCTTATGCTTATTACAATGACTGTGATACCCGTGGCCAGTGCAACGAAAAGGGACAGATACACGTGCGTCCCAAGGGCGAGATAGGCCTCCTCGGGGCCGTAGCAGGATGAACTCAGCCCGTCCGCACCGAGGCCCACCCATGCGAAGATGGCTATGAGCGATATGTTGTGAAATAATGCGGGGTCGAATATATTCCTGGCCCCGCCGATCACCATGGTCTTTAGCCTCTGCAACAAGGGCAGGGGCCGGTAAGGTTTGCCTACCATTCTTATTGCCTCCGCAATCAAACATATCAGAAGCTGGGCAATCAGGCAGGAGGCTGAAACCGTGGTGGTCCCGCGGCGGGTCTTCCGTCCATTGCCCTTCCAAATGCCTACGAGGTTAGCTGACGGGCTCGAGCTTGGAAGTGCTCTATCCGAACTAACGGAATTCGCCCCTATAACGGGTCCCCCGCATCCGTCGTACCGACGGATTTCGGCTACAATTTGACTTGGTCAATATAGTAGTCCCATGCTGTAAAAGTCAAGTATTTTATTTCTGCTTTGAGAAATCACCCGGTTGCGGTAAGATGGGGCAACCAGAAAATGGACAGCCCCTTGGAAGGAACATGAAGAGTCTCCTGGATAGAATCACCATCATTCTGCACCGCCCCCTGCATCCGGGTAATGTGGGGTCCGTGGCCCGGGCCATGAAGAACATGGGGCTCTCCCGGCTGAGACTGGTCACCCCCTGTGATTTCAGGAGCGATATGGGCGAATGGATGGCCGTCTCCGCTAAAGATATCCTACACCGGGCGGAAGTCTTCGAAGACCTGAGGGCGGCCGCCTCAGGATCCAACTTCATAGTCGGGACCATTCCGCCTGACCGGCCGAGATTCATCTCCCAAGGGTTCACACCCAGTGCCATGGCTGAACGTCTCCTCAAGAGCCATCCTGATGACCGTGTTTCCATTATCTTCGGCCCGGAGGACAAGGGCCTCACCAACCTGGAACTCGACTTGTGCCATGAATTCGTCTCCATCCCTTCTCATCCGGACTACCCCTCCCTGAACCTCGCCCAGTCGGTCATGGTCATCGCCTACGAGATCTTCTCCGCTGCCGGGCATCAGGAGCGAACGGAGTCGAGGCCCCTGGCCGAGGTCATCTCCATGGAACAGATGTTCCGGCATTTCGAGGAGACCTTAAGTTTCATCGGGTTCCTGGACAGGGACAATCCCGATCACATCATGAGAGACCTTCGAAGGATCTTCGGCAGGGCGCGCCTGGACGAACGGGAGGTGAAAATCCTCCGCGGGATACTCAGGCAGGTCCGCTGGGCGGCACGAAGAAGCGGCATTGAGGATCCGGATGAAAGGAGTCCTCGTCAAGAAGGCTGAGGATTCCCCGCAGAAAACTGCTGGACATGCACCCGCTTTGCATGTCCACGGCGGACACGCATAAACATCCACGCCCAAATGACTTGGCTTTGCGTTACCCCTAAAAGGGGCTTGATCAGGGTCTCGCAGAAAATACGAAATCCTAATATCTAAATCCTAAACAAATCCTAAACTCAAAATTCAAATGTCCAAAACCTTGTATAGATCTGTATGTTATACCAGAATCGTGCATGGAAGATTCTATTTCGCAAGACCCAACCCCACACATGACTACTCAACATTTGGATAAATAAGTTTTGAATTTTGGATTTCGGTCATTTGAATTTGTTTCGGATTTAGTGCTTCGAATTTAGAATTTCTTTACGGCACAGCCTTTGAACTCTGACCCGCCCCGGAAGAGCGGGCTTTCAGATATCCAATAAAAATTTCATTGGCATGAAACCGGGGTTGTGATATATTGCAATATCTGAGAATATATTGACAACCGGCGCAAGGCTGTCCAGTCCCGTTGTCATGCGCGGGATAGATGAATATTTACACTTCAAAGCGCCCGTGCAGCAGACACCGCGGGCCTTCAACGGAGTGGAATGGACAAGGGTTGCTCGTCAAAAGAAGAGAACAGCAAGGACCCATCCCGCCCGTCCCGCAACACCAAAGCGGCCATGGGTATGGTCTTGTTTCTATCGGCGGTCTTTCTTGCCTTTACCTCCCTGCTCGGAGACAAGAGCCTTTTCCATCTGCATAAAATGCAGACAGAAAAGGAGTGGTGGGCCCGGGAAAACACCAGGCAGGCCAAGGAGAACGAAATACTGAAGAGAAAGAGTCTGGCGGCAAGGGACGATCTCTTCATCGTGGAGAAGAGCGCCCGTGAAGAACTCGGGCTGGTCAAAGAGAATGAGGTGATATACCTCTTTGATACAGGTAAAATCCGCAAGATTGAACAGCCGATGCCGGGAGTCCGATAAAATGAACCCCGTCGCTTCTTCGACAAAAACTTCCAAACCCGTTTATCTCTGTCTCATCTGGCACATGCACCAGCCGTACTACAAGGACCTCGTCAAGGGCGAATACAGGCTCCCCTGGGTACGAATGCACGGGATCAAAGACTATTTCGACATGGTCTCGATACTGAAGGATTTCCCGTCGGTCCGCCAGAACTTCAACCTGGTCCCCTGCCTCATGGAGCAGATCCTGGACTACACCGAGAAACAGGCCAAGGACAGCTACATGGACCTTTCCCTGAAGCCTGCCAAGTCCCTGAGCAAGAAAGAGAGGATGCAGATCCTGCAGTACTTCTTCTTTGCCGAATGGGAAAACATGATCAAGCCCTATCCCCGCTACTGGCAGCTGCTCAAGAAGAGAGGATTCCAGACGGATGAGAATCAGCTTGAGAAGGTGGAAAAGATCTTCAAGACCCAGGACCTTCTGGACCTCCAGGTCTTGTTCAATCTGACGTGGTTCGATCCCCTGTTCAAGAGGACCGACCCGTTCCTTCAGTCCCTCCTGAAAAAAGGGGAGAACTTCACCGAGGAAGAGAAAGGGCTCCTGCTTCAGAAACAGATCGAGGTCATGAGATCGATTGTCCCTGAATACCGGAAATTCTCGGACACCGGACAGATTGAGATATCGACCACCCCCTTTTATCACCCGATCCTCCCGCTGCTTTGCAATACGAACCGGGCCAGGGATACCTGCCCCAATATCCACCTCCCTAAAAACCAGTTCATCCATCCCGAGGATGCCCGGAAACAGGTGGAGATGGCGGTGGAATATCACGAGAAGCTCTTCGGAAATAAACCTGTGGGGATGTGGCCTTCAGAGGGGTCGGTCTCCGAAGAGATCATCCCCATCATCGCCGATGCCGGCATCCGTTGGATCGCCACCGACGAAGAGATCCTGATCTACTCCATGCTTCCGACTTTCATCAGGGAAAAGAAGGAAAAAAAGGATTTTCTCTACAAACCCTACCGCGTGGAGGTAGATGGGAGGAGCCTGAACATCCTCTTCAGGGATCACGGCCTTTCCGACCTCCTCGGTTTTGTCTACTCCAAGTGGGACCCCAGGGACGCGGCTGAAGATTTTATCCAGCATATCCACCGCATACGGGATGCCACCATCACGGACCAGGAGGCCCCCCTGGTCACGGTGATCCTGGACGGGGAAAATGCCTGGGAGTACTACAAGAATGACGGATGGGATTTCTTCACCGAGCTTTACACCCTCCTCAGCCGGGACACGCTTATCCAGACCACCACGGTTCAGGACTACCTGGACCGGTTCCCGCCCAAAGAGACCATGCCGAGGCTCCATGCAGGCTCATGGATCAACCATTATTTCCGGATCTGGATCGGGCATGAGGAGGACAATACGTCATGGGATTATCTTTATGAAACCCGGGAATTCCTGACCCGCACACTGCGCGAGAAACAGGGGAGCCTTGACCCGGCGAAAATCGAGATGGCCTGGAAGGAGATCTATATCGCCGAAGGGAGCGACTGGAACTGGTGGTACGGTGACGATCATTCGTCCATGAATGACCGGGACTTCGATGAACTCTACCGCAAGCACCTTGCCAATGTCTACACCCTTATGGGCGAGGAGCCCCCCGACAAGCTCATGATCCCCATCATCCGGGAGAAAAGGGCCGAAATCACCACGGAGATCACCTCGTTCATGCATCCAGCGATAGACGGGATCGTCACCAACTACTACGAGTGGATCTCTGCCGCGCTCTACAATATCTCCAACATGGGCGGAACCATGCATCAGACCGACTCCATCATCCAGAGGATCTATTACGGGTTCAACCTTCAGAGCTTCTTTCTGCGTATGGATACGAGCCAGCGCCTCGACCAGTCTATTTTCAAGGAATTGACTTTCCAGGTCCACTTCACGGAACCCCAGGGGATCCGGATCATCATGAAATTCCAAGAGGGCAAAATCATGGCCCATCTCTACCAGAACGGCAAGGACCCCGAACCCCTCACAGAGGTCGCAAAAGAAAAAATCATTGAGATCGGCATACCTTTCAAGAATCTGGGCGTATCCGTGAACGACCGCGTGAGTTTCTTCATCATGGTCAAACGGAAGAACATGGAACTTGAAAAATGGCCCATAGGGCCCTCTCTCTCCTTTATGGTTCCTTCTGCGGATTTTGAGAAAATCATGTGGAGCGTGTGATTATGAAAAAATCACTCATCGGCGCAGATCTCGGTGGGACCAATATCCGCGTGGGCGCTATTTCACTTCAGGGGAAGATCCTCCATTTCAGGAAAGAATCCACCAATCCGGAAAACGGCAAGGACCTGGTCATACTGAAACTGATCAGCATGCTTGAGAAAACGATCCTAAAGGAGAAGGAGCAGGGCCGGAAGCCGGTTGTTCTGGGGATCGGCACACCCGGCGTGATCCTGATCAAACAGGGGACCGTGGTTTCATCCCCCAACCTTCCAGACTGGATCAACGTCCCATTGAAAAAGATCGTCGGCAGGGAGATCGGCCTTCCCGTGATCGTGGAGAATGATGCCAACGCCGCGGCCTTCGGGGAACAATGGGTCGGCTCCGGGAAAAATGCCAACAGCATGATCTGCATGACGCTGGGGACCGGCGTAGGCGGGGGGATCATCCTGAACCGCAGGATCTGGCACGGAGAGGACGGCATGGCCGCCGAGGTAGGGCACACCACCGTGAACCCGGACGGCCCCCAGTGCAAATGCGGCAACACCGGATGTCTGGAGGTCTATGCATCCGCCACGGGAATCGTCAGCGAGGTCAAACGCCGCCTGAAACGGGAAGAGTCCACCCTTAAGGATCTTTACCGGGAGAAAGAGGGGGAGATCACCGCAGAGGATGTATTCCGGTCGGCCAAGGCCGGAGACCCGCTCTCCCGCCGCGTCATCCAGCAGATGGGGCGGTACCTCGGGATCGGGATTGCGAACCTTGTGAACATCTTCAATCCGGAACTGATCGTCCTTGCCGGAGGGGTAACCGCCGCGTGGAATGATTTTATGCCCATTGTTCAGGAGGAAGTTCGGGCTCGGGCCTTTGAGATCCCCCGGGATCGGGCCAGGATTGTCAAGGCAAAGCTCGGCGACCATGCCGGGATTATCGGCGCCGCGGGTGTGGCGCTTCAAATGCTGAAAGGGTTCAAGGGTTCAAGGGTTCAAGGGTTCAAGCGAGCCACTTGACCCCTCGGCCCCAAGTTCTTTTTTTACAAGGTTATTTCCTTCCCCGCCTCGGGAACAATCACGTCAATCTTCGGATCCATCTGCCGGATCATTTCGGCTGTCCAGCCGATGGATCCCTTTTCCCCATGCACCAGGATCACCTTCTTGGGACCGAGTTCCTTCACCAGCCTGAGGATTTCTCCGCGGTGAGAGTGCGCAGAGAAACTGAAGGTAATGACATCACAGTTTTTGACCTTAGATGGCAGAGCATCATCGAACACAATCTTTTCCCCTTGAGGAGCGGTCAGGAGCTGGAATCCCCTCGAACCCTCGTCCAGATACCCCACGAAGAAGATTCCGTGCCTCGGGTCCTCGACCATGAGCTGGGCCAGGGTATTGGCCGGGGTCTTCTCGTTCAGCATCCCCGAGGTCGCAACAATGATTCTGGGCTCCTTGAAAAGAGTCTTGTTGAACGGAGCCTTGGGGCCCAGCACCCTGGTATCGATCTTCTTGAAGAACATATCCGGGTCTTTGCGCCTCGTCATCAGTGCGAACCGGTCATAGATCTTGGAAAAGACCTTGCCCATGCCGCTCACCAGGATTGGTACATGGGGAATGCGATTCCGGGTTCTGAGTTTCTCCAGAATCGCCAGGATTTCCTGCGTCCTGCCCAGGGCAAAGGTCGGAATGAGCACGGATCCTCCGCGGCCGATCACCTTCCGGATCTCCGCTGCCAGACGGAGGACCTCATTGCCGCGCTTCTTCTTCTCGGCCTCTGCACTGGAACAGAGTGTATTCTCCACAATCAGAAGGTCCACCTGCTCTTCAGGGTAAATGGCCCCTTTGATCACAGTCTGGTCATGCATGCAGGTGTCTCCGGTATAAAAGACCGTCTTTTCCTTGCCCCGGATCAGGATCCCGGCAGAACCCAGGATGTGCCCGGCATCCAGAAACACCCCCTCCAGATCAGGGCTGCGGAATCCATCCATGGAAGGAATACGAAAAGGCCTGTCATAATCCATGGCCTGAAAGAGATGCGCAATCATATCGATGTCCTGGTGCGTATAAAAGGGGTATTCGATAACCCCCTTTTCTTCCTTGAGCCTTTCCATAACCGTCACCGTGTTATGGAGCATGCGCATGGAGATCGGGAAAGAGGGAGAGGTCATGAAGATCCTGGGCGTGGGAAAATATTTCAGGATCACGGGCAGTGAACCCAGATGATCGATGTGGCAGTGGCTGATCAGGATGGCATGGATCTCCTTCCTGCGGAGCGCATCGATCATGGGAAGGCTGTCGTGGCCGTATTTCTTGGGATGCACACCGGCGTCCAACAGCAGGCCGGTACCGTCCAGTTCCAAGTGGTATGAATTGGCCCCGACCTCTCCGCAGCCGCCAAGCGCTGTAAATTTCATTGAATCTCCAGGAAAATAATTAATCGCTCTTTATTAGCGTTGGAATGGTCGCTCAATTTTCTTACAAAAGAACCATAAAACGAAGTCATTATAAACAAAACACTCTCTCTTTGAAACCTTTTTTTAAAACTCCGCGGCAAATCCATTATAGCTAAACCGGAACCAGCCACAGACATGAAGTTGTCTTCGAATCGCCAAGTCTTTTCACCGGCTTTAAATTGTTGCTGCCAATCTGATATTTTGTTATAGTAGGTGAAATACAAGCTATGGAAAATAAAGGAATCCACACCATTGAACATCCTGGGAATCTCGGCATTCTATCATGACAGTGCGGCCTGTCTGGTCCAGGATGGCAAAATCATTTGTGCTGCTCAGGAAGAGCGGTTTACACGGGAGAAACATGACTCATCGTTTCCCTCAAATGCCATCGGCTATTGCCTGGATGAGAGCAAACTCAGCGGACAGGATTTGGACTTTGTCGCTTTCTACGATAAGCCCTTTGTCAAGTTCGACCGGATCCTCTCCACATACCTCGCCTATGCCCCTCTGGGCCTTGGTTCCTTTATCAAGGCCATGCCGCTGTGGATTAAGAAGAAACTATGGATTAAAGAAGAGATCCGCAAAGAACTCGAATTCGACGGGAAGATGATCTTCCTGGAACACCATGAATCTCATGCGGCCTCGGCTTTTTTCCCATCCCCTTTTCAGGAGGCCGCCTTCCTGACCATGGACGGTGTGGGAGAATGGGCGACAACCAGTTACGGTCAGGGAAAGGGTCATGAGATAGAGATCCTGGCCGAGCTGCACTTTCCCCATTCTATAGGTCTTCTCTATTCGGCCTTTACCTATTACACCGGCTTCAAGGTCAACTCGGGTGAGTACAAAGTCATGGGGCTCGCTCCTTACGGAGAACCCAGGTACAAAGATCTTATCCTCACCGAACTCCTTGATTTAAAGGAAAACGGCTCCTTCAGAATGAACATGGACTACTTTGATTACTGCGCCGGGCTCACCATGACCAATTCAAGGTTTGAAGAACTCTTCGGCGGACCATCTCGAAAACCCGAATCACCGTTGACCCAGAGAGAGATGGATCTGGCCCGATCCGTACAGGAAGTAACCGAAGAGGTCATGCTGCGGATGACCCGGCATGTTTTCAAAGAGACGGGCCAGAAGAATCTCTGCCTGGCCGGCGGAGTGGCGCTAAACTGCGTGGGTAACGGACGAATCCTTCGAGAGGGCCCTTTTGAGAAAATCTGGATACAGCCCGCGGCCGGAGATGCCGGAGGTGCCCTGGGAGCGGCCCTCTTTGTATGGTACCAATATCTGAAAAACAGCCGATCTTCTGATGGAAAGAAAGATGCCCAGCAAGGATCCTATCTCGGCCCCAGCTTTGAGAATGAGTCGATCACCGAATATTTAAAAAAGAACAACGCCCCCTATAGTGAACTGAGAGAAGACGAGATCGCTGAAAGAACTGCTGACCTGATTGCCGAACAGAAGGTGATCGGATGGTTCCAGGGCCGAATGGAGTTTGGTCCGAGAGCACTCGGAAACCGATCCATTATCGGGGACGCACGTTCTCCAAAAATGCAGGAGGTCATGAATCTGAAGATTAAGTTTCGCGAGAGCTTTCGACCCTTTGCACCTTCGGTGCTGGAGGAAAGGGTTTCCGATTATTTCGAAATAGACCGGCCAAGCCCCTATATGCTTCTTGTAGCTCCAATCAAAAAGGAGCACCAAAAAGAATTGACCGATGAGGAAAAAAAGCTGTCCGGCATTCAGCAATTGAACGCGGCTCGCTCTACGGTTCCGGCCGTCACTCACGTGGATTACTCTGCGCGGATACATACCGTCAGCAAAGAGGAGAACCCCTTGTATCACCAGATGATCCGGCGGTTTGATCAGAAATACGGCTGCCCGGTGATTATCAACACCTCCTTCAACGTCAGGGGCGAACCCATTGTCTGTACGCCGGAGGATGCCTATAGATGTTTTATGAGGACCCATATGGATTACCTGATGATGGGGAACTGCCTGCTCGACAAGAGAGAACAGAAACCTCTGGACAAAGATACCGATTGGCAGAAGGAATTTGAACTGGATTAGGGATGGAAAACCATGCTTGAAGAAATCAGAAACATCCGTACCGGCAAAAGTGACCTTAGAAAATTTGGTATTACATTCGCCATTATTACAGGCCTCATCGGGGCCCTGTTCATTTGGCGGGCCAGGCAGGGTTATCCCCTTCTTCTCACCCTTTCGGCTCTTTTTCTCCTTATGGGCCTGGTTCTCCCGGTGGTGCTGAAACCCATCTACAAAGCCTGGATGACCCTGGCCATACTTATGGGATGGGTCATGACGCGAGTCATCCTGACTCTCCTTTTCTTAGCCGTGGTAACCCCGACAGGCGTTTTTGCAAAACTTGCCAGCCATCGCTTCCTGGATACGGAATTCCGGAGAAACATGAGGGAGAGCTATTGGATCCCGAAAAAAACCGAAAACAAAACAAAAGACCATTATGAAAGGCAATTTTAGTGATTGCCATCTTACAAGGAGTGCTTGTCCATGAGTAAGCTGTCCATACTTGCCGAGTTCTGGAGTTTCTTAAAAGTCAGGAAGAAATGGTGGATCGCACCCATCGTTCTCTTTCTGATATTTCTGGGGGCACTGATCCTCCTCACAGAGGGTTCCGCTATTGCGCCTTTTATTTATACTTTGTTTTAGAACAGGCGCATGTTCATACATGGGAAGGCTGTCGTGGCTGTATTTCTCGGGATACACACGGGGGTCCAGCTCCAAATGGCGGGGCAGGAGAAAGAACTTTAATCCTTTACTTTTTCTCCGCACTTATAGATAATAACGGGGAAAAAGGTTCTGGAGCCCGAAGCCGTTCTCTGCTCACTGATCAAGGGCATTTCCCTTCTGTTCTTTATTTTCCGCCCTGAGTCATATCATGCACATCGGAATCGGGATTTGCCGGAATCAAGGCCCTGATTTTGATATAGGAAGACTCCGGTTCTCCCGATGCACTCACCTGAAGATTGACCGGCTGAAGAACCAAAGCAGCGTTTTGTCAGAGGGAAACATTAAAGACATGAGAGTTTTGTTGTTAGGCCTGATTTATCTGATGTTCTTCCTATCAGGCGCCGCGGCCCTCATCTACCAGGTTGTCTGGGTGCGTTCCCTCAGCCTCATCTTCGGGGGCTCCCATCTGGCGGTCACCGCTGTCCTCTCGATCTTTATGGCCGGCCTGGCCATAGGCGGTTATATCCTGGGCCGCTATGCCGATCATGTCCGCAAACCGCTGCGGCTTTATGGTTTCCTTGAGATGGGGATCGCTTTATTTTCCATCCTGTTCATAGGCTTAATGAAGATCTATCCCTGGCTGTATATCCACTTAGCGCAGGGCAGAGAAGAAAATCCGATCTATCTTTCGGTGATCCGTATCATATTTTCAATCTTCGCCCTGATCGTTCCCACAACACTGATGGGAGGGACCCTTCCGGTCATATCGAGATTTGTCTCACGACATCCCCGGACCCTCAAACGCCACCTCTCATTTCTGTATGGATTCAACACGCTCGGGGCCGTCACCGGTGCCTCGGCTGCGGGATTCTACTTTCTCAGACTCTACTCTGTCAGCACAACCCTGGATATCGCCATCCTGATCAATCTTCTCATCGGACTGACCGCCATACTCATTCAGGCCCCCTCATCAGCCCTGCTTTTTTTTGAAGAACCAACTGAAGGCCATGAAAAGGGCAGCGCAGATGTCCCGATCATAAAATCGGACAGGGGGAAAACAGGACGGGATGTGATCCCGGTCAAGCTGGTCCTCTGGGGGATAGGCGTCAGCGGTTTCTGCGCCCTTGGCTACGAGGTGCTCTGGACGCGGATATTAAGCATCGTCATCGGCGCAAGCGTTTACGGATTTACTATCATGCTGGCGGCCTTTCTTTCAGGCATTGCACTGGGCAGCGCTGCCTATGGCCTGATGGCCGGCACCGGTGATCCGGTCTTCAGCCTGGCGGAAAAACCTTTTCAATGGTCCGTCCTGGGTTTTGGAGTGGTTCTTATGGTTATCGGGATTACAGCTTTTTTTGTGACCCTGCATATCCGGGACCTGCCTTCCCATTCCCTTTTCCTTAATGATTATTTTCATAATCGGGGCATGGGGCTGTTCGGTGCCAGACTCTCCTCCAATCTCATACTGGCCTTTTCCTACATGATCTTGCCCTCTTTCTTCATGGGGTTCGCCTTTCCCCTGGCCGGGAAGGTGCATGCCGAACATAAAAATACCGTAGGCCGTTCCGTAGGCGAAGTCCTGGCGTACAACACCCTGGGGGCCATCCTGGGAGCCGTCTTTACAGGATTCGTTCTGATCTATGTGGCGGGCATCGAAAGATCGCTGCAGATTCTGATTCTGATCAATATCGGCTTCGGACTGTTTGTGGCCGCAAGCTTGTTAAATATACGGGTATTGAACTGGGTCATCCCTTTTGCCACGCTTGCCCTCATCCTCTTTCTGGCCAGCCACCCTGCAGCCTGGAGGATGTGGGATACAAAATATTTTGCTATCTACCGGACTAACCAGCCGGAGGCATTCCGCACCCCGGAAATGGTCCGGGAGGCGATCGACAACACCGATGTCCTCTATTATGCAGAGGGAGTCCAGGCCATTGTAAGCTCCATCAAAATCAAAGGCGGCGGCCACCAGGCTTTTTTAACCAACGGGAGAGTGGAGGCATCCACCCATAACGAAGGCCTGCAGTGTCAGTATACCCTGGGCCACCTCCCCATGCTTCTTCATAAGAACCCCAGGAAGGTCTTTGTCCTCGGGACAGGAAGCGGAATGACCCTGGGTGCGACTTCGGTTTATCCGAGCGTTGAAAAAATCACACTCGCTGAAATCGAGCCCAAGGTACTCGGTGTGGCACGCACGTTCGGGGAATACAACCATCACGTGCTGGACAATCCTAAACTGAAGATCGTCTTCAACGACGGTCGGAATTTCCTCCTGACCACACAGGAGAAGTTTGATATCATCACCGCTGATCCGATCCATCCCTGGTTCAGCGGAGCTGGCTATCTCTATACCGATGAATACTTCAAACTGGCATCGGAACACCTTGAGCCCGGCGGGATCATATGCCAGTGGCTGCCGATCTATGAACTGACAAACGAAAACCTCAAGTCCGTTGCCAGGACCTTTTCTGATAATTTCAGGTACACCATGCTCTGGCTGACGCATGATGACGCAGAACTGGTCGGCAGCAATTCCCCCATCATCATCGATGAAGCGGAAATGCAGAGGAGAATAAGCCAGCCCGAAGTCTTAATCGACCTCAAACGGGTCATGATGGATTCCTCCGAGGACTTCCTGAGCTATTTTGTCATGGGGACTGCCGGATTAACGGCTTACAGCCGAAACGGGATCTTAAATACAGACAATAACCTCTACCTTGAGTTCTCCGCCCCTTTTTCCATAGGAGAATGGTCGCTGATGCAAAAGAATGCCCATAACATCACCGAATACAGGGAGAACATCCTCCCCTATCTCCGTCCGGCAGAAAGCAGGGAGAAGCAGGCAGAGCAGGAACAACGGTGGTCTCTCATCCAGGAGGCTTCATCCCTTTATGACCGCGTTCATATCCTGTTTCTTGGAAATAGTTATGATACCCCGGAATTCGAACGCATAATGACGGATCTGGAGAAGAGATATCCCGGTTTTGCCCCGGCGAGATTTCTCGCAAACGAGTATGAAGCAGAAATATTGAAAAATCCGCGGCTCCTGCAGAAGCAGGCTTTTGCCTTTTCCAATGAACAGGGGTCCAGAACCGTCGTTGAGATCTCAGCCGTACTGGCACCTGTCAGCATGGAAAAAACGGCTGTGATTTTTGTGGACAACGATGCCAGGATCATCTACGGCCAGCTGTATGTTACGGGCGCCGACAAAGACGCATGGATCCGTGATTTTGCCGGGGGGGTCATGGCCAGCATTCAGGATGCTTATCAACTGGAGGTCGAGACTGCCAAGGGACAGGGTGGAACGTTTCCTCTGCAAGAACCGGCCCTGCATAAAATGAAAGAGGTCATTACACTCAGGATCAAGGAGAATAAGCAGCCATGAACAGGACAAGGCCTTTATTTTGACAAAAAATAAGATATTTATTATTGACGGTTGGAATATGCCGTCCTATAATTAAATTAAAGGGAAAGAAATATCAGCAAAATTTCCCTAATCCTGATCAGAAAAATTGCCGATAGAGAGTCCAAGAGAGTAAGATGGGTCCAAATTTGGACAAGGAGGCCGCCAACACTTAAAAATAGCAAATAAAACAACCTGTTAGAAGTTTAAACTAACCGAAAAAGGCAAATCACCTGCGAGGGTGAGGCGCAAAGCCACCTGCCTGGGAAACCAGGTGGAGGGGCTGCCGAAGTTAGGTTTTAATTCTTCAATTTATTTTGTGAGAAAGCCGAACCTTCTTTGTTTTTCAGGTTCGGCTTTTTTTTGTGTCTCTGTCAGAAGAGGTTAAAAACCCTGGAGTTAGATATGAAAAGATTTAAATTCCCGTTGGCCGCCGCTTCCGTATTCCTGATCACCCTGTTTTTTCCCGGCAGTGGCCAGGCCTTTCACGAAGGTGGAGACAATTACTGTCAGGGATGTCACGACTCGAAATCCCGTGGAGTTGGAACCGGGACATTGATGATTAAAGGGTCGGACCCCAGTTCCACGTGCCTCGAGTGCCACGCGGAAAGAGGAGCATTTTACAACATTTTCAGCCGGGAGGGGTCATCCTATACCCCGGGCGGCGACTTTTACTGGCTGAGGAAAAACTTCGCACGGAACCAGGGAAACCAGTATTATCTGAGCACAGGCGACAGCCATGGCCATAATATCGTGGCCATGGATTACGGGTTGAACCCGGACGGAAGGCTGAGCACGGCACCAGGTGGGACATACAACTCACATACCTTGGGCTGCAACAGCTGTCACGACCCTCACGCAAAACTCAACAGCAGTTACAGGCTTCTTGCCGGAATGGGATATGAAGGCGGGAGTGAATCATCAGGAACCATCTTTGTCTATGACGCTCCTGTAGCCTCAGCCCCTTCACAAGACTGGACGGAAACCGATTCCAACCATCCGGCCTATGGTTCAGGCATGTCAGAGTGGTGCACAAATTGTCACACGGATATGCTGGACAGGGGAGCCGCCATGGGGGGCATATCGCATCAGTCCGGCAATCATGCCAAGCTGAGCAGGGCCATGGTTTCCATCTATAATTCGTACGTAAAAAGCGGAGATCTTTCCGGGTCCCAGGCAAACGCGTATCTGGCCCTGGTAGCCCTTGAACTCGGCACAACCGACGACCTTGTTCTTAACCCTGCGAACACATCAGGACCGGATTCTGCTGGGAATGCAAATGTAATGTGCCTCACCTGCCACAGGTCTCACGCCTCAGCATTCCAGAGCATGGGAAGATGGGATTTCAAAGCGACATTCATCTCCGAGTCAACCCCGCAAGCAGGGGACGCCGGAGCCAGCGGAAGCGATGTGGTCAATAGCTATTACGGCCGCGACATGGCCGCCGATTTCGGTCCATACCAGAGACAGCTCTGTAACAAGTGCCATGCTCTCGACTAATTATTGGAATATCTGTATTCGGTTGTTGCTCCGGTCCGCGATGAAAGCCTCCCCATTGTCGTTGACGCACATTTGCGTTGGATAATAGAGAAGCCCTTCTCGCCATCCCATGGCTAACCTCCGCCCCTGGAACGAACCGTCCTGCCTGAAGATGACAATACTTCCGCCATTCTGATCTACGATATAGAGCAATCCCTTGCTGTCCGAAGTGATCCCTGTGGGGAAACTCATCATATCCTTCAGCCTTTCCGTTATGGGAGAAAAGCCTTTGGATCCCTCCGGAGCTGAAAAAACTATGGAGTAGACACTGTCCACGAGGAAGATCCCGCCCCCCGGCCCAACCGCCAGGTCCGAAAAGAATCCGGCATTTTCAGGAACGGGGACCTCTTTCTGCACATCCCCCTCCGGGTTGAGAACGAGAACGCTGCCGGAGAAAACGTCCAGAATATAGATATTGTCCTTCCGATCGATCTTGAAGCTCCTGGGAACCATTTCTGTTCCGGCAGAGAGCCCTTTGGGGTCGAGATATCCCACGAATTGTCCCGCAGAATTCAGCCGGACAATGCGGCGCTTTTTACCGTCCAGGGCAAAGATCTCTCCTTTGGAATTCATCTGCACTCGGATCGGCTGCGTGAGTTCTGGCACCTTGATCTCTGAAGACCCTTTCGGAGTCCCGTCCGCAAGGGTAAATTTCACGAGACGGTCGTTCCCGGTGTCCGCCACAATCAGGGCAGTGGCTGTGCAATCCAGACCTTCCGGCCGTGCAATCATTCTCTCCGAGTCGTCCGCATAGACGGTGAGTAGATGCTGTAATTGGATCACATCCTCCGCTAACGATTGCAGCGGGAAAAAGAAAACCGAGATCAAAAGAAAACCTCTTATCAGATTCTTCGACATAGTCTCACCCCTTTAGTTGTTCATGACAATCCGTACAGGTATCCGTACTGTTCTGGAAAAACATCATTTTCTTGTACTCCGTCCCATGCGGCCGGTGACAGCTCAGACAAGTCACGGTCAGGTTTCGGTTCCTCTTGTCTATGAATTTCGGACCGAGGGGATGCATGTTATGGGCCTTCCAGTCATGACACTGCCCGCAAACATCTATCACCGACACCTCGCCGAGCAGGGAGGGTTGATCGGACGCATGCGGCGAATGGCAGGCCGTGCAGGTCCCCTCCTGCACCGGAGGATGCTTGGATTCAGCCTTCTTCACCTTTGCCACCGTATCGGCATGGCACTGACCGCAGACCATCATCATGGGTTTTTTCAGAAGCCCTTCCTGGTCCGATGCATGCGGGCTGTGGCAATTCAGACAACCTGTCTTGTCGAGCAGCGCCCAGTGGACCCGGTTCTTGGAGAAGAACTCGTTGATTTGTGGACTGTGGCATTTCCGGCACAACTCGAAACCCGTCTTCTGCAGTTTCAAGGGGTCAGGCGACGACGGCAGGGAGTGGCACTGATTGCACATCTTCTTGGCAAAGGGGCTGTGCACCCGGTTGTAAAGCAGTCCCTTCTGGTCGGAACCGTGCGGATTGTGGCAGATCGTACATTGTGCCCCTGCCACTGGATACCCCATGTGCATATTCTGGAAGACGGCCTTCTTCGCATCATGACACTTCAGGCAGAGACCGGGCACCTGATCTTTGAGTTGCTTCACCGCTGCACCGGAGGCGTGGGGGCTGTGGCAATTGACACAGCCGCTCTCCACTGGAGGGTGCTTGAATTTAGCTTTCGACACGCGCTCGCCCATCTCCTTGTGGCATTCAAAGCAGAGGGTGTTTCCAGGTTGCAAGAGATTAAACTTGTTTTTTGCCCCATGGGGATCATGACACTTGACGCACTCCCCTTCGGCGACCGGCTTGTGTGTACTGACAGGCTTTTCCGGAAGAATCCCCGCATGGCACTTCAGACAAACCTCCTTGATCTTGGCGGCAAGAAATTTCTCGTGACCGGAGGCGTGGGGATTGTGGCAGCCCGTGCAGTCGCCCGTCCTTACCGGGGTATGGACATAAGGATTCTTCAGTTTTTCCTGGAACAACACATGGCAGTTCAAACAGTTTTTCCCCCGGGCATCGGGTTTGAGTTTGAACTTGTCCGCGCTCTCTGCCGACGAGAGCGCCAGAAGCACAGCGACAATCGGAATCGTTAGAAACAATTTGGTTCGACAACGCATGTTTTATCCTTTCATTTTTTCGTCACTTCATGACATTCCTGACACTCTCTCGCTGCAAAGGGAGGATGGACGTTCTCCTTGAAGAATTTAGGGTCCTTGGACGCATGCGGGTCATGGCAACTAACGCAATTGATCACGGATGGATCGATATGAAGGTGTGCCGAAGAGAAGGCATCGTCCTTGAGGTCGTGACACCCTCCGCACAGATCTTGAAGCGGTGCCGCAAGAAGAGTCGGCTCTGCCGAAAAATGAGGTTTGTGGCAATTCAGGCAGTTGTCCTGCGCTGGAGGATGCACATTCTCCTTGCCCATCCTCTCCTTCAGATCCTTATGGCAGGTCAAACAGAGGTCGGGGCTTTCTGCCAGGAGAAGCTTGGCTATTTTCGACTTGTGCGGGTTGTGGCACTTGGAGCACTGATTGTTGACAACCGGAGAGTGCGTACTCTTTGCGCCTTTCATCTGTCCCTCGAGATCGGAATGGCAGGAAAAGCATAGCGTACCCTGGTCGTCTACGATCATCCCTTCGCGGTCAGTTCCATGAGGGTTGTGGCAGGTCAGGCACATCCCTTCTGTAAAGGGCACATGGTTCGTCCCTCCTTCCAGGGGCTTCATGAAGTCTCCGTGGCAGGTCACACACAGTTTCGAGTCGGTGGCTTTCAGGAGTTTCGCCTCCTTGGAACCGTGAGGATTGTGACAGGCATTGCACATGCCATTGCTGACCGGAGGATGTGTATGGGACTTGACAAACTGAATCCTTGCATCGGGGTGGCAGGTATAGCAGACCTCATCCATCCTGTCTTTAAATATTTTTTCAAAATTGGATCCATGGGGATTGTGACAGGAAGTACACATGTCCTCGGCAAACGGCATATGGAGATTCGCTCCGTTTTGGGCTTCCTTGATCTTCGCATGGCTCTGGAAGCACAATTCGCCGTCCTTGGCCACAAGAAGTTTCTTATTCTTCGCAGCATGAGGCCGGTGGCAGGAGAGACAGCCTCGTTCCCCAATGACAGGAGCGTGATTAAATGCCACCTTGTCCTCTTTATCCGAATGACATTCGAAACAGACCTTGTTTCCAGGATGGGCCAGCAAGGTCGGGCTCTCCGAGGAATGAGGATTGTGGCAGGAAAGGCACATCCCGCTTTCGAAGGGTGCGTGTTCGACATTGCCTCCCTCTTTCAGGGCCGTCATATCATGGCAGGTATAGCAGAGATCGGCGTCCTCCTTAGTGGTTTTAAAAGGCTCCTGGGACCCGGGAGGATTATGACAGGAATCACACATCCCTTGGGCCATAGGGGTATGCACGCTTGCTTTCAGCAGCTTGGGCTGTTCGGACGAGTGGGGGTTGTGGCACACGGTGCAGGCCTTTGTTTCGACTGGATAGCTCCCATGGGCCTTCTTGAACGATGCCGTCCCGGCATCGTGACACTTCAGGCAAAGGGCAGTCTTCTCATCGATCAGGAGGCTTTCATGATCAGAGCTATGGGCGAGATGGCAGGCCCTGCAGCCCTCCTTGCGCAGGACTTCATGGACGACTTTTTTCTCGTAGTTTTCCCTTGTATGGCACTGATAGCAGAAGTCGCTTCCTTCCGCAGTCAGCAGATAGCTTGCCTGCGATGCATGGGGGTTATGGCACTGGGCGCATCTCCCTTTCTTCAATACGGTATGAACATTGGCCTTGTTCATTCCGATGGCCTCCCGGTCATGGCACTCATAACAGACTTCGTTGCCTTCTTTTTTCAGGAGAAGCTTCGGAACGATCCCGTGCCGAAGATGACAGCCTTCGCATTTTTTCTCCTTGACCACGGAGTGTACATTCTTCATGGAGAAGTATTGATCGGCAAATTTCGTGTGGCATTCGAGGCAATCTTTCTGGCTGAACTTCATCTTTGCCGAGGAAGGCCGGCTCCCGAACAAGATGAGTCCGAACACAAAGATAGCAAATGCACCAAGAATAACCTTTGACCTTGTCTTCAACGTCGACATATGGACTCCCATAGAAACGTTTCCAAAAAATAACATTTAAAAGCCTTTTTTATAAATTTTTACGGGGTAATGCTTCCTGAGATTGTCAGCGTATTCTTCCAGCGCTTTTAAAATCTTCTGATCGATGACTTCTTTTTTGATCTGAACCGCGACTGACTCCAGGGGGGCCGGCTTGGAAGGAGTAATCTCATCGAAAAATATCACATAATAATGGCCCTCCGGGCTTTGGTAGATCCTTGCATCGCCCGGATGGGCTCCCTGCAGCACCTCGGGCAAGCCTTGGGCCAGATCATCAGAGATCTCGAGATTACCGTCAAGCTCGATGAGCCCTTTGGTCTCTTTGTCCGCCTGACCCTCTGTATTGGCCTTGACCCATTTGTAATCCGATCCCTTTCTCAAACTGTTGAGTGCGCCCTCAGCCTTATCTTTATCCAGAAAGACAAGGCTTCGAATTCTAACCGCCTCAGGGGATGAAAACTCCTGAATATGTTTATCATAGTAGTCGGTGATCTCCTTCACGTCGAGCCGGATGTTCGGAACAATCACCTTCTCAATAAAAGTCCCGAAGACGATGGAGTTCTTGTATTCTGCCACGGTATCCTTATAAAGCCGGGTCTTGTCAATACCACTTACCAGAGCTTCCTTTTCGAGCACCCTCTTGCCCAGGATACCATAAAAAACCGTTTCTTTCTTCTTGTTCGCCTTTTTTTCCTCTACGGCCTTTTCCATACCATGGAAGAACTCTTTTTCCAAACCCTCGGCCAGCGTCCCCACCGTCACAGGATCCTCTCCTTCAATTTCGGCCAGAACACGATTGTCTTTCAACATCTCCTGGAATCCGGGATCTTTGGATTCAAAATCCAGGCTATCCAGAAGTTTCTTATCTATTTTTGCATATTTCTTCTCCAGCGCTTCTTCATAACTAACGGCAACTTTCCCTTTTTTATCCTCCAGGACCTTTTTGCTTATCTCTTCCCTGACCCCGGGGTCTTCGGGAAAACGTATCCCATCGAGTTTCAGGATCACGAAAACATTCTGGGCCTTGACCACAGGACTGACCGAGCCTACCTTCATTTTCAAAAGCGCTTCTGCTATCTCAGGCAAGAGGTCTTTATTTTTTACATACTCCTCTCTCACGTTTATCTCGGCTATGCCGCCTGAAATCTTTTTCTTGACCATCATATCGAAATCCTGCCCTGCCAGAATCTCTTTTTCCACCTTTCTGGCATCCTTTTCTTTTCCAAACTTGATCGATCTTATTTTATATTCCTTCACGCCTTCTTTATAAAGACGATCCACTTCTTCCTGGTCCGCCGCAAGATCCTTTGTCGACTCTTTACTCAAGAATATCCTGAGGGCTTGCTTTGAATAACGCTCTACAGCCGCTTTGATTTCCGGCAGTTCATCCAGTCCGATATTTTCCGCCTCCAGCAGAATGAGCCTTGTATTGATCAGGCGTTTCAATGCATCCTGAAAGTTGATGCCCCCTGCTTTCTTGTATTCACCCATGCCTGTGTGCATGGCTGCAAATACCTTGTTCATATCTTCCATGGTAATCGGCTCACCGTTGACCGTGGCCACGGTCTCATCCCCTTTGACCGGGGAGAGCTTCTGATCCGATGCAAACGCCGCAGCACTCCCGATGAGGGCGGCTAACAAAAGAATGGCCACTGTTGATTTAAAAATCTTTTTCATTTCTTCCCTTTCCGGAATTCATTTTCCATGATCATTGTACCTATGTTTCGTGTCATCTCAGAGGCCATCACATTGGCTGTGCCCACCCTTCCCCAGTCGAAAAAGAAAACACCGTCTGAGCCCTTATTGTAGCTTTTTGAAGCCCACGTCACCTCCAAACCCTTTTTCCCGATCACAAGCGCAGAAAAGTCAACCACAGGCGTACCATCGGCCCCCTGCACATCCTGATAGTCCAGAACCTTTCCTGTGAACGCGAGGTTAGCGTCCAGGCTGGCCAGGATGACGTTCGCCTGGTCCAGGGATATTCCGTCGTCCATGATGATCCTGAACTTGAGCAGTTCCTGACGGATGACCCCTAACTCAAGGACCCTGAAATTCTGAAGCCTTGCAAGCTCTCTGACAAAGTGCAGCACCATGATCTCTCCGGCATATTTTCTGCCGCTCCTGTTGAAAAAAGGAAGCACGGCCGCTATATATTCTTCTTCCGGGTCCATAGCCGGGGAACGGAAATAGTATTTTGGCCGGAACTTTTTTCTCTTGCCGCCATCAAAACCCTCGTATCCCACCCGGGATAGAGCCGGCTTCAGAGAACCGAAGAGGGATTCCGACGCCTTGGCCAAAAGTTCCCCGGGATCCTCGATCAGGCCCAGATCAAGAAACCCCGGTGAGTCATCTCCTGCAAGTCCGACACTCTCCATCCAGAGGATCACGGGATGCTCATCGGCGGACACCAGCCGGGACGTGAGGGCAATCTTGGGCGGATAATTCTCGTCATAGAGTTCCAGAGATGTGATCAGCACCGATCCGGCGCCGGTCTCCTCCATCAACGCCCGTGCATGGGTCCCGTCGATCCCGCCCACATAACGCAGACGGTGCCTCGCCAGGAATTCCTCGAGCACGTTCTCCTCGAGCACGCGGAAACCATCGTTCTCAAGTTTGTGAATCAGCTTTTCCCGGATCTCCTTGAGCGGGGCCGCTGTTCCGCCCAGGTTTTCAAGGGGGAATACGGCAATAAACGAATCCTGCGAAGTCACTTCCGGTTTTTTTACCGTTGCACAGCCCAAAAGGAATACAAGGGCTATCCATAGAACGGCTGTCTTACCTGAAAAGCTGATGGATAAGCTCACTCACCGCCTCTTCGGTAATAGGATTCATGGGCTGGCCTCCGCCTCCGAAAAGCCGGTCCGTGGTGCTGATCCCACCCTTGGTGGAGGAGGCTGTCCAAATGACCTTGCCCGTCTTTGTCTCGATCATTTTCAGGCTCAGGGAGATCACGCTTGAGGAAGCCGTGCCGGACCGGACTTCTCCATACTCCCTCAGAACCCCCGTGACGACCGCATCCACCGTCAGGATGTTCCCCAGCTTTTGAACCTCTTCAACGGACGGAGCCGTGGGTTCGCTAAGCTGCGCCCTTGAAACCCCCCGTGCAACCTCCCCCGGCGGGAGGACATAGACCCCTTCTGTGGAGAGGAGCATATTCATGAAGACATCCCTCACCCGTTCCCCGGCTTCTTTCTGCGTCGCGAGGTTCTGAAAAGGCAGCACGGCAACACTCTGTATGGATCCAAAATCCATATTTGGATCATGGTATCGTGTGGGGGCGGCACAGCCCATGAAACAGACAAGGACCAGCGTCAGCAAGGATTTACCCAGATTCACAGGTTTTTTCTCCTTATTTTATCCATGAAGTTTTCTATTGAGAATACCACATATCCCCCCCAAGATGTCAATACTTACCTAAAAGATGGGTGTGCGACAAATTTATGGGTAGAACCGTCAAGCGCATGCCCTGTTTTCCCA
>CAKKPE010000048.1 GCA_919901565.1 bacterium
ACATAATGGGTTGGCCTCTCAACAGGCCTTAAAAAAACTAAAAAAACGATGCAGCTGCGGAAGATGGGTTAATCCTGATCTCTTCCTTATGTTCCTTCTCCCTTTTGGGGAGAAGGTTAGGATGAGGGGGCTCTTTCCGGTCAACCCCTCACCCTTGCCCTCCCCATTCATGGGGAGAAGGAATTTATTGATTGCCCTAAACTTTGTCCGCAAAGGAACTGAATTTTCGTAACGTTGAGGCATGCTTTCCGTCAGGGGAGGGCATTGAACGCTTCAAGGGTCCTGCAGAGCATGGCGGGATTGGTCTTTTTTTCTTCACCGATGGTTGAGGATGGTTTATCTCCATAGTCATGGCCGGGATAGACCTCGATTCCGGGGTCCAGCGCCATGAGCTTATAAATGCTTTCATAGAGCGCCTTGGAGCTCCCCCCCGGCAGGTCGGTCCTGCCGCAGTCCCCGATAAAGAGGGTATCTCCGGTTATTAATTTTTCCCGATCGATCAGGATGCATATCGCTCCCGGGGTATGGCCCGGTGTATGGATGACCCTGACCGTTATATCTCCGATCCTGATTTCATCACCGTCTTCCACGATGATATCGGCCGGTATCTGGTTTTTCGTGATCTGATCGGCTTCGAGCCTGTGCACCACAACCTTTGCGCCAGTGCTGTCTATCATGGACTTGTGACCGCCGATATGGTCGAAGTGGGTATGCGTGGTCAGTATATATTTGATATGATATCCATCTATGGATGCCTGCCTCAGGATCTTGCCCGTATCGAAGGCCGGATCCACCACAGCCGCTTCCCGGGTCCGTTCGCATCCGAAGAGGTACGAAAAGTTGCTCATGCTCCCGATCGGGATCTGTTTGAAGAACATATCACACACCATGTTTTGATTGATCGTTCAATCCGTGCCGGCATCTTTCATTTAGGATCATCTCCAAAAGAGTGGGTGAAAACATAAGGGTTCAAAGGGCCAAGGATTCCAGTGGGCAAGTGAAGTGCTAAAAACATAAGGGACCGAGGGTTCAATGGTTTCAGTGTTTTTCTCCGGAGATTTTGCTTGTGTTTCAGTATTTCACTTGAATCCTTAACCCCTTGACCTCTCGACCCCAATATACCTCAGTTGTACCTGCCATTGCAAGCCACGCGGAGTGCGATGGCATGATTCTTCTTGACAGGCGATTTCCAGAAGATATTAGGAGAAACTAAGAGGTCCATAAAATTATAAAATAGTTGTCGGGTAAAAAGAAGAAACTTATTATTATTTTATGGACGTTCTCCACTCACGCCCCGGCATCGTCCGTATAGACATAGGTATTGTAATTGGTCTGAAAAAAGAGGGCTTGACACTCTGAAAGAAAAAAGTTTATTGTTATAAATCCCTGCCTGCTATTGAGTTGTAATGAGGGAATTTCTCATGCGGATTCCGGGGTTTTATCCGCCATTCATTTAATAAAGGTTAACGATCATTTTTCAAAAAACCAAAGGGAGGTTAGTGATATGGATTGGGGTATAAAGAACCGTCTGGGCCGTCTGGTCCAGCCTGATGGCCACTGCTTTTTTCTGCCGATAGACCATGGATATTTTCAGGGGCCGACCAGTTGTCTGGAAAGGCCCGGGGAGACCATCAAGCCGCTTCTGCCTTATTGCGATGCCCTCTTTGTGACCAGGGGGGGTTTGAGGGCAGCGGTGGACCCCATCGGAGGTAAACCCATCATCCTCAGGGTGTCCGGGGGGACGAGCATGGTCGGCAAGGACCTGGCCCATGAAGGGATCACGACCTCGATCGAGGAGATCATCCGCCTCAATGTCTCTGCCGTGGGCATTTCGGTTTTTGTGGGGAGTGATTACGAACATGAGACCCTGATGAATCTTGCGAACCTTGTGAATGTCTGTGAGAATTACGGGATTCCGGTGATGGCTGTGACTGCCGTGGGCAAGGAGCTGGCGAAACGGGATGCCCGTTATCTCGGTTTGAGCTGCCGCATTGCAGCCGAGCTGGGCGCCCGGATCGTAAAAACATACTGGTGCGAAGACGGTTTTGACAAGGTGGTCAACGGCTGTCCGGTCCCTGTGGTCATGGCCGGAGGGCCCAAATGTGAAACCGACCGGGAGGTGCTGGAGTTCGTCCATGACGGCATGCAAAAGGGATCGATCGGCATCAACCTGGGGCGGAATATCTGGCAGGGCAAGCATCCCGTGCCCATGGCCATGGCCCTGCAGGCCGTGGTCCATGAGAAGGCTACGGTGAAACAGGCCTTTGAGATTTTTAATGAGATGAAAAAAAGCAAGGAACATAAATCCCGGTGAATTTACGGAGAGATCTTATGCGCGTCGCCATGTATTACAACAACCGGGATGTCCGTCTGGAGGAGATGCCGAAACCGGATATCGGCCGCGGTGAAGTTCTGGTCAAGATCATGGCCAGCGGGATCTGCGGAAGTGATGTCATGGAGTGGTACCGCATCAAAAAGGCGCCGCTTGTCCTGGGGCATGAAGCGGCCGGAGAGATTGTTGAAGTCGGGGAGGGTGTGGACCGGTTCAGGGTCGGTGACCGGGTATTTGCCGCCCATCATGTCCCCTGCAACACGTGCCGGTATTGCCTGAACAACGACCATACGTCCTGCGACATGCTGCACACCACAAATTTTTATCCCGGCGGCTTTGCTGAATATGTCCGTGTCCCGCCTGTCAATGTGGACCGGGGGACTTTTCTTCTGCCTGAAGGGATGTCGTTCGAACAGGGGACATTCATTGAACCGCTGGCCTGCGTGATCAGGGGGCAAAGGGCGGCGGGGCTGCGTCCCGGCCGGCATGTCCTCATCCTCGGCGGAGGCATTTCAGGCCTCCTCCATCTGCTGCTGGCGCGGACCTTTGGGGCCGGACGGATCGTTGTGACGGACATCAACGAATCCCGCTTGCAGGCGGCCAGGGAACTCGGTGCAGACGTTGTTCTGAACGCGAATGAGGACCTGCCGGTCCGCTTGTGCGAGGGGAACGGGGGGAGGCTCGCAGACCTCGTCATCGTCTGCACCTCAGTCCTGCCGGCGTTCATGCAGGCGCTGCAATGTGTCGACCGGGGCGGGACGATCATGTGTTTTGCGCCCACGGACCCGGGTGTGGATCTTCCCGTGCCGGTTTATGCCTTCTGGCGCAACAATATCAGGATGATCCATTCCTACGGGAGCAGTCCGATGGATGCAACCGTGGCCATTGAATTGATTGCACGCGGCAGGGTCCCTGTAGAGAAGATGATTACGCACCGATTGAGCCTCGAAGACGCAGGCCTGGGATTCCGCCTGGTCGCTGAGAGCAAGAACTCCATCAAAGTCATCATTGAACCCCACAGATCCTTATAGACTCCGTATATAACCCCCTTGTAGCAGGATCAACACGGCAGCCTGGATTACCGGGTGAGTTTCTGTATCACCTTGGTCGCTGTGCCTTTGGTCCGGAAGTTAACGAGGAACTCCCTGGCGTTCTCGTATGCCTCTTGTTCGATCTTCTTCCGGTACTCGTCAGGGATGCCGTCGATCTCTTTCTTGAATACGATGGTTGCGAGCTTGATATCCTTGTTTTCTTTCTCGCACCAGTCCTTGATGGACTTGGACAAGTCGGGCGGAAGGTGTTTATAGGCGATATTTTGCCACAGTGTGGCTACGTTTCCCTTGCGAACACCGTGGTCGGCAAACCGGCTGAGAAGATGGACGGGCGTTCCGGTGATGCCGTGCTGGGCGATGCCCACTTTCCATTTGGAGATGGCATCAAAGATCTCTTTGGTCCTCTTGAGATCGATATGGACCTCTTCTCCGGGTTTGTAGTTACCGTGTTTGGAACCGTTGTTGATGGCCAGGAGATCGGGCGTGATGCCGTTTGCAGTTATCCCCTCCATGAAATCCAGGGCGTCTTTGACAGAGGTGATTCTTGCATCCACGCCGGTTCCAAGGATTTCCCCTACCTCGGTTTCGAGCCCTGCGCCGGCCTCCCTGACGATCCGGCCAAGTTCCGTGGAGATTTTCACGTTGTTCGGTGTCTCGTTGAATGAGGCGTCCACGGCAATGGAGGTGTAGCCTGCCTCGAGTTCGGCTTCAATCAGGGCTCTTGAGTCTCCAACCACTTTGGGGTCCGGGCTTTTGGTGGTGACGTGGTCTCCGTGGATGAAGAAGGGTAGGGTGAAGCCCATTTCTTCGGCGTATCCGACCACGGTTTCGAAGTAGACCTTCGGGGGCATACCGGTATAGCCTCCGGTGAGGCCCCCCTCTGACTTTGCGAGTTCAAAGGCGATAACCGCATCCAGTTCCCGGGCAGCGCGCAGAATGCCGGGGATGACATGCCTGATCCTTGCATTGTTGGCCATGACGATCACGTTCTCGGATTTCAGAACGTTAAAGATATCCCTGGAACTTAGGAGACATACTTTGCTGCGGCCGAGTTTTTTTACAGCATTATCGGGCCTTAGGTCGAGAATATTCTTGGACATGGTATCCTCCTGAGCTTTTATTAAAACATAAGAATATCATAATGTTATATGGTACGGCCCGCCTTGTCAAGAGTAAATATGAAAAACATTTTTGTTTGAATCAGTAGAATTTTATTGACATTTTTAATGGAAACATATAAAGTTTAATATCCTCCCGGGTACGTTTTTGATAAGTTTCTCTTGCGAATGACCATGAAGGAGCCAAAGATGTACAAGATCGGCAATACAGTAGTCTATCCATCACACGGTTTGGGCGTCATCGAGGCCATCGAAGAAAAAAGTCTGATGGGGATGAAACAAAAGTTCTATATTCTCAAGATCATGGAAAAAGGGACCCGGATTATGATTCCTTGTAATAATGCGGAGAAGGTGGGGCTCAGGGAGGTCATCCAGTCAGACGACGTCAGGAAAGTCGTCAAGGTCCTGAAGGAAAAACCCAAGGCCATTCTTCCGAACTGGAACAAGCGGTATCGGGAGAGTGTGGAAAAAATAAAGTCCGGTTCAATATATGAAGTTGCAGCCGTATTCAGGAATCTGAGTCTGCTTTCAAAGGATAAAGAGCTGTCTTTCGGCGAGAAAAAAATGCTGTGTGAAACCAGGCATCTGATCAGTTCAGAGATCTCACAGGCCAAAGGGATCAGCGAGCAGCAGGCAGATAAGATACTGGATACGGCATTGAAATAGATCTCATTTCAGATTTTGCAATTTAATTTTTACCGCCATGTTTTCAGGTTCCAGCTCATAGGCCTTGGTCCATAAGCTTCCCGCCTTCTCCTTCAATCCGGATTGATAATAGGCGTCTCCCAGGGAAAGATAGGCCTCCGTCATTTCAGTGTCGCTATCAATTGCGGCCTTGAGGTTCTGAATGGCCTCGCCGTAGGATTCCTTGTTCAAAGCGGCTACGCCCAAACGATACAATGCCTCAGGATTTTCAGGATTTATGGCCAGCGTTTCCCGCCATGCTTTTTCTGCTTCCTGCATATCGCCCGTTCGGTACAATGCCGTAGCCAGAGTCAGGTAAACCTCCTGGGTTCGGTAATCGGCCAGTATGGATTTTTTGCAAAATTCGATGGCTTTCGAGAGGTCTTTTGTTTCGAAACAGCGTTTTCCCAGTTCGAACAGGGCCGCCCCGTTCGACGGGTCTATTTCCACGGCATGTGACAGATCTTCGATGGATTGTGTGATGGCTCCTTGTTCCGCATGGACCCGGGAGCGCAGCACATAGGCCCGGCTCCGGTTGGGAAAAAGGGATATGGCCTGATTTAAAACTTTTTTGGCCGGTTCGAGATCTCGTTTCGTGACCAGATCCTCGCCCTGGACAAGGTATTGTGAGAACTTCTCTTCATTGGAAGGGACATGCCTGCTTCTGGGTAAAGCCATGATGCTGATGAATAAAAAAGAGATCAAAAAGAGAATAGCAGGTATCCGCCAATTTTTGAACGTCTTTTCAACCTTTACACTATCCGCCCGGTTGAATGCAAAGTCTGAATCGGGTGAAGTCTCAAACACGGATTTGGGCTGTGGACGTTGTTTTAGGAACCGGCTGGACTCCGCAATGATCTTGATCTTGCCTGACTTCTTGTCACTTCGGTCCACAGGGGTCAGGATCGGTTCCAGATCCTTGATGTTAATATGGCCGTTTTCTACCTGCTCGATGGCATTCTGATGCTCGGCCTCAATCCGCTGGTCAAGGAGGTTGGAAAAATCTTCCTGGCTTATCAGGTCGGTATAATAAAAACGTCCGGAGGTAAGGATCTTGCCGCGATAGTAGGTCTGGGTCTGGAAGTATCCGTTCTTGACCCCCATATCTTCTGTCTGGACATGGAAGGTCATGCCCTGGTAAATTACATCCGTATTCAATCCATTTTTCATAAAAGGAGCCTTTTGGAATGGCTTAGTGGTCCTGTTCGTAAATATGGTAACGTACCGAGATGGTCGTAGGGCGGTCTCATCAAGGCGCGCGACTGAGGCGTACCCACTGTGGTACGTCGCAAGGAGCGGAACGCCGAGGAGACCGCCCTACGACCCTCGAATGCTACCGTATTTACGAATAGGGCCACTTAGTATCCTGTTATTATTATAAGTTACAACAGGGTGTTTTTTCAATAGAAGATAATTACAATTTTACTGCCAGGTCTGCCGCGCTCCTGATGGCATCCCCCGCATTGCCGATCCTCACGGCCTCCCCAATGGCATAGACCTCGGAGATCTTCTCCTGAAGGGGCTTGAGCAGGGAGGCATCCGGGATGGCGCCGGCCGCTATAATGATGGTATCGGCTGTGACCGAGGAGGCGTTCCCTTGTTTATCCCGGATTTTCAGAAGTCCGCACTCCACGCCCACGGCCTCAACTCCTGTGAGAAGCGTTACTCCCTTTGCTCTGAGACGGGTAAGGAGGTCCTCTTTCGGGATATCCTTCATCGCTGGCAATACCTCGTCCTGAATCTCCACAACGGTCACCTTTCGGCCGGGGGCGGCAATCCTGTCTGCGGTCTCGCAGCCGATGTCGCCGCCGCCGATGATGGCCACGCGTTTTGCAACGTACGGGTTATCCCTGTAATACTGTCGGTAATCGTAAACAAAGGGGAGATTGATTTTGGGGAGGTCAGGGATCCGGGGCCTCGACCCTGTGGCCAGGATGACTACATCCGGTGATCCGGTGAGAATCTCATCGACTCCCGCCTCGTTCTCCAGATGGACCGTTATCCTGTATTTATTGATCATTGTGTTGAGATACCGCAGGAGTTCCGCATTCTCCTCCTTGAACGGGGCACGGTCTGCATAGAGGAACTGTCCGCCCAGTTCCTTCTCCTTTTCGAAAAGCGTGACCTGATGCCCTCGCTCGGCGCATAGGATCGCTGCCTGCAAGCCTGCCGGGCCTCCGCCCACGACCGTCACCTTCTTTTTTATGGGGGCAGGGGTCATGGTCAGGGTTGACTCCTGTCCGGCAAACGGGTTTACGGTGCAGCTCCGCCCAAGTCCTGAAACCCCGTCCTGGGCGCAGTCTTCGAGACAGCAGATGCAGACTCGGATCTCCTCGTGTTTTCCGGTCAGGGTCTTCTCAGGGAGATAGGGATCCGCCACAAGGGCCCGGACCATGCCCACGAAATCGGCTTTTCCCTGTCTCAGGATCTCCTCGGCCAGATCCGGTGTGTTGATCTTGGCGATGGCTACAACCGGGATCCGGACTGCCTCTTTGATCCCGCCGGCCAGGTCCGCGAGCGGGGCGGGTCGGGATGAATGCGGCGGGATGGTCCTGTGTTTGGTCTTTTTGTTCCCACCGTTTGCTACAATCGCGTCGGCCCCTGAGGCCTCGGCCATCCGGGCAATATCTGCCGTTTCATTCAGGGTCAACCCCTTGGGGACAAACTCGTCGCAGACCAGCTTTACCATGACCGGGAAATCGGGGCCGGCGGTTTGTTTGATCTCCCGGATCAGACCGGTGAGAAACCGTGCCCGGTTCTCAAGGGTTCCCCCGAACTCATCGTTTCTCCGGTTGGTGAGGGTGGATAGGAACTGGGCGATCAACTCGCCGTAACTTGCCTGGATGTCCACGCCGTCGTATCCGATCTCCCGGGCCTTGACCGCACCTTTTGCCATCTTATCCATGGTTCCGTATACCTCTTCCGAACTCATATAATTAATGGACGGCCGGACCCACTGTTCTCCCTTGGGTTTGGCACCTTCAACCTTTTCCCTGAAAACCTCTTCGTGCGGATAGGTCAGGTGCATGAAGGCGCGGGTATCGTATTGCCGGATCTCCTTGAGGAGTTTCCGGATTCCCTGGACGAATGAAGGCTCATCCACGCGGAGTTCGTTCTTTCCCTTGTAGACGGCCGGGTAGTCGAGACACGGGCAATCGATCACGATCAGTGCAACTCCTCCCCGGGCCCGCTCCCGGTAAAAAGCGATCATCCGTTCATTGACCCGGCTCTCGGTCGCGTACTTGGTGGGATAAAGGGGCATGAGGATTCGGTTCTTGAGGCTTAAGCAACCGATCCGGCCCGGCTGGAAAAGATGGGTGTAATTCATGGT
>CAKKPE010000049.1 GCA_919901565.1 bacterium
CTCTGTTGCATTCGCCAGCGGGACCTTTGTAACCTCTCCGGACTTTCTCTCCTTGATCTCCACGATCCCGTCCTTCAACCCCTTGTCGCCGATCACGACTCTCAGGGGGATTCCGATCAGGTCTGCGTCCTTGAATTTGAATCCCGCTCTTTCGTCGCGGTCGTCAAGAAGGGTATCGATTCCGCTGCTGTTCAGTTCATCGTAGATCTTCTCGGCCGCGCCTCTGACCTCTTCGGACTTGACGTTCAGAGGGAGCACCAGGACCGAGAAGGGGGCGATGGGGAGGGGCCAGCAGATCCCATTCTGGTCGTTGTTCTGCTCGATGGCCGCGGCCGCGGTCCTTCCCACGCCTATGCCGTAGCAGCCCATGATCATGGGTTTGCTCTTGCCGTCTTCGTCCAGGAAGGTGGCGCCCATGGCCTCGCTGTACTTGGTCCCCAGCTTGAAGACATGCCCCACCTCGATCCCCCGGCTGAGATGGAGCGTCCCGCTGCATCGGGGGCAGCCGTCTCCCTCCTTGACGATGCGTGAACCAATTCGGGGACGGTTCTGTTATTTCTCTTTTTAACCAGACAGATACAAACTATTTTCTCGGGCGCCCCCTCTTGGGCCTTTGAGATTCTACGATTTGCTTTTCAATCAGTTCCCCGAAATCGCCACCGCCGAGCACCCCTCTCCCCATTTTCACTCTCAGTTCCTGCTCCTCCCTGTCTCTACGGGAGAGCACATAGTCCCTGTAGGCCCTCTCTCTTTGAAAAGGCTTCTTACCGAATGATTCATAAACATCATGTTGATCCGTAATCCCGTCATGTTCTCCGTACGCATAGACCCTGTAGCTGGTCCAAGGGTAATTCTTCGGGTCCTCCACCAAGCCCACTCTTAACGGGTTTCTCTCAACATACCTGCCGCACTCAAGCAGATAACTCTCTTTCTCGATCAACGCACTCTTGAATTATTAAAGATTCAATGCAAAATTAATAGCGTTACGAACTTGAAACAGTTTTTCTTTAGATAAAGTAGTAATCAACGACCCAATTCTATCTTTTGAAACCGTCTGAATATGATCGCAATTAATAGCACAATCGTTATGCAGTCCATCCTCTTTGGATAAGAGCACTTCGCTTGGTATGTCTCTTATGGTTGAGGTTATTGGCACAACTGTGACTTCTCCTAAATAATCCAATATGGAATTTCTTGTTAAAATCACCACGGGGCGTTTCTTGTCGGGACTTTTAAATTTGTACCATCTTACCTCTCCCCGTTTCATTCACCCCACTCCTGCTCTGATTCCCAAACGCTAAATTCTGTTTTACCGACAGGATGGCGTTCATATCCTTGTTTATGCTTTTTTTCAAGCAGGTTGACATTCACTTGTTTTATAGCATCCTTCAATGCCTTTCGAGTAAAGGCTGAACGGGTTGTTTTCAGCTTTCTAACAACCCTATCAACGGATGCTACCAAGTCATCATCTAAAGTCATTTGAATTGTTCTCATACTATCCTCCAAATAATGTGGCTATTTATAGCTATGATAACCCACATCGCTTATGGAGTCAAATTGATTATGCCGTTATCGTTTATGAGCTAACTATTGTATATATAGTCTCTTGATAAAACCTATGGACGGCTCGAATGCTGTATAACAAACCTTCTCCCTTGCCGCCCAGTTCAGGATGTAAGTGTGTGGGTTTTTTATACCAGTTGGAAGAACATCAAGTCAACAGTAATCTTTTTGGCGTGGTTTATTGACTAAGTGGTCCTATTCGTAAATATGGAAGGCGGGCTTTATTCACAACACTATTTCCGAATCATCTTTAGGATGCTCTCTGTTGCATTCGCCAGCGGGACCTTTGTAACCTCTCCGGACTTTCTCTCCTTGATCTCCACGATCCCGTCCTTCAACCCCTTGTCGCCGATCACGACTCTCAGGGGGATTCCGATCAGGTCTGCGTCCTTGAATTTGAATCCAGCTCTTTCGTCGCGGTCGTCAAGGAGGGTATCGATTCCGCTGCTGTTCAGTTCCTCGTAGATCTTCTCGGCTGCTCCTCTTACCTCTTCAGACTTAACGTTCAGAGGGAGCACCAGGACGGAGAAGGGAGCGATGGGGAGTGGCCAGCAGATCCCGTTCTGGTCGTTGTTCTGCTCGATGGCCGCGGCAGCGGTCCTGCCCACACCGATGCCGTAGCAGCCCATGATCATGGGTTTGCTTTTACCGTCTTCGTCCAGGAAGGTGGCGCCCATGGACTCGCTGTACTTGGTCCCGAGCTTGAAGACATGCCCGACCTCGATCCCCCGGCTGAGATGGAGTGTCCCGCTGCATCGGGGGCAGCCGTCGCCGTCCTTGACTATGCGGATGTCTTTAAATTCATCCGGCCTGAAGTCCCGGGGAACGTTCACATTGCAAAGGTGCATGTCCTGACGGTTTGCGCCCGCCACGGCGTTGCTTATGGATTTCACAGCTGGATCGGCGACCACTGGGATCCCTTTCAGGCCCACGGGGCCGGAAAATCCGGACGGCCCGCCGGTGACCTTGCGGACCGTCTCCTCGTCGGCCATTTCGATGGAGGCCCATCCGAGATGGTTCTTGAGCTTGATCTCGTTGAGCTCATGATCGCCTCTGACCAAGGCGGCAGCCGCATGGCCTTTCCCATCCATGACGATCAGGGTCTTGATCAGGCGTTCAGGCGGGACGTGCAGAAATACGGCCACATCTTCCACACTCTTCCTGCCGGGTGTCGCAATCTCTTCCAGTGCCGCTTCGGGTCCCGGGGATGCCGGTGTCTTCGCCTCCCGGATCTCGGCCCGCTCGGTGTTGGCCGCGTAGCTGCAGGTATCGCAGCAGGCGATGGTGTCCTCGCCCGTGTCGGCCATGACCATGAACTCGTGGGAGAAGCTCCCTCCGATGGTTCCAGTGTCGGCCTCAACGGCCCGGAACTTAAGGCCGCAGCGTTCAAAGATCCGGCAGTAGGCCTTGTACATTTTCTGGTAGCTCTCGTCGACCCCGGCCTCGTCCCGGTCAAAACTGTAGGCGTCCTTCATGATGAACTCCCGTCCCCGCATGAGCCCGAACCTGGGGCGGATCTCGTCCCTGAACTTGGTCTGGATCTGGTAGAGGTTGATGGGGAGTTCCCGGTAGGATCGGACATTCATCCTCACGAGGTCGGTGATGATCTCTTCGTGCGTGGGGCCGATGCAGAAATCGGTATCCTTGCGGTCTTTGAAGCGCAGGAGTTCTCTCCCGTAATGCTCCCAGCGTCCGCTCTCCTGCCAGAGGGTCGCGGGCTGAACCGCGGGCATCAGAAGCTCCTGGGCGCCGGCCCTGTCCATCTCTTCACGGATGATGTTCTCCACCTTGCGGATGACCCGGTAGCCGAGGGGAAGGTAGGTGTAGATACCGGCGGCGAGTTTCCGGATCATCCCGGCACGGAGCATGAATTTGTGGCTCACGACCTCGGCCTCGGCCGGGTCCTCTTTGAGTGTCGGGATCAGCAATTTGGAATAGCGCATGGGAAATACCTTTAGAAATCAGGAATCAAACTATGTTTTTCGAACCCCCTCACCTTTATCCTCTCCCCCTTCAAAGGGGGAGAGGGGAGGGTGAGGGGGATAACCTTAACGCATATAGGACATTTGTTCTACATTTATAAATTTCATCATTATTTAACAGAAACGGGGCTGGATTGCAACAGGAATCAGCTGAGCCGGGAGATCTGGAAACCCACGATGGCCAGTTCAAGGAGGCTCAAGGGGTGGGCCACCAGTTCGACCCTGCCGGAGCGTACTGCATGGATCACGGAGAGGGGCTCCTTGACGGCATCGATCAGGGTCCAGGTCGTGTTGAACTGACGGAGGAGGTGCGTATCCGAAGAGCCGATCAGGGGTATCCCTTGGGAGCGGCAGATCTGAACCGATTTTTTATTGAAGTTGATCATGGGGTGGTAAAAATGGGAGAACTCCACGGCGTCAAATATATCCTGATTCCGCTCGAAGCTCCCGTTGAGGCAGTTGGCTTTCGGGAAAAAGGGGTGCGGAGCGACGATCAGGAGATTCTCCTCCCTGGCTTCCCGCAGGTCATGGAAGTCCCGGATAGACAGGTGCTTGTGACGGGCGTTGACCAGGGTCACATGTTTGCCTTCCACATTGAGTTCCACGCCGGGCAGGAGAAGGATACCCCGGCTCCAGGCGTATTCTCTGAGCTCCTCGTCGAAAGTGACGGCCCCGTGATTCGTGATGGAGAGGACATCATACCCTTTTCCCGATGCGAGGTCGATGATCTCCTCGTTGGAGTAACGGATGCGGTCCTGGGGGTCTGAATCGGTATGTATATGAAAATCCGCCTTAAGCATGAATGAACCTCTCTTCTGGGGCTCATCTCCATAGAAACATAAGGGAGAAAAACCTATTTTATGATAACACAGCGGCGAGTAAGTGTAAAGGCGGCGGGAACGCCTGCGGCTATGGCGCCACAACCACCATGCGGTCTCCAACATAGACCTCGAATTCAGAACAGAGGATGATCATCTCCGAATCCTCGAGCGGCATCTGGATGTCCATGCAGATGGGCTTGCGCCCGGCCGGTACCCGGTCCGCATACAGGTCCTTGGCCTCGATCAGAAAATCGGAGAAGGTCAGGGCCTGGAGATCGAAGAGCCTCGGCTCGACCCTCGGCTCCCGGTTCTTGTAGAAGATCTGCACCACATCGTGAAAGATCAGCCTGTGGGGAAGATAGGGGTTGGCGGCGCCGGTGTTCTCCTTGAGCCAGTCCTTGCATTCGATCTCCATGCAAAAGACCTCTTTGTGCATATCAAGATCGACCCTTTGGATCAGGGCCTGATGAAACGAAAAGTCTTCCTTAAAGGTCTCCGGGTTCATCCGTCCCTTCCCGATGTCCTCATTGACCTTGGAGAGATATTGTTCCACCTTCGGATCGACGTATGGACCTTCCATATTACACAACCCTGTATGAAATCAAATATTAAAGATCAAAAATCAAAATAACAAATCAAAAAATAAAATATATACAATTTAAACTGTAATTTTGATTTATTATTTTTGATATTTAATCTTTCCTCATGTTTCCAGCCCCACCCGGTCACAATACCGGTATATCCTGCAATCCTCACAGTGCGGCCCTATGGGGCGGCAGAGGTTCTGCCCGTAGGTCACCAGGAGATCATTGATGATCTTCCAGTGCTTCCTGGGAAGTTTTTCCCGAAGGGCGAATTCCGTCTTCTCCGGTGATCCCGTCTTCACATATCCCCAGCGGTTGGTGATCCGGTGCACATGCGTGTCCACGCAGATGCCGTATTTGTTGTACCCGATGATCACGACCAGGTTGGCGGTCTTCCTTCCCACACCCGGAAGTTTCAGCAGTTCATCGATTTCATCCGGAACTTTCGAATCATAGGACTCGATCAGCCGCCTGGATATTTCCCTGATGTTCCTGGCCTTGACCCGGTAGAAACCCACCGGATAGATCAGCCGCTCGATCTTTCTTGCAGTAATCCTCGAAAGCGCATCGGGTGTCTTCGCAACTCGAAAAAGCCTCTCGGATGCGGCGGCGGTGGTCCCGTCCTGGGTCCGAAGAGACAGGATGCAGGAGATCAGGACCTGAAAGGGGTCCCGTGTCCTTTCCGCCACCTGCCCCACGATCGGCACCTTCCACTTTCGCACCTCTTTTTTAAGAATGCGGACCACCGCATCAATATCGCTGTCGCGCATAGAGAACTCAACCCAAGTAGACAGTAGTCAGTAGACAGCATACATGGAAAAATCTGTCTTCTGCCTGCCCCGTTAGACACCCTTGTGTCTAATGGGGTCTTCCGTCTTCAGAATCTCTTCCATGAGTGCATCCGCGAGGTCTTCCTCCCTGACTTTGCGCACGATCTTCCCCTTGCGGAAGATCAGGCCCACGCCCTTGCCGCCGGCAATCCCGAAATCAGCCTCCCTGGCCTCGCCGGGGCCGTTGACCACGCATCCCATAACGGCGACATCCAGCGGGGTCTTCAGATGGGATAGTCTTTCTTCCACTTCGTGGGCCAGGCCGATGAGGTCGATCTCACACCTCCCGCAGGTGGGGCAGGAGATCATGACCGGGCCCGCCTCCCTGAGCCCCAGGGATTTGAGGATCTCCATACCGACTCTGACTTCCTGGACCGGATCATCGGTCAAAGAGACCCGGAGAGTATCCCCGATCCCCTCGGCCAGGAGGATCCCCAGTCCCACCGAAGACTTGACCGTACCCGGAAGAAAGGTCCCGGCCTCTGTGATCCCGATATGCAGGGGATAGTCGGTCTCTTCAGCGATCAGGCGGTAGGCCTCCACGGTCCTCTTCACATCCGATGCCTTGAGTGATATTTTGATCTCCCGGAAATCCAGGCTCTCAAAAAATCGGACATGATTAAGGGCGCTCTCCACCATGGCCTCAGGCGTGGGGCCGCCGTATTTTTCCCATAGTTCCGGCTCCAGGGAGCCGGCATTGACCCCGATCCGTATCGGGACTCCCCGTTTCCCGGCCGCACGGACAATGGCTTCAACCCTGTCTGGTTCCCCGATATTCCCTGGGTTGATCCGCAGGGCATCCGCTCCTTGCTCGATAGCCTCAAGGGCGAGCCGGTAATCAAAATGGATGTCTGCAATCAGGGGAATCCTGATCGCCTCTTTGATCTTTGACAGGGACCTTGCCGCCTCCTGGTCCGGAACCGCTACCCTGACCAGGTCGCACCCGGCCTCCTGGAGCCGGATGATCTGCGCCACGGTGGCCCCGGCGTCCCGGGTATCGGTATTGCACATGGACTGGACAGTGATCGGGGCATCCCCCCCGACCGGAATATTCCCGATGCGGATCTGACGGGTCTTTTTTCTCCTGATATCCATAGCAGTCCGTGTCACCCTCACCCCATCCCTCTCCCATAGGGCGAGGGAGTTTTTGGATTTTTTACGAATGCATCAAGACCCACTAACCGAATAACCTCATGATGTCATTGTACGTTACAAACAGGATGAGAGAAACCAGAAGAAAGAGGCCGACTTGCTGGGCGATCTCCCGTTTCTTCAAGCTGACCGGGCGTCCAATTATCCCTTCAATGCCGAAGAAAAGGATATGCCCCCCGTCCAGGATGGGAATGGGAAGCAGGTTCAGGATCCCCAGGTTGATGCTGATCAGCGCCATGAACTTGAAGAGTTCCAGGACCCCGTACTGGATCTGCTGGCCCGCCAGCTGGGCGATCATGATGGGCCCGCCCATGGTCTCGGCGGGAATGACCTGCTGGATCAGCTTGACCAGGCTGATCAGGATCAGGACGATGAACTCCCCGGTCATGGCCAGCGCCTTGTAAAATGCCGTGAAGGGATTGTACCGGACCAGTATGGTGGGCCCGGGCTTCGGATAATTGGCGCTGTATATCCCGATTTTGCCCACGGAGATCTTGTTCCCCAGGAAATCTTTCTCGGTTGTCGCATCCGGAGTCACCGTGAGGGTCAAGCCCTTCCCTGCCCGGACCAGCTTCAGTTTTAGGGGGACACCGGGTTTCCCGCCGACCTTTTCCTGAAGTTCCGGGAAAGTGAAGATCGGCTTGCCGTCGATTTCGACGATGAGATCATCGACCTGGATCCCTGCTTTTTCTGCCGGTGACCCGGTGGTCACCTGCCGGACAAAGAGTTCCGCATAGGCAAGGCCTAATCCATTCAGGACCTGATATGGCCCATCCTCCCGAATCCGTTGGACCTCAGGTTCAGTCAAGGCTGCGGTCAGCGGAATTTTTTCCCCTTCACGTTCGACCTCGAACCGGATACTTTCCCCGAGATGGTGCATGATGGTCTGTTCAAGGAGAGGGATACTCTCGACTTCCTGCCCATTCACGGTGAGGACCAGATCCCCGGTTTTGAAACCAGCCCTCCCGGCAGCAGAGAGAGGAGAGAGGAGACCCACAACCGGCCCAAGGGTATTGTGCTGGATGCCGATGTAGGGATGTTTCTCGTCTTCGCCGAAGAGATTCTTCCCATCGGTGATCCCGGGTCGGACCTCGAACCTGGATTTGCCGTTCTCCCTGCTGACCTCAAGGGAAAGCGACTCTGCCTTGTTCTCCCTGATCCGCCTGGAGAGATCGTCCCACAGGCGGACCGGCTCTCCGTCCACGGCCAGGACCTGGTCACCGGGCCGGAGACCTGCCTCCCATGCAGGTGAGTTCCTATCGACCCATCCGATGGTGGTATCGTCCGTTGGGTAACCGATCATGAACATTCCCAGAAAGACCAGGACCGCGAAGAGGAGATTGAAGACCGGACCGGCGACAACGATCAGAAACCGTTTTATGACCTTCTGGTTATTGAAGGACCGTTTTTGATCTTCAGCAGACAACGGCTCATTGGGATCTTCACCGATCATTTTTACATACCCGCCAAGGGGGATGGCAGAGATCAGATACTCGGTCTCCCCATAACGCTTACCGAAGATCCTGGGCCCGAATCCCAGGGAGAACTTCTCCACCCCGACCCCGAAATGTTTGGCCAGAATGAAGTGCCCCAGTTCGTGGACAAAGATCAGAACTCCCAGGACCACGACCAAGGCGAAGATGCTCATCAGGGTGGGATGATCAGACCCGAAGGCCCTCAAAAATGAAAAATCAAACAGCGTGGCGGTCATATTCAATAACATATCCGATCCTTAAAATATTTTCATAAGAAGAAGGAGCCCTTCCATCGCAGAAAAGAGCGCTGATTTTATATAACGTAACACAAATAAAGGCAAAAAACAAACGCAATAAAAGGGCCAAAAGGTCATACGGAGTGAAGGATCATGCAGAGGGATTTTTTATTGGAACAGATTTTTATGGCTCAAGACTTGGGACTCAAAACAGGGGATAGAAACCCGTCTGCGATGACCGGGACTTATTCCGAGAGAACCGCCCCCTTGATCCTGACAAAGGCATTCAGCTCCTCAAAGAGACGCTCTCTGTCCAGTACGCCGTGTTCGACCAGGATCTCCCCCACATTCGGATTCTTCTCAAATTGAATTTCAAGAATTTTTTCAAGCTCTTCCCCGGTCAAAATTCCGAGTTCCAAGGCGACCTCTCCGAACTTTTTTTCAGGGTCCTCGATCTGTTTGTTCAGGATGACATAGACATCCTTGATGCTGAGAAACTTCTCCGTAACCGCCACGGTCCCGATGGGAAGGCGTTTCTTCTTCTGATCATCAAGGGCCTTGAGGATCTGCGCCTCAGTGGCCACACCCCTTCTGATTAAAAACTCTCCAAAAAGCAATGGGTTACTCCTTATACCGGGTTCCTTCGTGATCTTCCTGATACTTTATCGGACAATGATCAGGATTCTTTAGTATTTTTTCACCTGTTCCGAAATAAATCCCCTGGCCACCTTCCTGGCCTTCAGATCTGTCCGGAGCACGTCTTCGACCGTGGTATAATCCTGAACGTCCATTTCAGACATGGTCTTCCGTATAATCTCAGCGATCTCCAAAAAGCCGAGCCTCATATCCAGGAAGGCCTCCACGGCCACTTCATTGGCGGCATTTAAAACGGCAGGCATGAGCCCGCCATGATTGATCGCCTCATAGGCGAGGCTGAGACAGGGGAATCTTTCCTGGTCGGGCGGCATGAATGTGAGCGGCCCTTTGTTCACGAGGTCCAGGGGCGCAAGCCCGGTCCCCAGCCGGTCCGGGTAACTTAGGGCATAGGAGATCGGCACCCGCATGTCCGGGTTCCCCATCTGCGCCAGGACCGACCCATCCACAAATTCCACCATGGAATGAACAATGCTCTGGGGATGTACCAGGACCTGGATACGGTCCACCGGGATGTCAAAGAGCCATCGGGCCTCGATAACCTCGAGGCCCTTGTTCATGAGCGAGGCCGAGTCGATACTGATCTTCTGCCCCATGTCCCATTTAGGATGCCGGAGGGCATCCTCCGGGGTGACCCTGTCCATGTTTTCCGTAGTAAGGCCGTAAAAGGGACCTCCGGATGCCGTCAGGATCAGACGCCGGACCTTTTTTTTATCCTCACCGGCCAGACACTGAAAGATCGCGCTGTGTTCACTGTCCACGGGGATGATTTCGGCCCCGTGCCTTGCCGCCGCTTCCATAACCAGACGTCCGGCCATAACCAGGGTCTCTTTGTTGGCCAGTGCAATCCTCTTCCCTGCATTTACGGCGGCCAGCGTCGGGACCAGGCCCGCCGCGCCCACAATGGATGAAACCACCAGGTCCGCATCCTTGAGGGCGGCCATCTCTATCAGGTCCTCCACCCCGAAACCGATCTGCACGGACGGCATGCCCAGAGAGACGGCAAGATCTTCCGCGTCCTCCCGCCTCCCCACCGTAATTTTTCCCGGATTGAACCGCCTCGCCTGCTCAGCAAGGAGCTGCACATTCCTGTAGGCCGTAAGGCCGATGACCTCAAAGCGTTCAGGAAATTGCTCGATAACTCTCAGGGTGTTCACACCCACAGAGCCTGTGGCGCCGAGGATCACGACCTTTTGCCTTGCATGAGAAACCATGACGCTCCTGTTAATAAACCCCGAGCAATACCGAGTAATACAGGACCGGAGAGGGAAAGAGGATACTGTCGAAGCGGTCCAGGACGCCGCCGTGTCCGGGAAAAACAGCGCCGGAATCCTTAAACCCGGCTGACCTCTTGAGGAGCGACTCGGCCAGATCTCCGATCTGTCCGATGAGTCCCAATCCACCCCCCAAGATGACCATGTGGTTGAGATCATATTCCGGAAAGAAGAAATACCGTCCGGCCGCAGAGGCCATTAGGCTGCAGATGAGCCCTCCAACCGCACCTTCCCAGGTCTTTTTTGGACTGATCTTCCGGAAGAGCTTGTGTTTCCCGAAACGGCTCCCGAGATAGTAGGCGCCGGTATCCCCGGCCCATACAACAAGAAACAGAAAGAATATCCACGAGCGCCCATGTTCCTGCCCCCGGATCAGAATCAGGTATCCGAGAAAATAGGAGACGTAAAATAGACCGAAAAAAGTCACCCCGATCTCCTTGGCGGCCTGGGCCACATCACGCATGGAGAATGTTCTGAAGATCAGTATGAGGATAAGGAACAGGGAGATGGTCGCCGCAACGAGCCGGCCGTCCTCTGTGTAAAAACCGATCAGCAGGAGCGCTCCCATGAGCAGACCCAGAAACTTCTGCAGGCGTTCTTCCCCGCTCTCCAGGAGATGGTAGAGCTCATTCTGCCCCTGCAAGGCAACGATCAGGACGGAAAAGAAAAACAGGGATGAGGATCCGCGGAAGATCAGAAGGATAAAGAGTGGGAGACCGACCAGGGCGGTAAACACCCGTTTAGAAGGCATCTTCCTTCCCCTTGTTAGTTTTTATCTGCTCACCGGTCAGACCGAAACGTCTCTCTCTTTTCTGGAAGTTGATGATAGCCTCCAGAAATTCCGTGCGTCTGAAGTCGGGCCACCATATGGGACTGAAATAGAGTTCCGTATAGACTGACTGCCAGGGCAGGAAATTGCTGATACGCTGTTCCCCGCTGGTCCGGATCATGATATCCGGGTCCGGCAGCTCCGCCGTGTACAGGCGGGAACTGATCAGGGCCTCATCCACCTGGTCGATCCGGATCCTTTCCCCGGACAAATCCTTGAGAATGGACCGGACGGCATCAACGATCTCGGTCCTGCCTCCATAGCTCAGGGCCAGGTTCAGGATAAGCCCGTCATTTTGCCGGGTCTCATCCTCAGCCTGCTTCAGCAGGGACTGAATATCCCTGGGCAGTTCCTCGATCCGGCCGATGGCCATGAAGCGGATATTCTTTTGCTTCATCACCGTTATCTTCTTGATGATATATTCCTTGAGGAGATACATCAGTGCTCGGATTTCTTCCTTGGGACGCTGCCAGTTCTCCATGGAGAAGGCGTAAAGGGTCAGCACCTTGATGCCGATCTCCATCGCGCAAGTGACCACCTCGTCCACGGCCTTGACCCCTGCACGGTGCCCCTGTATCCTGGGAATGGAGCGGGCACGGGCCCATCGGCCGTTCCCGTCCATGATAATGGCCACGTGCTTCGGAATAGCGGAAAAGTCGATCTGCTGAATAAGATCGGAATTGTCTGTACGGCTTTTTTTTTCGATTGTGGAAGCCTCTTTGTTCATCGTGGTCTTCTGACACTCCACAAAAACATTTATTCTTCCTGAGTCGGATGGAGGAAAGCTCCAGGCACGGTCATACCTGCATGACTTCCGCTTCCTTTTTCTGGAGAATTTGGTCCGCTTGATCGATATACTTGTCGGTCATCTTCTGAATTTCATCATGGACCCGGTGATGTTCGTCCTCTGTAATCTGCTTGTCCTTTTCCATCTTCTTGAGCTGATCGTTCGCTTCCTTTCTGACCTGGCGGACGGAGATGCGGCATTCCTCAGTGATGTGCTTGATCACCTTCACGATCTCCCGCCTTCTTTCCTCGGTCAGTTCCGGAATGGTAATCCGGATGATCTTTCCATCGTTCGAAGGTGTCAGCCCCAGATCCGACTTTAGGACGGCTTTCTCAATGGACTTCAGAGCCGTGGCATCCCAGGGTTGAATCGTAATCATCCGGCTTTCAGGCACGGAAAGGGTTGCCATCTGATTCAGCCGGGTGGGCGTTCCGTAGTAATCCACCATGATATGGTCGAGCAGCGCTGTAGACGCTCTGCCGGTACGAACCCTGGCGAAGTCATTCTTCAAAGCGGCAATAGCCTTATCCATCTTCTCCTGGGCGTGGGCTTTGGTATCCTCATTCATCGTTACCCTCCTCGAACAATGGTCCCGATCCTCTCCCCCTGGACCGCTTTCCTGATATTCCCCTGTTGCGTCATGTTGAAGACAATGATCGGAAGGCTGTTGTCCATACACAAAGAAATAGCCGTAGAGTCCATGACCTTAAGCTTTTTCTGCAAGACCTCTATATAAGTCAGTTCACTGATCAGTTTCGCATCCTTGTCAATCATGGGGTCTGACGTATAGACGCCGTCAACCTTGGTGGCCTTGAGAATCACTTCGGCGTTGATCTCCATGGCCCGCAGGGCCGCAGCCGTATCCGTGGTGAAATAAGGATTCCCCGTACCGCCGCCGAAGATCACAACCCTTCCCTTCTCCAGATGCCTGGTGGCCCGTCTTCTTATATAAGGTTCGGCCAGTTCCTTCATCTCCAGTGCAGAAAGCACACGGGTCATGACCCCCTGTTTCTCCAGCATGCTTTGAAGGGCGAGGGCGTTCAGCATTGTGGCGAGCATCCCCATGTAATCACCGGTTGCCCGGTCCATGCCCTGGTCCATGGCCGAGATCCCCCGGAAGATGTTTCCGCCGCCGATCACAATAGCCATCTCCACATGAAGGTCCTGAACTTCACGAATCTCCTGGGCGATGGTCTTCATGGTATCGGGATCGATACCATATTCCCTTTTCCCCATCAGGGCCTCTCCGCTCAGTTTCAGCAGGATTCTTTTGAATTTCAGGCTGGCCATTCTTGGATATCATCCTTTCCTGCAGGCGTGTAACGGAGCTTAACTCTTCTCTATCCCTTCGCCCAGTTCATACCGTGCAAAGCGGCGGATCAGGATATTCTCCCCGATCCTGGCAATGCTCTGGTTAATCAGGTCCTTGACGGTGATGTCCGTATCCTTGACAAAGGGCTGCTCCATCAGGCAGACCTCTCCGAAATATTTCTCCAGGCGCCCTTCAATGATTTTGTCCACGATTTTTTCCGGCTTGCCGGACCCAAGGGCCTGTTCCCGGAAGATATCGCGTTCCCGGTTGAGGATATCCTGCGGAACATCTTCCCTCTGAAGGCAGGACGGGCGTGCGGCGGCGATGTGCATGGCGACGTCCCTGACCAGCCTCTGGAACTCTTCATTGCGTGCTACAAAATCGGTCTCGCAATTCACTTCAACCATCACACCTATCTTGCCTCCGGCATGGATATACGAACTGACCAGCCCCTCGGATGTAACCCGGCCGGACTTCTTCGCCGCAGCCGAAAGGCCCTTCTTCCTGAGATAATCGATGGCCCCTTCCAGATCTCCCTTGGATTCCGCAAGCGCCTTTTTGCAATCCATGATCCCTGCGCCGGTCCGGGTCCTTAACTCCTTGACCTGATCGGCTGAAATACTGCTCATGCTTTTCCTCCTTGTGATTTAATACCATGCGCCGGAACGCAGCCTTCGGATCTTGTTTGTTCCCCTATGCCTCTTCAGGAGCCGGAGAGGCCTCTGCCTGAATGTCCTGATCCGGAGCTGCACTCCTGGCCGCTGCAGCCATCATCTCTTCTTCAACATCAGGCACCTTCCTCTCCCTGGCCTCGAGTACCGCATTGGCGATCTTGGCGGTAATCAGGCGGACGGAACGGATGGCGTCATCATTCCCGGGGATACAATAATCGATCTCATCCGGGTCGCAGTTCGTATCCACGATGGCGATGATGGGAATTCCCATGATCCGGGCTTCATGAACGGCGATCTTCTCCTTCTTGGGGTCCACGATAAAAAGCGCGCCGGGCAGGCTGCCCATATCCTTGATGCCCCCCAGATACTTCTCCAGTTTGATCCGGTCCTTCTCGATCGTCAGGGACTCTTTCTTGCTGAATTTCTCAAAGGTCCCGTCCTCTTTCATTTTCTCGATATTTTTCAGCTTTGAAATACTGTTCCTGATGGTCTTGAAATTGGTCAATGTCCCGCCAAGCCAGCGCTGATTCACGTAAAACATCCCGCACCGCGTGGCCTCTTCATAGATGGTGTCCTGGGCCTGTTTTTTGGTTCCCACAAACAGGATCGATTTCCCGTCGGATATGATCTGTTTGACCGTGTTATGAATCTCCTTAACATTGCGCAAGGTCTTCTGAAGGTCCAGAATATAGATCCCGTTCCTTTCGCCGAAGATAAACCTCTTCATCTTCGGGTTCCATCGGTTGGTCTGGTGCCCGAAATGGACACCTGCCTCCAAGAGCTCTTTCATGGTAACAATCGGCATTACAGTTCCTCCTTGTTGAATGGTTTTTCCACCATACCCTTCATCTCCCATGGAAACGCCCAAGGCGCACCACCCCATGGGATCCGGATATGTGCGTGATATGTCCAGAAGAAATACGCAGCGGCTTTTTCTGCTTCGTTTATCTTCTGGAAGGCCTTACTACGCTTACAAACTTCGAATTTTGAAAAATAACATACAGGATTTTTTTTTGCAAGAATAATAGTCATACATAATCAATAACATGCTTCAATGAACACCGCCCAGGTTCTCCTGAATGCATCCCTCTCATCAGGCGCATCAGACAGGGCATCCCTTCTTCCGAAGTGATCAGCCATGGCGAGAACTCGTCCAGTCATTCCATGAGCCATATCTCTGATTAGTTTTTACTTTTATTATCAAATTGTTGGCATCTTTTATTAAAGCATTATACTACCATAACTGCTTTTACAGATTCCTGGAAAAGCAGGGCCATTACCCCTTGCGGAGTTGCAATATGCCATGGGATTGCGTACGATGAAAAGGGTAAATCACCAAAGGGGAGATGCATTGAAGAACGTAATAAACCCAATCTGTCCGTACTACGGCATTTGAATGCCGCCTTATCAACAAATACGGCCGCCAAGGCTTCCTGATATAACAGAGTAAAAAAGCAACACCGGAGTGAGTGTGCCGTCAAAGTTAGAATAAGATCTCAAACTGGAGAGAAGACAGGGAAACAAGCCGCATCTTCTCCCCAGTATGCAATACATCCAGAGAGGTGCTTAGTGCTTGGATTCGCTAATATAACAACGTATTCTGGTTATTTATGACATCGAATTTATGAATCAAAGGACTTAGTATCTTCCTCTGCCACCACCGCCGCCACCACCGCCGCCACCACCGCCGCCACCGCCACCACCTGACCTGTGTCCACCGCCGGAACCGCCCCTGTCCGGTTTTGGACGGGCTTCATTGACCGTGATCGCGCGATTATTGATTTGTTTGCCGTTCAACTCGCTGATGGCCTTTTCGCCTTCCTCGCGGCTGGCCATCTCGACAAATCCAAAACCTTTGGAGTTTCCGGTATATTTGTCGGTAATGACCTTTGCGCTTTCAATTGTGCCGAAGGGAGTAAAGAGATCACTCAGTTCGGACTCGCTCATCTCATAAGAAAGATTTCCCACATACAGTTTCATTGACATGACTCTTCTCTCCTCATTAGGGATAGGCAGAGACTCAGGCGGGACCCATACAAAGGCGTTTGCAGTGAAATTTACACGGCAGGTATGAACGACGCGATAAGTATCTGCTCTCCGGTTATTAAGCACTCCTTCTTGTCGTGGGCACTATAACAAACCCGAAATGCCATTGCAAGTAAAATTATGGGTCATGTAAAATTATGGGTCACAAACCGGTAAGTGAACATCTTTTGTTCTCTTATTCCGATTGTCAAAAATATTTGTCAAAAAGATTTTTTTGATATAAGATACAAAATTCATAAAAGGGGTGGGTATGGACGCAAGAAAAAGACTCAAAGAGATCATACAGAAGAAAGCCCTGCAAATCGGCAGGTTCACCCTTGCACACGGGGGCGAGAGCAATTACTACATTGATGCCAAACAGATCATCCATGACCCCGAAACCGGCTCTCTGATCGGAGAGCTGATCTACGGCATGATCAGGGACAAGGAGACAGACTATATCGGCGGCCTGATGTACGGGGCCATTCCCATTGCATTCAGTCTCAGTCAGTACGCCTATTATCATCATAAGAAGAATATCCCCGTTGTCAGTGTGAGAAAAGAAGCCAAAAAGCACGGGACCCAGAAGTATATCGAAGGAACCGTTGAAAAAGGCGGGAAAATCATCGTGGTTGAAGATGTGGTCTCCACAGGGAAATCCGTGCTCACAGCCATAGACCGTCTTAAACAAGCCGGACTGGAGATTGTGATGATTGTTTCCATTGTGGACAGGAATATGGGCGGCAGAGAGTCCCTCCGCGGCTATGAGTATCACGCCATATTCCAGATCGGTGAATTATTGACGGCTTCGTAAAAAGTCCATCTGCGGCGTTGCGCTGCGTCCTTCGTCATTGCAGCGTACGTCTATGTACGCCTCATTCCTCAGGACTTGCGCTCCTTGCATCTGGGCCTTTTTACTTTGCCGTCACATTTGAAAGCTTCTTACGAAGCCGTCATAATTAAAGAACGGAAACTTGAATATGGGCATGCCCGACAATACACCTCCATCCGACTTCATACGGGCGATCATTTCCGGGGACGTCAAGGCCGGCAAGAACCATGGGCGGGTGCATACCCGGTTCCCGCCGGAGCCCAACGGCTATCTGCATATCGGACATGCCAAATCCATCTGCCTCAACTTCGGCATCGCCGGGGAGTTCGGAGGCCTCTGCAACCTCCGGTTCGATGATACCAATCCGGCCAAAGAGGAAGTCGAGTACGTGGAATCGATCCAGGAGGACGTCCGCTGGCTCGGGTTCGACTGGGATGACCGGCTCTACTACGCCTCCGACTACTTCGGGAAACTCCACGAGTACGCGGTGCAGCTGATCAGGAAAGGCAAGGCATACGTCGACGACCTGAGCGCGGACCAGATCCGCGAATACCGCGGCACGCCGACCGAACCGGGCAGGAACAGCCCCTTCCGGGACCGTCCGGTCGAAGAGAACCTGGATCTGTTTGAACGGATGCGTGCCGGTGAATTCGGGGACGGCTCCCGCGTGCTCCGGGCAAAGATCGATATGGCATCCCAGAACCTGAATATGCGCGACCCGGTCATCTACCGGGTCCTGCGCGCCTCGCATCACCGAACCGGCGGCCAGTGGTGCATCTATCCCATGTACGACTTTGCCCACGGTCAGTCGGATTCCATCGAAGGAATCACCCACTCCATCTGCACCCTGGAGTTCGAGGATCACCGGCCGCTCTATAACTGGTTCATTGAACAGCTGGGCATCTTCCATCCCCGGCAGATCGAGTTCGCCCGCCTCAACCTCAGCCATACGGTCATGAGCAAACGGAAGCTCCTTCAGCTGGTCCGGGAGGGGCATGTCTCGGGCTGGGATGACCCCCGGATGCCCACCATCTCCGGCCTCCGCAGGCGGGGATACACGCCCGAGGCCATCCGCAGCTTCTGTGAACGAATCGGCGTGGCCAAAAGGGAGAGCATGGTCGATATCGCCCTGCTCGAACACTGCCTTCGTGAAGACCTGAACAAGCGGGCCCCCCGGGTCATGGCCGTGCTTCGCCCCATCCGGGTGGTCATCGACAACTACCCTGAAGGCGAGGTCGAGGAGCTGGAGGCCGTCAACAATCCCGAAGACCCCGCCATGGGGACACGGAAGGTCCCTTTTTCACGCGTCCTCTACATCGAACAGGAGGATTTCATGGAGGACCCGCCCAAACAGTTTTACCGCCTTTGCCCGGGCCGGGAGGTCAGACTGAGGTATGCGTATTTCATAAAATGTGTCAGCGTCGTGAAGAACCAGGCCGGCGAAGTGGTGGAGCTGCACTGCACCTATGATCCGGCCACACGCGGCGGCGACGCCCCGGACGGCCGCAAGGTCAAGTCCACCCTTCACTGGGTCTCTGACGCCCATTCGATCCAGGCCCAGGTCCGCCTCTACGATCATCTCTTCACCAAAGCCGATCCCGAGGGGGACAAGGACGCACCCGACTTCAAGGCCTTCCTGAATCCGAAATCCATGGAGACAGTGACATCGTGCAGGCTGGAACCCAGCCTTGCGGGTGCAATACCGGGAAGCCGATACCAGTTCGAAAGACTGGGCTACTTCTGCGTGGATCGAGACTCCGCTCAGGACCGGCTCGTCTTCAACCGGACAGTCACATTACGTGATGAATGGGCCAGGATACAGAAGACAGGGAAAGAAAAAAAGCATGGATGATCCGGATCCACTAATCGTCTTTGCTTTCGAAGACGCTCTGGCGGTAATTGCCCCTTTGGTTAATGTGATGAGGAAAGCCAACAGCCACTGCTCTGTAGATTCTCGGAATGAATCGATGATAAGAGATAAAGAATGAGATCAATAAAAATGGGCGCTGTGGGGCTGTTGAAAAAGTCTCTTATGGTAAATAGTTTTGTCATGCCCGAGAAAGCGGGCATCCAGTAAAACTATGAAAGACCTGGATTCCCGCCTACGCGGGAATGACGGCATGAGACCAGAAAAACACTTTTTCAACAGTCCCGCTGTCCCTATTTTCCTCCCGTATCGACTAAAATAATCGGTGGCTGTAAGCCATCCGATTGATTGCTTTGGGCATTACTTCATTTCCGTCTTTCGTTTTTGTCTGGCTTTGGTACATCTTTAATAAATGCCATAATAAGATTGTCCATAATTTTTGGTAATGAAGTGTTAAATGTTTCTTTGTCTATCGTGAACAATTGATGATCACATCGATCAAATAACATCTTCATTCTACAACAATATTTTTTAAAATCGACAAATTGAGCAACGATGCCTTGAGGTAGATTAACAAGCCTGTATTTTCCAGATTCAGTGAAAAAGTCTTTATTCTCCTGAGTGAAGAACCTGATCGTATACTGCCGATCGATCGGCGTGACCAAGTTCGGAAGAATATGTGCCAAAGTTTTTGAATGTGCCACAATCGTCGCTTTAGAAATCGATACCTTCAGAGTGTAATAGATTTGCTCCAGATCATCTATATGTTTTCCATACTGCTCTTGGCTGCATGAATCCATCCTCAAGGAGGATAACTGCTGTAATGTGTCGCGGTGTTTAATAATGGATTGTTTGAATTCAGGAAACTCAACCATTTTTGCCTTTGTGATATCAGGATCTCCCATCTTATGCATGCCCCACGAAGCCAATGTGGCATAAATCATTTCAATATGCCGATCAGAGAGAAAGCTGGTTTCCCGTTCCTTGATTGCCTGAACATGGAAATAAATTGATGGTCCTCCAAACTCTTTCATCACCTCTAATGAACGTTTGTAGTAATGGCCAATGTTTTTTATGAGATCATCCTCATTTCTCATATTGTCTTCATTCTGAGGTATCTCCGGTCTCAGCTTTGGCCTTGCTTTATTATTCTTTAACGAAATTTTCATTGGCTTATGGGTTTTGTCGCAGAAAAAAGATCTATTCATGCGCACAAGACCATATATTTGCGCCAGCAACGCATGATCTAAATCCTTGTAATGCCCCTTGGCAACATTGCTGATATGCGAAGGGGTCCCATAATATTGAGGAAACTTCTTTTTGATCAGCTCACGAGTTTCTTGCGGCGTTATCGGCTCGGAAGTTGATGCAAGCATATTTTTCACAACATCAATAAAAGTCATATTTGCCTGCTAGTTCTTGATGCCCAACGATGTTATTAAGCGACAAAACGAGTGTAGCAGAAATAGGCTTCTTTGTAAAAGAAATTTGACATAACCTTATTTGAAACGTTTTAAAATTTCTTTATACACTTCCTCGTCCCGTCTGAATCCAACCTTGATGACGTAGACCAGAACCTCTTTTTTCTTTATCTCATAAATGACTCTATAGGATCCCACTCTCAGCTTCCATAACCCCTTAAGGTCGGCTCGCAAGGGCGAGCCAAAGATTTCAGGTTCACTCGTCAGCTTTTTCCTGATGGTCTTGATGATTTTCTGCTGGTCAGGTTTGTCGATCTTTCTGAAGTCTTCTTTGAGGACAAGCTCATCGATCAGGACGGTGTACATTACCTGAGCCCCACCTTTTTCTCCGCCTCATCCAGGCTGACGTATTTTTTGCCTTTCCTTTCCATACGGTCTTTGGCTATGGATCCCAAGGCAAGATCCTCTACTTCATCGATTATCCGTTGCATTTCCTGGTATTCATCGTAATCAATGATAACACCCAAGGGTTTATTCCGTTTGGTCAGAATAACACGGTGTTTTTTTATTTTACTCAGAACATCGGAAACCTTGTTTCTCAACTCCGCAATTCCTATCAGAGCCATATCTTCTTTAACAGTGATCATGTGAATCACCTCCTTGAATAGACTATTGAATTGTACATTTCAATAGTACAATTGTCAACTTTAAATCCGCCATGCCGTGCCTCAATTCGACAGAATTGGGCACAGCTTAAAAAATTACCATCCCTGAGTACAGCTATTTCCGGCTTGCTTGATCCAGATCCATGACCATCTGCTGAACATGCTTTTTGAAGAACTTCTTCACTGTGTTCCATTCCAGCTTATTATGTCCCAGGTATCGGGGCTCAGGGTCTATGTCTGCATCATTGAAGTAGACCAACGACTTTCCGATATGGATCGGATTGACTCGATCCTTGCCGAAACGTTCGATCATGCTCTCTGCGATTTTCCAGAAGGGTACCGTTTGCATAACGGCATAAAGATCAACAAAATCTCTTTTGGCACCTCTCTGGCTGATGGCGATGATCTTCATGGATGCGATGTCTATGATCCCTGCGACGGGCACCCCTTCCAGATCAGTCATTTTTTCCTTGAAAGGATAAGCATAATGTAAAAAAGATATCTTAACTTCATCTGCCGTTACGGTTAATGTCCCCTTCTCTTCCTGCAAGACCATTGGTGAAAGCTTTTTTCCTTTGATCTTCTTGAAAAGCTCATCGGTGGGAAAGTTTTGCTCCGTGAAGAAATCCAGGTCTTCTGAAATTCTGTGTCCAATCTGGAGTGCCAGGCCGGTCCCGCCGGCTAACACGAACCGGTGTGCTTTGATGAGGCTCTTCAGTTTGGCAAGGACTTTTTGTGAATGTATTGGCAGTGTTTCAAGATAAAGAGCCAAACCAGACCCTCCAGAAGTTATTGGATTTGGGTGACAACTTCCTGCTCACCTCCAATGTTTCCATAATCAACCGAGTGGGATAAACTTTCTGAATCCAGTAAAGTTCATCAAGCCCTCCAAGCTCAAGGACTCGTTCGATGATATATCTGGAGTTCTTACGGATGTCAATCTCTAATGGTGAGGTGTCCCAGAACAGATAAAAAAATCGATCGGGGATTCTGTTCTCTCTTTCATGCTGTTCTATTCTTTTTTTGACCTCAGGGTCGGAAAGAGCCCCCAGATATGTCTGCACCACCTTGCCTTCGCTGCGATAGGCAACATAGGCATACTCTTTGTTCTTTATTTTCTTAATGACAACACTCATTCCAAACTCCCTGCCCTATATTACCAAACTATGTTGTATAATTCAACCATTTCATTCGAGTTCCAGACTCTTTTAGGTAGACTCCTGCACCTGGTGTGGGTATCCTTTTAACACACGTGCTTTAACCATTTAATTATTAAGGGATTATATGGAGCAAGAAATGTTCAGTGATCCCAACTGGATTCGACCATGCAGCCGCGAGCAAGAGCCCTGCTCTGGGGCTCGGCGAGCGGAGATAGATGACCCCTTCCTCTCATGACCGAATCCCACCGGCAGGATTTTGAATCTGGAGAGGAACCCACAGTAGCGTGACGAAGGATAAGGAAGAATGGTGATCCCAACGGGATTCGAACCCGTATTACCGGCGTGAGAGGCCAGCGTCCTAACCGTTAGACGATGGGACCAGTGGCTCGGGTGCAAGGATTCGAACCTCGATAGGCAGATCCAGAGTCTGCTGTCCTACCATTGGACGACACCCGAATGTTGACGGCTTCGTAAAAAGTCCGTCTGCGGCGTTACGCTTCATCCTTCGTCATTGCAGCGTACATCTCAGTACGCTTCATTCCTCAGGATTCGCGCGCCTTGCATCCGGAGCTTTTTACTGTGCCGTCTCACTTATGAACTTTTTACGAGCTCATCAATGTCGCCCATAAAAGTAACAAAACCATTATTTTCTGTCAAGGAGAAAGGGTTCAGTCCGCAGATCGGTTCCCTATATATTCCACTGCCTTTTTCATCCGTTTTAGGACGAGTTCCTTGCCCAGGATGGAGACCAGTTCAAAGATCCCCGGGCTGACTGTTCCTCCGGTCAAGGCCACACGCACGGGCTGGGCTATCTTCCCGAGTCCGGTCTCCTTTTCGGCCATCACTTTCTCGAAGATCGCCTGAATCTTCTCCACGGAAAAGTCATCGAGGGCGGCAAATTTCAATATGAGATCCTCTAAGAGAAGAAGGTTTTCCGGGGTCAGATATTTCTTCCCTGCCTTCTCGTCTATGGCAATATCCCGCTTGAAAAAATAAGTTGAAAGCTCGGCCATCTCGACCAGGGTCTTGCGCTTCTCCTGCTGGCACTTGACCACTTCAGCAATATAGCCCATCTTCTCTCCGGGATAGGGTTCTGTGAGTATCCCCTTTTGAACGAGTATCCCGTTGAGGAGGGAGGCTATCCGTTCGGGGTCTCCGGTCTTGATGTAATGGTGATTGAGCCAGAGGAGTTTTTCAGGATTGAAAACCGCCGGGGACTTGCCGATCCCGTCAAGCGAAAATTTCTCAATGAGTTCCTCGCGTGAAAAGATCTCCTGGTCGCCTGCGCCCCATCCCAGCCGGACCAGGTAGTTGATCATCGCTTCGGGAAGGTAGCCCATCTCCTTGTAGGCCATGATGGATGTGGCACCGTGCCTCTTGGAAAGGCGCGTCTTGTCCGATCCGAGGATCATGGGGACATGGGCGAATTTCGGGATGTCATATCCCAGGGCCTGGTACATGAGGATCTGCCTCGGCGTGTTATTCAGGTGATCATCACCTCGGATGATATGGGTCATTCCCATGAGGGCATCGTCCACGACCACGCAGAAGTTGTATGTGGGCATGCCGTCAGAGCGGCGGATGATCAGATCGTCCAGTTGGCTGTTATCGAAGGAGATGATCCCGTGGATCATGTCCACCACTTCGGTGGTTCCGGAAATCGGTGTCTTGAAGCGGATGACCGCTTTCCTTCCGTGAACAGCGCCGCCCCCTTCACGGCATCGGCCATCGTACTTGGGTGTCCTCCCCTCTTTCAATGCCTGCTTGCGTCGCTCCTCCAGTTCCTCGGGAGAACAGGTGCAGGGGTAGGCCCTGCCCTGGGCAAGGAGCCGCTCCACATGCTCCTGGTAGAGGGGGATCCGCCGGCTCTGGCGCACCGGCGGGCCCTCGTCATAGTCCAGACCGAGCCACTCCATGCCGTCGAGGATCGCCTGGATCGACTCGTCGGTGGAGCGTTCGACATCCGTATCCTCGATGCGGAGCACAAACGAACCGCCGTGCTTCCTGGCAAAAAGATAATTGAACAGGGCGGTCCTCACCCCGCCGATGTGCAGATAGCCTGTCGGACTTGGGGCAAACCGGACTCGAATCTTTTCCGTCATGGCAACCCCCGTACGGGGAAATAAATCTGAAGAAAACCGGGAAGATGTATGAAGGCCGTCATCACGTCAGTTCTTGACCACCATAATGGGGATAGGCGACTTGCGGATAACCTTGTCGGTCACACTGCCGAGCAGCATCTTCTCAAGCCGGCTCGCACCGTGACTCCCCATGACAATGAGTTCCAGATGATGCTTCACCGCATAATCGATCAATACGGAATAGGGCTCTCCCTTGAGAACGGTCAGGTGGATATCTTCGTACGTCATGAACTTTCGCGGGATAAACTTCTTGAGTTCCTGATTTGCGTATTCTTCGGCATTCTTCTGGATCTCGTCTACAGAGATATGGGGGATATAGAAACCCTGCAGATGGGGATCATGCACCACATGGACGACATGGAATTCAATATCGCATCCCTTGAAGAATTCAAAGGCGTAGTTCAGACTCTTCTTTGAACAATCACTGAAGTCTACAGCAATGAGTATTTTTTTTACCTTTGGCATCCTGTTGATCCTCTTCGAAAAAAAGGCGGGGCATCTGCTGCCCCGCCTACATGCATGGCAACTTAACCCATCTTGCCGAGAAGCATAAAAGCAATGACCAGGCCGTAGATGACCAAAGACTCGATCATCGCGAGACCGATGATCATGTTCGTCATGATCTTTCCGGATGCGCCGGGGTTTCTTGCGATCCCCTGCATGGCGCCGTTGACGGCAAACCCCTGCCCAATCGCGCCGCCGAAGGCCGCCACGGCAATGGTGACGGCTATGGCCATGGCAATGGTTCCCTTCTCGGCGCCGCCTGCTGCCGCTTCTTCCATGGCAAAAGCAGGAACTGCGCCCAGAAGTGCCGCTGCAAAGACAAACAGGCTGGATAGAATCTTCTTCATATTGTTTTACCTCCCTTCAGAATTTGCCGTCCAGGCTGAATGGCCCGAAGGTCCTGCCCGCCGCCCTCATGAGGTATCCTATCCCACCCCACCTCTAAAAGAGCCCCGTTTTTCCGTCCCCGGAAAACGGCTGCGAAAGGCACGGTCATCCGGCCGTGAACCGCAAGAGTAGATCCCGGAAAACCCGGGAGAAAGCCCCGCCGCACCCCTTTTCAGGAGGGGATGGGACGGCTTGAAATCCATCAGTGGTCCTCTCCATGCTCCACCGATCCCTGGATATAAAGGATGGCCAGAAGCACAAAGACGAAAGTCTGGACAAAACTGGTGAAGACCATCAGGACCATGATCGGGAGCGGGACCAGGAACGGGACCAGCCCGGCGAGGATAATGAGGAGCGTATCCTCCCCCATGATATTCCCAAACAGCCTCAGGCTGTGGGATACCGGCCTGGCCAGGTGCCCGATGATTTCTATGGGAAGCATGAGAGGCGCAAGCCAGAGCACCGGCCCCATAAAATGCAGAAGATATTTGAACCCGTGCTCCTTGACGCCGAAGAAATGGACCGTGACGAAAACAATCACGGCGCAGGCCACGGTGATGTTCAGATTCGACGTGGCTGAATACATGCCGGGGAAGATCCCCATCATGTTGCAGGTAAAGATAAAGAGGCAGAAGGTCGCGATCATCGGAAAGAACCGCCTGGCGTTCTTTTTCCCCATTACCCCTTCCATGAAGTTCATGATAACATCGAGAACCACCTCAAAGAAGTTCTGTATCCCTGCGGGGACCAGGGCCAGGTTCGAGGTTGCAATTTTTCCCATCAGGATCAGGAGCAGAACCGTGACCGCGGCATATCCCACGGCCAGATACTCGTGTCCCAGGAAGCTTAAAAACATCGGCGGTTCATGCATGTCCCTTCTCCTCTTCACAAAACCTTTGACATGGCCGAATCCCGGTCGCAGCGGCCCGCCCGGATCATCCCCTCGACAAGGATTGAAATCAGGGCAGCGGAAAAGCCAGCCACGAGGCCATAAACATTAAAAATATTATAATAGATCAGGCTCAGAAAGACCGCAACCAGTATCAAAATTTTCAGCACGCCGAATAGCCCGTAGAAAACCTTGTGAAACGGGTCCGGCCTGAATAACCGACTGACGATGAACGCAATGGCCTTGAAGTTGACAAGGCCGACCGCCATGCCGACCGCCATGCCCAGGGCCACCCCTTTGCCAAAAACAGCGTAGCCGAGACCTGCCAGTAATGCCAGGGAAAGGAGTCCCTGCCAAGTGGTTCCACTGGGGATCATCCGTTCTGCCGCCGTTTCTTTCATAAAGGGATCAACCCTCCTTGCTCGATTTGACAGCAATATCGATCAGATTCTTGAAGCCGGCGGCAATGCCAAAGAGCAGGAAAACCAGGGTCAGCCAGGGATACGTATGGAACCATTTGTCCAGCTGACTGCCCATAAAATATCCGATCATGGTGGCCACGACCATGTAGATGCCGGCCGTACTGACCGAATAAAGTCCTTTATAGAATGTCTTATCTTCTTTTTTCATGGATCCCCGGCTTTTAGAAGCCTTTATAGGTCCAGGAAGTTTCGGGATATTAACATTTCCGAATATTTCTTGTCAAGAATTAATCTCCATAAAACCCAAAATCTCAATAATCAGGTCATCTGAAAAAAATATACCTAAAGCTTCTCCAAAACGGTCGACAAGTATTCAAGAAAAAAGGTAAATATTATCTTTGGAGGTGTCATTCGGACATCCATGTGATCATCCTCTCCGCCAGGGGCCAGCTCAATGAAATCAGCAAAGGGATTGAAGTGGGTGCGGATGAGTATATGACAAAGCCCTTTGACCCGTCGGTTGTCCTGGAAAGGGCAAAGAAGATACTGGCCGAACATGCCATGGTCACAGACTGATCCTGCTCACCTCACAGATGATGAAAGATCTGACATCCCGCCTGATGCCTCGCTCACCCTTCTCCCTTTTTAGCCGGCTGCAACTTCTTTAAGAAGAGTTTATAGATCTGCCGTTCGTCCGCGAGTTCGATCTTGAACATCAGGTTCCCGATGGTGAACCGCTCTCCCTCCTGCGGAACCCGGCGCAGGTGGTGTAGGATATATCCGTTCAGGGTCCTGTAGCCGTTGCCGGGAATACCAAGATGCAGCTTTTCATTCAGTTCCTGAATATCGGTCCGACCGTCCGCCAGATATTCGTTCCGGCTGATCTCCCTGAAGAGCTGGTCCTTGAGATCATACTCATCCTCAATTTCCCCGAAGATCTCCTCAAGAATATCTTCCATGGTGACAATCCCCAGGGCAGTTCCATTATCGCCCAGCACCACCGCCATCATGATTCCCCTTTTCTGCATGGCCTTGAAAAGGTCCCGGATCAGGGCGTCCGGCTGAACGAAAAAGGGTTTTCTGTAGTAGTCTGCAATCTCCCGGTTCAGCGACTGGACGCGGAAGAGGTCCAGGGCATGCAGAAGGCCGACCATATGCATCCTGTCGCCCCTGTAGACCGGAAGCCTCGTATACCCGTTTGTGACCACTTCCTCCATGGCTTGTATCACAGAAGCGTTCTCGCTCACCGAGACCACTTGATCGATGGGGACGAGGATGTTACGGACACGGATGTCGCTGAAGTCGAAGATCTTCCTGATGATCCTGACATCCTCCATCTTGAGCGTCTCGCTCCCCTGTGCGAACCGCCTGATCCACTCCAGGTCCTCGTCTTCCACAAAAGGGTTTCCCGCAGGCTCCTGCATTCCGGCAAGACTCTGGACCACCGCATGGAAACGGGTCGAAAGTGCAATGACCGGCCTGAAGCATTTCATGCTGTAGGAGAGGGGCGAAGCAATCCGAACGGCTATTTCCTCTGCCCGATGATAGAAGAGTACTCTGGGGATGATCTCTCCGAAGACGGTCAGCAGAAGGAGCTGGATGCAAAGGATGATGACCAGAGATGACGCAAAAGATATGCCCTGGAACTGCCGGAGAATAAAGATCGTCATGAAGAGGGTACTGCCCCCGGATGAAAGGACCGTGCCGATCAGCAGCGTATGAGAAATCCGGTCAGGCTCGGATAGAACCTTTAAGAGCGGCATGATGCCGGGCCTCTTCTTCTCCTTGAGGTCGAGAAGCGTAAGCTTGTCCGAGACCAAGAGAGAGATCTCGGAAACGGCAAAAAAGGCCTCACTCAGCACGCACAGACAGACCCCTATAAGCAATAGAACGTTCATCAGCATAACAAAGACTATTCGCCCCCCCCCGGACCGTTTTGATTTTCCTGCCCGGTATCGAGATTCGTGACCATGAGTTCCAGGATACGGACGTCTTTAAGGCGGTACACCGAGATCTCCAGACCGCCGTAGATCACCTTCTCGCCCCACTTGGGAAAATGGCCCAACTGATCCACGACAAACCCGCCGATGGTTTCATAGTCCTCACTCTCGATCTCAACGTGGAAGAGATCGTTGAAGTCCCACAGAGAGAGCATGGCGGATATTCTGTAGGTCTGCTCGTCAACCTTTTCCACGAGCTTTTCCCCAACGTCACCTTCATCCTGAATCTCCCCGACAATCTCCTCAAGAAGGTCCTCGAGGCAGACCAGACCTTCCACACCGCCATATTCGTCCACCACTATGGCCATATGAACATTCTGTTTCTTGAATTCCCTCAGGAGTTCGCTGATACGCTTGGTCTCCGGGACATGCATGGCCGGATGCAAGAGATTGTCTGGCAGTTTCTGCCCGGCTGAAACCCCCTTGAGAACCAGAGGGAGTAGGTCCTTGGCATACAGAATCCCGACAATATGGTCCCGGTCTTCGGCATAAACCGGGATACGGGAAAAGCTCGCGGCCCTCACCTTCTGAACCACGCGGATGACCTCTTCCTCCACGTCGATGCAGAACATATCCGGCCGAGGGGTTATGACCTCCTTGACCAGGGTCTTGCGGAAATCCATGACATTCTGGATCATCTCCCTCTCGTACATCTCGTGCGCATCCTCCGGCTCCTCGACGAGGTTCTTGAAATCCCTGTCCTGAATCACAGGCTTCTCCCGTACCCATCCCTCTCTCAAAAGCAAGGAAGAGACCTTGTCAAAGATGAAACGGAGAGGTGAGACCACGAAGAATAAAACCTTGAGGAAAGGTGATACGAGCCGGATATATCGGATCTCTTTGCCGCGGACCAGTATCCTCGGAAGAAACCTGCCGAAGAAGAGATAAACGGTAAAGAGGAGAATCAGGGCCATGACCCTTGCAGAGAGATCCTGAAAACTCCAGACCGTGACCGCGACCAGAAGTATCCATATGGCCTGATGCAGGATCAGGAGGGTCAGGAGCGTCTCCTGAGGCCTTTGACTCAGAAAACGCAGGGCCGGGCTTTCCTCCGCCTCGGCCATGGCCCGCACCTCAGACTGATCCAGAACGAAGAAGGATTTCTTGGAACCGGACACGAAGGCGGAAAGCGCGATAAAGCTGAAGGAAAAAAGGATATAGGCTAATAAGGGAACGTTCAAATGGGCCTGACCTTACTCAAATTGTAATTTATCCTCAGCCGGAATTGGAGTCAGGGCGATGCCTTTCTTTACTGTCTATGTATATAACACGTGGGAATCGTTTTTTCAAGCCCTGTCATCAGGTTTCCATTACTTCCGGTTTGCTGCTCCTGACCACGTTGGCCGTATCCTGCAACAGGATCTGATCCGGGCTTATTTTTTATTTCTGAAGATCCCCGACAGAGCATCCCGAGTCAGACCGGGGAGTATCCCCAGTAGATCTTTCTTCAGGGACAGATACCCCTGGGTTCCGGCCAACAGGCCGGCAAGCAGCATCCGGATGGACGGATGTTCTCCGGCAAGCCTCACCAGGCGATTCGTTACCCTCGGATCATAGAATCTGTGCACATAGGAAGAGGCGCAGTCCAATTCAGGGACCATATCCCTGCGGCAGGCCTCTTCGTAGGCCATGAGCCCCCCGCCGGAGAGGGCCTCGGAGAGAAGTTCGGCCGAGCGGAAGGCATAATAGATCCCCTCTCCGGTGATCGGATCCACAAAACCGGACGCATCCCCAACCAAGGCCCAGTTCCCGCCGCAGATCCTGTTATTCAAAAACCCCTCTCTGGAAAGAGATGGGATCAGGGCCGAATATCTTCTCCGGTTTCTCTTCTCAAGCACGGGGAGATTTTTCTTTAAAAAATCGTCGAGACATGAGAAAAGTTTTTTCCCGGTGGTCTCTCCTGTTCTCACGGCAATCCCTGCAGAGAGATGATCTTTCCTGGGGAAGACCCAGATATATCCTGAGAGGCCCTGCAGAAAACCGATGACCACCTCGGGTTCCCGGGATATTCCCTCTATCCAGTAACCCACGGCGAGCGCAGTATCCTCTTTCGGAAAACGCTCCGAGACGGTTCTCCGGACCAGGCTGTTCACGCCATCCGCCCCAATCAGAAGATCGCAGTCATATCCCCTTTTGCCGGCGTACAGGCGCCATCCATGCCCCTGGGGCAACACCCGGTCCACATTCGCCCGGAGAAACTTCACGCTCTCTTTGGATTCGAGGCCCTCCAGCAGGTATCTACCGAGATCATGCCGCGAGGCGATCAGGATCGGATCCGTATAAGAGACCGAGCAATGCTCCCCATCGGGAGCGATCATCCTCATCTGATGCACGGCAAGGCACTGCGGACGGAAGTCATTGAGAACGGGAAATGCGCTGTAGGCCCGGCAGGTGATCCCGCCTCCGCAGGGCTTCTCCCATGGCGTCCTGGGGTCATACAGGTCAACCTCATGCCCCTGCTCCCCAAGCAGAGATGCCAGATAAAGCCCCGAAATGCCCGCTCCCACAATCCCGACCCGCATACGAATATCACCTCCATAATCGATGACAGAATCTCTACACGTCATACTATAAAGGACTTTGCATGGGTGATTCAACACAATCCGGCATAAAATCATTGACATTGAACCCCCATTCTGATAATTTTTTATGATTCATTTCGATCGGGAATTTAAAATAATCAGCTTGCAACCTATTGATTTTCATAGGATTATGGATGGATATCGCTCAATATGTTCAGGCCGCAGCGGTGATGGCACCGCCCATTATCTTTTCCATTATCCTGCACGAGGTGGCCCACGGGTGGATCGCTGAGAAATTCGGGGACAGAACGGCAAGAAGCATGGGAAGGCTGACGCTTAACCCCCTGCCCCATATTGACCTCATGGGGACCATCCTGCTGCCGCTCTTCCTGATCCTGATCGGTTCACGGTTTCTCTTCGGTTGGGCTAAACCGGTCCCGGTCAATTTCAGAAACCTGAGGAATCCGAAACACGATATGATCTACGTCGCAGGCGCAGGGCCTGCAACCAATCTGGTCCTGGCCCTGATCTGCACGCTGATCTACAAGGTTCTCATTTTAAGCAACCCGGCATTGAAGGTGATATTTAGTATCTTTATAACGACTATGAAAATTCCTTTCTGGGGAGTGCACTCTGCAGCATCCTTCCTGGTCATACCCTTGGTCCTGATGGCCGGCACGGGCGTGGTGATCAACGTCCTTCTGATGCTCTTCAACCTCATCCCTCTGCCGCCTCTGGACGGCGGAAGGATCATGGTGGGACTCCTCCCGCAGAAAAAAGCCGCGGCCCTGGCCAAAGTTGAACCCTATGGAATGATCATCCTGGTCCTGCTCATCATGAGCGGCATCCTGAACTATACACTCTGGCCGATCTTCGACCGGATTCTGGATTTTCTGTTATGATAGCCGAGATCATGTTAAAAGCTAACCACAGAGTGCCGAGAGAAATACGATGCGTGCTCTGTGGTAAGGAGACGGAATGACTAAACAGCGGGTCTTGAGCGGGATGCGCCCGACAGGAAAACTTCATCTGGGGAACTACCTGGGTGCGCTGAAGAACTGGAAAGAGATGCAGGAGAACTATGAGTGTTTTTTCTTTGTAGCCGACTGGCATGCCCTGACCACGGAGTACGCCTCTTCCCCGGATATACGGGCCTACATCCATGAGATGCTGATCGACTGGCTTGCCGTGGGGATCGACCCGGACAAGGCCACGATCTTCGTCCAGTCCATGGTCCCGGACCATGCAGTGCTCCATGTCCTCCTCTCCATGATCACCCCTCTGCCCTGGCTGGAACGCTGCCCCACCTACAAGGAACAGCAGCAGCAGCTCACGGAAAAGGATCTCACCACGTTCGGATTTTTAGGCTATCCAGTGCTCCAGGCTGCGGACATTCTGATCTACAAGGCCCACAAGGTCCCCGTGGGCATAGATCAGGTTCCCCATCTGGAACTCACGAGGGAGATCGGCCGCCGTTTCAACCATCTGTATGGAGAGGTCTTTCCCGAACCCCAGGCCATCCTGACCGAGGTCCCGAAATTGCCGGGAACCGACGGCAGGAAGATGAGCAAGAGCTACGACAACTGCATCTACCTTTCGGATTCCGAGGATGTGATCCGGAACAAAGTCCGGAACATGATGACCGATCCCCAGCGCAAGAAGAGGCAGGACCCCGGCGATCCCGAGGTCTCCCCGGTCTTCGCCTACCACAAGATCTTCACAGGCAAAGAAGATGTCGAAAGGATTGCCCACGGGTGCCGGACCGCAGGGATCGGGTGCGTGGACTGCAAAAAGATCCTGATCGACAACATGATCCTCATGCTAGCCCCGATCCATGAAACAAGGGCTGCGCTTGCCAGGGACAAGAAGCAGATACGGGATGTGGTAGAGAGTGGTACGGAATCGGCCAGAAAGATCGCATCGGGAACCATGGCGCAAGTCCGGGAAGCGATGAAAATATGACGTACAAGGTAAAACTCAACATCTTCGAAGGCCCTTTGGACCTTCTGCTCTACCTGATACAGAAACACGAGATCGATATCTACGATATCCCGATCGCACTCATTACTCGGGAATACCTGGACTATCTCGACCTGATAAAGACGCTGAACCTGGACGTGGTGGGGGATTTTCTTGTCATGGCCGCCACACTGACCCAGATCAAATCCAGAATGCTCCTCCCGCCGGACCAGACCGACGATGACGAAGAGGGAGGTGTAGATCCGCGCCGGGAACTGATCGAACGACTTCTGGAATACAAGAAATACAAAGAGGCGGCCCATTCGCTGAAAGACCAGGAAAACCTCTGGATCGATGCCTATCCCTTCGGGGCGGCGGACCATGCCAAGGATGAGCGGGAAGTCCTCCTGATCAATCTGAACCTCATGGACCTGATCGAGGCATTCCGGAATGTACTGAGCAAGACCTCGGCCGACGACGTGCACGAGATCACGGTTGAGACCATGACCATCAAGGAGAAGATCTCATGGATCATGGAGACCCTGGATTACCGTGAGAGTATCCGCTTCGAGGACCTGTTCCATGAAAATCCCGGCCGGCAGGAGATCATCATCACCTTTCTCGCCCTCCTTGAGATCATCCGCCTGCGCCTGGTCCGGATCGAACAGACAGAGCGGTTCAGCCCCATCCGCATCCAGAAGGCCGTCAGCGATCAGGAGAAGCCCCCGGAGGGAGCGCCTCCTTCTTATGCAGAAGAATCTGATTCCATATCGGAGGAAACATGAACGACACTGAAGTGATCAGGGTCATCGAGGGGCTGATCTTCGCCTCGGAAACGCCCATCTCCCTGGAACAGCTCTCCCAGATCCTTGAACCCGAAGGCCTGGACAAACAGGCGATCAGGAAGGCCGTTGCGGACCTGGCCGTATCCCTGGAACAGGGAAACAGGGCCGTCCATGTCGTCGAGGTAGCGGGCGGATATCGGCTGGTCACGCACAAAGACCTCGGGATCTGGATCAAGAAACTCAGCCGGCCGAAAAAGGTCCGCCTCTCTCCGGCATCGCTGGAGGTCCTGGCGATCATCGCTTATAAACAGCCCGTCACGACCCCGGAGATCGAGTCGATCCGGGGCGTCAATTCAGCCGGAGTCATCAAGACCCTGCTCGACAGAAACCTGATCAAGATTACAGGGCGGATGGATGCGGTGGGGAATCCCATCATGTATGCCACAACCAGGGAGTTCCTGGAATATTTCGGGCTCCGCTCACTCAAGGACCTCCCTACACTCAAGGAGTTCCAGGAAATTCTCGAGGAACACGAGGAAAATCTCTCTCCGGACCAGGAAGATGCGGGCGCCCCCTCACCCTCTGATGCCGGCACCGGGGTTGAGACCGCCCCGGGAAGCGTTGACATTCCGGTAGATCAGGAAAACCTGGAGGATTGCAGCATACCGGAGGAAGAAAACGTCCAGGATGACCGGAGCTTCCTGGAAGATCAGCAGGAACAAACCTTATAGCAGGATTTTTTTGACCTTGCATTGGTGCTTGAGCACGACCAGGCTGTTGTTGAGGCGTTGCAGCCGCATGTTGCGCTGCCGAACGGCATTGTTATCCCTTGGATCAGGGCCTTCGGCCCGGACAAGCTTTTGCACCTTGATCAGATTATGGTAAAGCTCTTTGTAGTCAGGTTCCATGAATTTCTTGAGGAATATCGGCGTTACGAATATATATCCTTCTGCGATGTCTTTTGCCAGGGCCAGGGGGTTGCCTCGGATGAATGCCATGTGATTGCTCTCTATTGTCTCTTTGGTGATGACGTGAAATAAAATATCAGCCGGCCGTCATCCTGATCTTTTGTTTGAAATATATTTTATCATACCACTGAATATATGCTGAAGTCAAAACAGATAACATCCAACATGGTCCGCCTGCATAAAGCCATGGCAGATGCCGGAGTAGCCTCCAGAAGGGAGGCGGAAGAGCTGATCAGGGAAGGCCTGGTCACGGTCAACGGCAAGGTGATCACCGATCTCGGCACTCAGGTCGACCCGGAACACTGCCACATCAAGGTCCGCGGCAAGCTCATCCAATCACAGCAGAAAAAAGTCTATCTGGCCCTGAACAAACCGGCCGGGTATGTCACCACCCTCAAGGATCCGCAGAACCGCCCCACGATCATGGAATTTACCAGGGGGATCAAGGCGCGGGTCTTCCCGGTGGGGCGGCTCGATTACAACTCTGAAGGGCTGATCATCCTCACCAATGACGGTGAACTCGCCAATGAGATCATGCACCCCAGTCATCACATGCCCAAGACCTACCTGGTCAAGCTGAAGGGGAAGCCCGCCCCGTCAAAACTCGAAAAACTGCAGCGGGGCATCCGGCTGATTGAAGGGCCCACCGCTCCGGCCCTGATACGGAAAGTCCGTTCCCTTCCTGCCAATACTTTTCTTGAGATCACCATCCATGAAGGAAGAAAGAGGCAGATCCGCCGCATGTTTGAAAAGATCGGGCATTCGGTCCTCAAGCTAAAGAGGATACGGATCGGCCCGGTCTATCTGGGGGACCTTCCCCTCGGCAAATTCAGGAGACTCGACCCGTCCGAGATCAAACTCCTGAAGACGTGGGGTGTCAAAGAGAAAAACTGAAAAAATCAGTTTTTCTTTACAATTTATCCTTGATTGCGCACCTGATAATATGTATATTGTAATATTTAAATTTATTGATGATTTGTATCACAAATACCGCGTTTCAGTATAAAGCTGAGGGAGGCTTCACTATGAATTCCATTGGTCGTATCTATCAAAGATTTCTTTTCCCTGCCATCTTTGTTTCACTCTTCATGATCCTGGGTTGTCCCAAGGGGGAAAAACAGCCTGAAGGCGCCGCAGGCCAGATCGTCCAGGGGTCATGGACAGGTACCGCCCAGCAGACCGGCAGTCCCAACCCGACTTTTACCTTAAAACTGAACGCCAAAGAGGGTGGTGAAGTATGGGGAACCATTACCTCTATGGATGGAACTTTTGCAGAGTCGATCATCTCCGGAGGGAAAATGACTGACCATAACGTGACCTTCTCGGCCACGTCCAACGGAAGCAATTTCAGGAACGGGCATATTTTTTCATTTGAGGCGGGCATACAGGGAGACCAGATGGATGGTGTCTGGACCGACATCCTGGAGAGAAGCAGAGGCCCCTTTACGTTAATTAGGGAAAAGGCCCCTGTGAAAGCCGAAGAGGGAAAGGACGCCTCCCCTGCCAAGGATAAGAAGTCTTAACCCCGCGGGAGGATACAAGGGTTCAAGGGTTCAAGGGTTCAAGGGTTCAAGGGTTCAAGGGTTTTCACCCACTAATTTGTATAAGAACAAAAACTTTCACGGTGTGAGCCGCTCCATCATCCTCGGGAAGGGGATGGTTTCCCGCACATGCTTCAAACCGCAGATCCATGCCACAGCCCGCTCGATTCCGAGCCCGAACCCGGCATGAGGCACAGAGCCGTACTTCCGTAAATCAAGATACCACCCGAAGACCTCGGGAGAGAGGCCGTGATGCAGTATCCTATCTTTGAGGGTCTCATAGTCATCCTCACGCTGACCGCCTCCGATGATCTCTCCATACCCTTCAGGGGCCAGCATGTCCACACAGAGCGCCGTGTCGGGATTATCAGGATCACCCTTCATGTAGAAGGCCTTGCACTTGGCTGGATAGCGGTGGATCATGACCGGCCGGTCGAACTCTTCTGATATCAATGTCTCTTCATCGCCGCCCAGGTCCTCCCCCCATGGGGTGCTGTTCCCTTTGCGGTGAAGGATCTCGATGGCCTCGGAATAGGAGATCCTGGGAAAAGGGCGCTTTACTTTCTTCAGGACTTCGATATCCCGCTCAACGTCCTTGAGCTCGTTGGGCCGGTTCCTGACCACCTGCTGAACCACGTATTCCACGAACTCCTCGGCCAGGTCCATGTCCTGGTTCAGGTCGCAATAGGCCATCTCCGGCTCCACCATCCAGAATTCGGTGAGGTGGCGCCGGGTCTTGGATTTCTCCGCCCGGAACGTGGGGCCGAAACAGTAGACCTTGCCGAAGGCCATGGCGCCCGCTTCATTATAGAGCTGTCCGCTCTGCGTCAGGTAGGCCCGGGTCTCAAAATATTCGGTGCTGAAAAGGTTCGTGGTCCCCTCACAGGCATTGGGTGTGAAAATAGGAGCGTCCAGAAGGGTGAATCCCTTGCCATCAAAGAAATCGCGTACCGCACGGATCACTTCATGCCGGATACGCAGGATGGCATGCTGACGTGAGGAGCGGAGCCAGAGGTGCCGATGGTCCATGAGAAAGGAAATGCCGTGGTCCTTGGGCGTGATCGGATAGTCAGGGGCCTCATGCACCAAGTCAAGATGGGATACGCCGAGTTCAAATCCTAAAGGCGACCTCTCGTCCTTCTTGACAATCCCGGACACTTCTATGGCCGATTCCTGAGAGATCCTGTCGGCCAGATCAAAAAGCTCCGGAGAGACGTCCCCCTTGAAGACCACGCATTGAATGATCCCTGTTCCGTCCCGGACCTGAAGGAAATGGAGTTTCCCGCTGGAGCGCTTGTTGTAGAGCCACCCCTGGAGCAGAACTTCTTTGCCTTCATGTTTGGAGATATCTTCAATCCACACGCGGTCAGCCATTCCCCCTCCTTGATAAACATTGATCCGCTGACCATCCTTGCAGATTTTCCGGGGAATGTCAATACGGAGAAGGCGATGGCAATAATAATTTGGTATCCAATCATCCCCCTCCTTGGTATGGACGGAGGGGATGTTGTTCACTGGGGAGCTGCTAAAATAAACAAATCAACAACGTTCCCGTGATGCTACCATCTATTCTGCTTTATCGAATTCGAACGTGAGCGTCTCGCTGCCGCTCGGCACTTTCTTTGGAATGAGCGTCTTCAGGCGCTCAGGCAGAACCCTCGGGTCAAGCAGACCATATTTCACGAAGTCGACGAGATCCGTGAACTCCTCGCCGGAGAGGACGATCGGCGTCTGCAACAGCGGATCAAGCCGATCGAGCACGGGTTCGATCGGGCCGAGCGGCCCCTGCAGATCGGCCGGGAGTGCGCTCGTATTGTAACTGAGCGCTGAAGTATAAGGGTCCAGATGGTGGCGGATGGCATCCTCAAGATGGATAAAGGCGCCATTGTGCATAAAAGCCGGCATAACCGCAGCGTTGCGCAGCGGTGCTGTCCGAAACATGTAACGGTCTGCGGAGTTCCCGGTGACCTGCTCAAGTCCGAAATCCTCATTGGCGCCAGGCCCGTCGAATACCACATTTCCAAAAGAAGGGACGACCTGCGGAACTCCGATCACGTGCTGGCTGAAGTCGCTGAACATCTCGTTGGACTGTCCCGACACTTGGTGGCATTGTACGCACCCCGCCTTGCCGAAAAAGAGCAGAGCGCCCCTCTTCTGGCCGTCTGTCAGGGCATTCCGCTGACCGCGGGCAAAGCGGTCGAGCGGAGCGTTGGCAAAAATCAGCGTGAACTCGAACTCGGCAATGGCCTCACCGAAGTGATCAAAATTGATGGGCTCTCCCGCAGCGACATCCGGAAATACCTTGCCGAACAACTTCACATACTTGCCGTTTTCGTTGAGACGGCGGAGAACCTCGTTTCGGATGTCGCTGCTGTCGCCCGGAAAGCTGAACCCGGCTGCCTCCACACGTTCCGTGGGCGGAATGAATGCCTGTGCGACCAGCAGGTGCGGCTGATAGGAAAGCGAAAGCCCCTCGGGGGGTGGAAATTGGAATCCGGCGCTATTGTCAAATGGATCGCCTGACAGCGCAGCGAACCGCGAGTTCCACATCAGAGCGGGATACAACGCCGTGTTCGCTGCGATCGGGGTGCGACGCTGATTACGCGGCCCTGTCCGGTTTGGGCCAACGACGAAATTGTTGTCAATTCCGATGGCGATCGGCTGGGTATCTCCAAAGCCGTTCGTCGGGGAGTGACAACCGCCGCAGGTGTTGTCGTCGTTCAGACCGCCGATGATATCGAACCAGAGCAGCCGGCCCAGATCGGCTCGCTTCATGTCGATCGGGCGCCCGAGCTTTTCCATGAACTTCGTCTCGATAGTGCCGGTAAAGCCGTGGCTCGCAAGCGCTGCAGAGAGTTCTTCGTCCAATGAGTTGCCGCTGCCGGCCTGGGCACTTTGAAGTCCCACGAGGCAGATCAGCGTTACTGCGAAGACGCACAACGCCACCCTGTGAACAGGGGAAACAAGAATACTGTTTTTCATGAAGGACCTCCAATTCGTAAGTTCCTCAGCGGGGGCATGGATATCGCCCAACAACATATTATCATAAAGCCACAGGTTTCCTTATTCTGTCAAATGCACCGAATTCCTGGGACCACGAATCGCCGGCAGAAAAAACAAAAACGCCCGCCAGCCTTTAAAGCCAACGGGCGAAGAGAGGAATTGGTGTCAGGCACCTATTCCACACAGTTTCTATTTCAGGTAGGCCTTCTGTATGTAGATGGACTTCAGCGGATTGTCCATGCGGTCCCTGGGGGCGCTGACGATCTTGTCGACCACGTCCATCCCTTCTACGACATGACCGAAGATCGTATACTGGCCGTCCAGATGAGATGCCGGCACCACACAGATGAAGAACTGGGACCCGGCACTGTTGGGATCCGCGGACCTCGCCATGGAGACCGTGCCGCGCACGTGTTTGCGTTTGCTGAACTCGGCCTTGATGGTATAACCCGGCCCGCCCATACCGTCGTTGCTCCGGTCGTCATCCTTGGTGTTGGGGTCGCCCCCCTGGACCATAAAACCGGGGATCACACGGTGGAAATAGGTCTTGTTATAGAACCCGTCCTGGAGAAGTTTTTTGAAATTGGCGACCGTGTCCGGGGCCACATCCGAATCAAAAGCAATGAGGATCTTTCCAAAATCGGTCTCCAGCACGGCTGTCTCCTCCCCCTTCCCGGGTTCGGCCGCACCCGAATGCGTGGTCATCAGGAATACCGCCGCCAATCCTCCAAGCACTGCAGGTAGAATATTTTTCATGATCATCTTCCTCCCTTGTTTAATGGTATATCAAAGAACCTAACCACAGAGAACACAGAGAAATGTTTGGATACAATAAAATCAGTCAAGACTAAATTCCCTCTGCCTCTGTGCCCTCTCAAACTATTAATTTTTTAATCCCATTTTTTCAAAGAATCCGTTTTAAGAACCCAGTCTATTTCTCTGTGCCCTCTGTGGTTTCATTCTTATCCTTTGTGCCGCGAATGAACACGAATCTACACAAAGAAACGGTTGCTGTTTGTTCGTACCGATTAGCGGCTGAATAATTTTTTAGTGCCTTTGTGCCTTGGTGGCCAAAAAGTCTTGTCTCTGTGCCCTCTGTGGTTTCATTCTGACCCTTTTTCCAGAATAAATCAGATGAGCGGGCTTAATGCCTTCCAGATCTCATTCCGTCCCTCTGACGTGACAGCGGAAAAAAGGATTAAAAGGTCTTCTTCAGCCAATCCCATGAACTCCCGGATCTGCCGGACCTGGGTTCTCCTTTGCCCCATGGGAACCTTATCCGATTTCGTGACCGCAGTCAAGACCCGGATCCCGTGATAGAGCAGATACTCCCGCATCAGCCTGTCCCCCTGGGTCGGTTTGTGCCGGGCGTCCAGGATATGGACCACACAGCACAGTGACTGGTTCTTTTCAAGATATTGCTCCACCATGGGGCCGAATCGCTCCCGAACATCCTTCGGTACTTTTGCAAATCCATACCCCGGAAGATCCACAAAATATAAGGCCTGGTTGATTAGAAAAAAATTGATCATCTGGGTACGGCCGGGGGTGGAACTGACCTTGACGAGTTTTTTGCGGTTGAGCAGGGCATTGATCAGCGAGGACTTCCCCACATTGGAACGCCCGACAAAGGCGACCTCCGGCAATATCTCCGCGGGATAGTCTTTTTCATGGACAGCGGAAAGAACGAACTCTGCAGAGAGGATCTTCATAAAGAGTGGGTGAAAACATAAGGGTTCAAGGGTTTCAGTGTTTTTCTCTGGAGATTTTTACTTTCGTTTAAGCATTTCACTTGAATCCTTGACCCCTCGACCCCTTTTTACCCACTAAATGGCCGATGGCTCGTAGAGGAGAAGAACCAAAATTATATCGCAATAAAAAAGAGACGAACCGGAACTATGCGCTTTCCTTCTGTTCATAGATCAGGAGCGGCTTTTCCAGTCCTGTAACGACTTCCTCGGAGATGATGCATTCCTTGACATCCACCTGGGAGGGAAGTTCATACATCACGTCCAGCATCACGTTTTCCAGAACCGCCTTGAGCCCGCGAGCGCCGGTCTTCCGTTTCTGGGCGATCCTGGCCACAGCATCCAGCGCCCCCTGGGTGAATTTCAGTTTTACCCGCTCGAGCTCGAAAAACTTCTGGTACTGCTTGATCAGGGCATTCTTGGGTTCGGTCAATATCCGGACCAGGGCCTCTTCGTCCAGTTCATCCAGAGCCGCGAGGACCGGGAGCCGGCCGACAAACTCCGGGATCATCCCGTACTTCAACAGGTCCTCGGGTTCAACCCTGGAGAGGATCTCCCCGATCGGCCTGCTCTTTTTACTCTGAAGCTTAGCGCCGAATCCCATGGCCTTTTCACCCATCCTGTTCTCGACGATCTTGTCCAGCCCGACAAAGGCCCCCCCGCAGATAAACAGGATGTTTGTGGTATCCACCTGCAGAAACTCCTGGTGGGGGTGCTTCCTTCCGCCCTGCGGCGGGACATTGGCCACGGTCCCTTCGACTATCTTCAGAAGGGCCTGCTGCACGCCTTCACCCGAGACGTCCCTGGTAATCGACGGGTTTTCGGACTTCCTGGCGATCTTGTCGATCTCGTCGATATAGATGATCCCCTGCTGCGCCCGTTCCACGTCGTAGTCCGCATTCTGCAGGAGCTTGAGGATGATGTTCTCCACATCCTCACCCACGTACCCGGCCTCGGTCAGGGTCGTGGCATCCACGATGGCGAAAGGGACGTCCAGGATGCGGGCCATGGTCTGGGCCAGGAGGGTCTTTCCGGTACCCGTGGGCCCAACCAGGAGGATATTGCTTTTCTGAATTTCAACGTCTCCGAGATTGATATTGGTGGCCAGGCGTTTGTAATGGTTGTGTACAGCTACGGCCAGGACCTTTTTGGCGTAGGGCTGGCCGATGACGTAATCGTCCAGAACCTTCTTGATGACGCGGGGCTCAGGGACCTTGTCAAACTTGTCAATCCTCTTGACCTGCATGTCCTCGGCTATGATCTCGTTGCAGAGGTTGATGCATTCGTCGCAGATGTACACGGTGTGGCCTGCAATCAGTTTTTTTACGTCTTCCTGGCCCTTGCCGCAAAAGGAGCACTTCAATGTCCCTGAAGGATCACTCTTTTTCATCTAACGGTTATCTCCTATTCCTTGTCTTTCTTTTCTCTGCCGACAGGCCCGTCCCGATGGACAATCACTTCATCGACCAGCCCGTATTCCTTGGCCTCGGCTCCGGACATGAAGAAATCCCTGTCCGTATCCTTCTGGATCCTCTTGACCGGCTGTTCCGTATGCTTGGACAGGATTTCATTCAGGGTTTCCCGGATCTTCAGCATCTCCCTGGCATGGATCTCCACGTCCGAAGCCACCCCCTGGAACCCGCCCAGGGGCTGGTGAATCATGATCCTGGTGTTGGGGAGCGCAAAACGTTTCCCCTTGGCCCCTGCGGACAACAGCACAGCGCCCATGCTGGCCGCCTGCCCGATGCAGATGGTGGATACCTGGGGCTTGATGTACTGCATGGTATCATAGATGGCCAGTCCCGCAGTGACGATACCGCCCGGGGAGTTAATGTAGATGTTGATATCCTTGTCAGGGTCATCCGCTTCCAGAAACAGTAGCTGGGCGATCACCAGATTCGAGACATAGTCATCGATGGCGGTCCCCACAAAGATAATCCTGTCCTTGAGCAGCCGGGAATAGATATCATAGGCCCGTTCGCCCCGTGCCGTCTGTTCAACCACCATGGGAATAAGCGTCATTCAAATACTCCTTACCGTTTTATCTGGTACGATATAAAAAAGAGAGGGTTACTCCCTGCCTCCCCCCTCGGTTTCAGGTACATCTCCATCTGTAACTTTAGCATTTTCAAGCAAAAAGTCAAGAATCTTTTCGTTCAGGAGCATGAGTCTGAATGGTTCGAGCGACCCCACCTGTTTCAGATAAAGATCCCTCAGTACCTCCTTGGACAGGGAAGACTCCCATGCCCTCTGTTCCAGGGCGGATTCGACCTCATCGGACGTGACCGTGATCCCTTCTTTCTCTGCAACCTGCTCCATAATAAAACTCCAGGCCACATCCCGCCTGGCCTTGTTCTCCAAGTCCGCCTCCTTCACCATCCCTTCGATCTCTTCGGGTTTAGGCTCCTGGCCTGAACGGCTAAGGTCAGACTCCATGCTTTCCTTCAGGGCCTTTTTCTGACGTTCTATCATGATCTCAGGAAGCTCCTCGATCGGGTTCCTCCGGAGGACCTCGTCCATGATATCAAGATGCAGACCTTCCCGGTCCTTCTTCTTCTCCTCGGCCTCCAGCTCCTTGCGGACCTCGGCCTTCAGCTCATTTAGAGTCCCGTACTTCTCGCCCACGTCCTTTGCGAATTCATCATCCAAGGCCGGAAGTTTCTTCTGTTTGATATCTTTGAGGTTCACCTTGAAGACCGCCTTCTTCCCCGACAGTCCGGCGGCATGGTAATTTTCAGGAAAGGTCACCTCGATCTCCTTCTCCTCCCCTTTTTTCATCCCCAGGAACCCCTCTTCCAGCCCTGGGACCATCGAACCTCTGCCCACCTCAATGAGCTGACCGGTCCCCTTGCCCCCTTCCATGGGCTTGCCGTCCATAAAACCTTCAATATCCGCCTCGGCCACGTCCCCCTTTGCCACCTGGTGCTGTTTATCCTCATAGGCAGATAGCTCCGCTAACTTTTCCTGCAGGTCACGGATCACCCGGTTCACAATCTCATCCGTGACCTTGGATTCCCTCCTGGGCCTCGGCACGCCCTTGTAGTCCTTGACCTCGAACTTCGGCCTGATATAGACCGTGGCATCAAAACGCAAAGGCTCTCCCTCTTTGAGATGGACATTCCGGATGATCGGCATATCCACGGGATCCAGGGCCGTGGTCTCCAGGGCCTTGGCGTAATAGATGGGAATGACCTTTTGAAGAAGATCCTCGTGCACATCACGGGCGAGACGGCTCCGAATCATGGAGATCGGCGTCTTGCCAGGGCGGAAACCCGGGAATTTGACATTTTTCTGCAATTTTTTATAGGCCTTCTTGAACTCCTCATCAATTTCCTCGGTGGGAACCTCCACCTTCAGGACCCTTTTGGTTTGGCTCGGCTCCTCCACGCTCAGTTTCATCTCTTTTTGTTCCTGGTTCTCCATCTCCTAAATCCTTCCTTTGACGGCTTCGTAAAAAGTCCGTCTGCGGCGTTATGCTTCATCCTTCGTCACTGCGGCGTACGTTTAAGTACGCCTCGTTCCTCAGGATTCGCAAGCCTTGCATGCGGAACTTTTTACTGTGCCGTCTCTTAGCTAATTTTTACAATACCGTCTTTCTTTTAGGCATTGAATGATATGGCTGTCTGCGAACCATTCCGGACAGAAGCCCCCCGGAAATAACACACCCCGGCATCTTGACCTCCAGCGATTTTTGCCCAATCTCTAAAGATCAGAATTCAATGGTGGAACCCATGGTGCGAGAGGGGGGACTCGAACCCCCAATCCGCAGAGCGGGCTAGATCCTAAGTCTAGTGCGTATACCAAATTTCGCCACTCTCGCGGGAAACAGATTCCGGTGGATCCGGCATCACCAGGTCACCTGGTGTCTCCATGACAATCCGGCAAGAATACCCCTCTGACCCGCTGTTCGGGAATAAAATCCATTATAGGCATTTTCCTTTTCTTGTCAATCTCTTGTTTGAGAACTTTGGCCCGTTCGAAAACCGCTGCCGTTACCGAACCTCGATAATCGAATTTTCCGTTCCAAAGGTATTGACCACCTTTCTTGGGCAGGACGGGTCCGGGACCCATTCCCCGTCTACGACAAACTTATACTCGTGCTTGCCCACAGGAACCACGGCATTGGCCTTCCAGATACCGCCCTTGTCTCTTTTGGCCTTGAGTCCATCGGGTTTCCATCCGTTGAAATCGCCGGCCACCCCGACCCAATTCGCATCCGGGGCGGAAATACGGAACTCGACTTTCTTTTTTTCCATGTCTTTTTTAGCCATGCTCCACCTCCTGTTTTAAAAAAAATGATGAATTAAAAATACCGGTCTGAATGAATATTGTCAAGATGTTTACTTTTACCATACCGTATGTTACTATTTTCGCACACAAAATCATGCGCAAAGGAATGACCGGAGATGTTCGATTTTCACAAGATCCGTATATTCCGCGGGATAGGAAGAAGGCTCCTTCTCTGGTTCAGTCTCTTTTTCCTGATTCCTCTTCTCACCGTAAGTTTCACAGGGTATCAGCAGAGCAAAAAAACGATCCGAAAGCAGATCTACGACCATTTTGAGTCCCTTCTCGACCTGCAGAAAGAGGCCCTGGTCAACTACCTGCATCAGAAAGAGGCCCACCTCAAGTCTTCGATCAAGGAAAACGAGTTCCTCTTCATCTCCACGGTGGTGCTTCAGTCAACGACGTTCAGCAAGGGGGATATCGAGGCCGCCAGAAATAGGGTGCAGAAGTATGCAGCGGAAAAGAAAATCGAGATGGGCGCCAGGAATATCTGGATACTGGGGAAAAATGGAAATGTGATTGTTTCCTCGGACGCGGCCATGCTTCTTGAAGACCATGTATATTCCCCGGAGTTCACGGACTATCAGAGGGACCCGGCGCCCGTCATGAGCCGCTATGCGGAGACCCCTTCCGGCCCTGAAATCCTGATCTTCGCCCCCATCAGGAGCGAGACCGGCGAGTTTACAGGACTCTTTACCATGTCCGTCAACATGGAGGAAATCTACCGGATGCTCGGAAATCGGACCGGTCTGGGCGAATCCGGGGAGACCTATCTGGTGAATACCGGAGGTTATATGATCTCCCCCTCACGGTTCATCAAGGATATGGTTTTGAAGCAAAGGATCCTCATCAAAGAGATCCTCGAACGGAGCAACTGGCGCACGTCCGGGAATTACCCTCTGAATTACCGGGGTGTCCCGGTCATCCAGGCATATACTCCGTTTCCTTTTTTCGGCTGGACCCTGATCGGCGAGATGGAGACTTCCGAGGCCTTTCGTGACCTGGCCTACCAGCGGAACAAAACGATCCTGATTGCGATCGTCCTCTTCAGCCTCCTGGTCATTATTGCGGCCGTGATCTCCGAGACCCTGACTCAGCCCATCCGCATCCTGGTCCATGCGGCCAAACGGGTCTCTGAAGGGGACCTCAATCACAGTATCGTGGCCAAGCCGGGGAATGAACTGGCCGACCTGGCCTTTGAGTTCAACCGGATGACGGAAAGCATCAAGGAATCCAAGCAGAAAATGGAAGAGTGGAACGCCACCATTCAGCAGGAAGTGGAAAACAGGACTCAGGACCTGATGAAATCCGAGCTCAAGTTCCGCAACCTCATGGAGAAGGCCAACGATGCCATCATGATCTTCAATACCGGGACCCTCTCCTGCTCCCTGACCAATCTCAAGGCCGGAATCCTGACCGGATACGGCCAGGATGAACTTCTCGGCATCCGTTTCTTTGACTTCTTCCTCCCCGAGGACCTGAAACGCGTAAAAAAACACTACGAAGAGGCATTGGAAAAAGGATCGGCCAACCTTTACAACATCCCCCTTAGGAAAAAGGACGGGGATCCGGTCTTTGTGGACATCAGCAACAGCCTGATTGAGTTTCAGAACCAGCAGTTCATCAACTGCATTATCCACGATGTGACCGAACAGCATAAGATTGAACGGGAGCGTAATGCGGTCTTCCAGATCTCGGATATCATCGCGAAATCATCGGACCTGGACACCATCATCAGGAGGGCACTGGACAATATCCTGAAAAATCTGGAACTGGAGGTGGCGGTCATATTCCTGTACGATCAGAAAACCAACGAACTCATTCTGGCATTCCAGAAGGGTTTTTCCGAGGCATTCATGGAGAAATTCGCCCGGGAGCCCGTCACGGCGGATACCAAGAGGATCTGCACCAAGACCGCCTTCACCAAAGAGATGCAGTACCTTCAAAACCCGTTTAAAGGAAGTATGTCCGTTTTCCTGGCCCCTGATGTGGACCAGGAGAACCTTCAGACCGTGGTCAGCCTCCCCCTGATTGCGGAAGGGACGCTCGTCGGCGTGCTGCAGGTGATCACCAACCGGAAGCGAAGATTCTCCGGGGAGAGCCTCATGCTCCTCGAATCCCTGGCGAATCAGCTTTCCGCAGGCATTCTCAGGATACAGCTGGAACAGGGGAAACACCAGGACGATCAGTTTCTGGCCAGCATCCTGACCGACTCGGTCGATGCCATCGTCAGCATGGATGCCGAAGGCCGGATCACCTCATGGAACCGGGGGGCCGAAAAGATCTTTCATCTGAACAAAGAACAGGCCATGGGGAAACCTTTCCCGGCCCTGTTCCAAAACCCTGATCTTCTGGACAACAAAGAGATCCACCATATGCTTCATGAGCAAGGATTCATAAGAGACTACGAGATCGGAAACATGACCCAGGACGGAAGTAAGATCTCCCTTCATATCTCCATAACGGCCATCAAGGATCATTCCGGAAAGTTCGTCGGCAGTTCCGCCATCATCCGGGACATCACGGAACAGAGGGAGATGCAGGAGCGGATCCAGCAATCCGAAAAACTCTCCAGCGTGGGACAGCTGGCCGCGGGCATCGCGCATGAGATCGGGACCCCCCTGAATATCATCTCAGGAAACGCGGAGTACCTGATGATGGACATGCAGCCCGACAATCCGGAAATGGAGGAACTCTCCATCATTATTCACCAGACGGAACGGATTGCAAAATTGATCCAGCAACTCATGGATTTCGCAAGGGATACCCGGCCAAGTTTCGAATCCACGGACATCCATCAGGTGATAGACAACATCCTGACTCTCGTAAGGCACCAGCTTAAAAAAAACAACATCACGCTGGCCGCCGACCTGAACGATTCGGTCCCGAAGATTGTCGCGGATCCGAACCAGCTCCAGCAGGTATTTCTGAATATTATCATCAATGCCATCCAGGCCATGCCGGATGGAGGCAGACTCGGCATAGAGACTTCAGCGGACAAGGACGAAGAATCGGTCCGGATCCGGATTAGCGATACAGGCCATGGAATTCCCAAGGAATACGTCAGCAATATCTTCAATCCCTTTTTCACGACCAAAGAGGTGGGCCAGGGCACAGGCCTCGGCCTTGCCGTTAGCCATCGGATCATTGAAAATCATAGAGGCAAAATCGAAGTCGAAAGCAGGGTCCATGAGGGAACCTGCTTTACCGTGATTCTGCCCATTCATGCCAAGGAGACCTGAAATGGAAAAATCAGCATCGATTCTGGTTGTAGAAGACGAAGAAAAGATGCGCGAGCTGCTCCAGAAGATCCTCTCAGCCGAAGGGTACCTTGTGCAGACAGCAAACAACGGCAGCGCCGCCCTCTCCATGATCGAGAAGAACCCGTTTGAGATCGTCCTTACGGACGTGAAGATGCCGGGCCTCGGCGGGATCGAGCTTCTGAAGGCCGTCAGGGGGATCTCCACGGAGACCTATGTGGTCATCATGACCGCCTTCGGCTCCATCGACTCCGCCGTGGAGGCCATGAAACAGGGCGCCTATGACTACATCTCCAAACCCTTCAAGATGGACGAGATCCGGATCCTCATGAACAAGATCCTGGATGAGAAGGCCCTGCGTCACGAAGTGGACTCCCTGCGCAGGGAGGTGAACCGCCGGTACCGGTACAGCAACATCATCGGGAAGAGCAAAGGCATGCAGGAGGTCTTTGAACTGATCGAAAGGGTCTCTGACGGCAAGAGTACGGTGCTGATCCAGGGAAAGAGCGGGACAGGCAAGGAGCTCGTGGCCAAGGCCATCCACTATAACGGGCCCAGGAAAAATAAACCCTTCATGGCCGTCAACTGCAGCGCTATCCCCGAGACCCTCCTGGAAAGCGAACTCTTCGGCCATGTCAAGGGGGCTTTTACCGGCGCCATCACGACTAAGTCCGGACTCTTTGAAGAGGCTGACGGCGGAACCCTCTTCCTGGACGAGATCGGGGACATCTCACTGGCCATGCAGGTCAAGCTGTTACGGGTCCTGCAGGAAAGGGAGATCAAGCCTGTGGGGGGAACGGAGTCGAGAAAGATCGATATCCGCCTCATCGCCGCCACCCATCAGAACCTGATGGAGAAGATCAAACAGGGGACCTTCCGGGAGGACCTCTATTACCGGCTGAATGTCATCAACATCAACATTCCACCTCTCAAGGACCGGGCCGAGGACATCCCTCTTCTCGCCCGTCATTTTCTGGACCTTTACGCCAAAGAGAATAACCGGAGCGGAATGACCATCTCCAGGGAGGTGCTCGAGGCGTTCATGAACTATCCCTGGACCGGAAATGTCAGGGAGCTTGAAAACACCATCGAACGGGCCGTCATCTTATGCAATGGCAATGAAATCACGCTGCAGGACCTTCCGCCCCTGTTCCTCAAGGAAAGTAAAGAAGGGCTGGAAAGACAGGATATCGCCCGCCTCTCGCTTGAAGAGGTGGAAAAGGAGCATATCAAACATGTGCTTGAAAGCGTAGGCGGCCACAAGATGAAAGCCGCTGAGATCCTCAAGGTCGACCGGAGAACCCTCTACCGGAAACTCCAGAGCTATAACCTGTAAAACCCTTATGATGCAATATACTATAGAACCGTCTCCTTTCCAATGACTATCTGACTGTCCCATGACTTGACAAGAAGCTAAAGCTGTGGTTTTTTAGTATCATACACAAGACGTTTTACGCACAACGCTTAACATACGCAATCCCTTGATGTTTTAATTTACCCAAGTTTTCACAATGAAAGGAGGCCATGGATGTCTTGCATGAAAACCTGTATGGCATTGATCTTACTGCTCACCATCGCTTATGCCGATGCCTATGGCGGACCTTATACACTCACCATCCCCCTCGGCCTGACCGAGACGGCGATCCCTAAAGACAACCCCATGACCGTGGAGAAGATCGCCCTGGGTAAAAAGCTTTACTTTGACAAGCGTCTTTCTGCGGACGACACCGTGGCCTGTTCCAACTGCCACGACCCGGCCCGGGGGTTTGCGGATGCACTGCCGACCTCATCGGGCATACGCGGCCAGTTCGGCCCCCGGAACGCACCAACGGTCCTGAACTCGGCCTTTTACGCCCTTCAGTTCTGGGACGGGAGGGCCCCGACCCTGGAAGAGCAGGCCAAGGGCCCGATCATCAACCCCGTGGAGATGGGGATGCCCTCGCACGATGAGCTCATAAAGAAACTGCAAGGGATCCCTGAATACGTCAAGGACTTTCAGGAGGCCTTTGGTTCCGGGATCACCATTGACCGGCTCGCCCAGGCCATCGCCGCCTTCGAAAGGACCATCATCTCCGGCAACTCCACCTTTGACCGGTTCTTATACGGAGAAGAGCCTGACGCCATCAGCGAGTCAGCCAGGAAGGGCCTTGAGGTCTTCCGTGGCAAAGGCCGGTGCCTCAACTGCCACGACTTCAACCCCATGTATGCGTTCTTTACGGATAATAAGTTCCACAATATCGGGGTCGGCATGGACAGGACCGACTATGATCCGGGAAGATTCAAGGTCACACAGAACCCGGCCGACAAGGGCGCCTTCAAGACCTCCACGCTCCGCAACATCGAACTCACCGCCCCCTACATGCATGATGGTAGCCAGAAGACGCTTGAGGATGTGGTGGAGTTCTATAATAAGGGCGGGATCCGAAATCCCTACCTCGACGGCGGCATCGTTCCCCTGGGCCTCAGCGATCAGGAGAAAAAAGACCTTGTAGAATTTTTAAAGTCTCTCACCGGGGATAAACCACAGATTTGATTTCTCTTTTAACAGGAGGTGCAGCATGAAACCAAGACACGAATCGGGAATTACGCGAAGAGATCTGCTGCGGGCAGGAGCCGGAACCGCAGCCGTGACCCTGATGGCGGGGGCCTCACCTTTCGGCATGGTCAGAATGGCATTTGGATCAGAAAAGGCACAGTCCTTTACTTTTGCCTATCTGTCAGATGCCCATCTTTATGTGAAAAGCCTCAACCAGAAGTTCGTGGATTCCCTGGTCAAGGGGGTGCAGAATGTGAATGACATGGACCCGCCCCCGGATTTCGTCTTCTTCGGCGGGGACCTGGCCCAGCTCGGGCATCCCGATGAACTCAAGCTCGGGAAAGAGATCCTCTCCGGCCTCAAGCCCAAGCTCCATATGATGGTCGGCGAGCACGACTGGTACCTCGATATGGGAGAGGCCTGGAAGGGCCTTTTCGGTCCGGACCGCTACTCCTTTGACCACAAGGGGATCCACTTCGTGGTCTTGAACAGCGTCATCGTCAAGGACTATTGGACTCCCAACAACATGACCCCTGAGCAGAGGATGCTGGCCATGGCCCAACTGGACAATCCCAAGGGGGAGGCATTCAGCGTGGGGAGCGAGCAAAGAGCATGGCTTGAGAAGGATCTGAAAAAGGTCAAACCCGAGACCCCTCTGGTGGTCTTTTCCCATTCTCCCCTGTACAAGCTTTACCGGCCATGGAATTTCTGGACCGATGATGCAGAGGAAGTCCAGAAGATCCTCTCCCGATTCAAGATCGTCACCGTATTCCACGGTCATACACACCAGATCCTGACCAACCGGATCGGCAACATCACCTTCCACGGTTTTCTTTCCACGGCCTGGCCCTGGCCCTATGCACCCACAGGGATGCCCAAGCTGTCCCTGCAGATGGACCGTCCGGACCCGTTCTTTTCCACGGACGGCTGCGGCTGGGGGACCATAGACATGCTCGGCTCAGGGCAGGCGGACAAGACCTATCAACTCTGGAACCGCAGCCCCATGAAAGTTACCTATCAGGAAATTGCTGCAGGGACCTGGCCCCCGGCCTATGCCCAGGGTTCCAGCGGTCCGTCTTATTAATAATTAAACCGGATAAAAAAAAAGGAGGAACCGGCATGAAGATAAAAAAAGGAATCCTGACCAGTTTCAGCATCACCATCCTGATCTCGCTCGGAGGGTATGCGTATATTGCCTTGGCCCACGGCCAGCCGCACTCCGAACAGGACCTCAAGCTCTTTGAGATGGCCTATCAAAAGGCCGTGGACCAGGGATATAAGCTTTTCCACGATTCCAAGCTGGGGACCACGGGACAGTCCTGCGACATGTGCCACCCGGATGCAGCCAATACGCACCCCGAGACCTATCCCAAATACCAGACACAGATCAAGAAGGTGATAACCCTTGGCGAGATGATCAACTGGTGCATCATCAATCCCCTGAAAGGCGAGGCGCTCCCCCTGGACAGTGAAAAGATGATTGCCCTGGAGGCCTACATCACGAACCAGAGGAAAGGTGTTCCCCTTGCACCGGGAAAACATTGAACCGGTTCATGACGGACATGATATCTGTCATGGTTTTCAGGGCGGCTGAATCCTGTTCATTCCTCGTCTTTATATAAATCCAAATCCGGATAAAGTTTTTTTTCACAATCCGGGCAGATACCATGACTGAATTCAGCATCGGAGTGATCTCGAATATAAAATTCAATAATTCGAGAGACCAGGCAACAGGGTGTTTAGAGAGCTTGCTTTGTAATGAACTGGTTATTCTATCCTTGTCATCAGTATGTAAAAGACTGATCCAGGTTTCATATGAATGTGTCTGCCATCTACGATTCAGACCTGCAGGTCCCCGCGTGTCTCATCCATGCGGAGGTACGGTGGTTTAAGCTTTTCAATCATAAACCATCTTTATTTGTGAGATTTTTTGAACGAGCGCTCAAACAGTTCATCAATGGCCTGTCTGCCTTGGTCGCTCAAATTACGTGTACCGGTAACGGCGATTGTTCTATGAGATATAACCGGTTCTTCGGTCACCCATTCATTATGGAGCCAGGAAACCCACTCTTTTCTATCCTGCTCAAAGAGATGCACGGGCCTGTTGAATAACCTTGCCAGTTCAACACCCCATCCGGTGCCGCCCTTGACGGTCCCATTCGACAACAGCCAGCCCACGGCAAAGACCTGATAGCCGTTGTTGACGATATGGAACAAGACCTGAAAGATCTTCTGCATCATGGGCGTTGATGCAAATGAACGGTCCATGCGCTTCCTGATGATGTCCGGGCCTACGCCGCCGCGCGACAGCTCCTCATCGGACAGGATTTTCAGTCCACGCTCACGGCTTATATCATGCCCTTCAAAATTGAATGTCACCTCTGTCATGCCCCACTTCTCAGCCGTTTGTCCGAAATACTCTTCCGTACCCCTGTGACCGCCTGTATACAAAGTGATTTTACCAGGTTCCAACATGATCTTCTCCTTCTGAAGTCTCTTGAATGATGGGAATACAATAGAGCGGATCAGGAGCGGCCTTTAGGACACAGCCTGTATCCGGTTCGACATTCCTTTCAATAGGTCCGGTCTGGTGGCGTGCATGGATACACGGCCGTATGCCTTGTTCATGACGGTGAAGAGGCCAAGGAGGTTAATCTTCGGGTCCTGCCGTAGGATATGCAAAGCCCATGCGCTGTCTTTACCAGTACTCCAACTCAAGAATGTCTTTTTCTTCATTCCGTTTTCCGTCGAACGAGTGTGTTCTGCGGGGATACGTTATAAAAGGGGAAATGTCCCGCGTTTCTCCCCCATAGCTAACGTTTCTGATTTAATTGCATGTAATATTCTTCACATCCTTCATTAAATGATTCTGACTTACCAGTACATGCTCCACCTGTTCTTTCTGCCCATTCATAACCTGCGTAATGTCCAGTGCCGGGAGAATATGGATTGCCAACTTCAATTTCATGTCCATCCTCATTAGTATAGTAATCTTCGGAGCTCTTTGATGAGCAACCAGCTAAAATAATAATCATTGCTAATACAAATATATTTTTCATCATAGCGTATTTGTTGCCTTTATACAACTATCGGCAAAGTTCCGCGACAGCGAAGAGGCGACAGCCGATCTCGCCGTCCTTTAGAGCAGATAGTTATGCTGTAAACACAGTAGGTCTGAACCCATTTCCCTTCTTCAGCCGATAGTTATGGTTTCCTCTTCAATTGGGCTTTTGATGTAATCTAAAAATAGCCTTGCAATTTCCGTTGTACGCTTGGCAACAATGCCACTACCATCCATTATTGTATGTAAGTGTTCCGTGGTAACAAGTGCTCGTGAATATAAATCTTTCCAGATCAAATCATATAAATCCCTTCTGCCTCTCAATTCAGGAAAAGCGTTTTCGACAAGACGGCTCATAGCCCCCATGGGGTAACCCGAAAATTGAATATTATGCTTTTCTAACTTGAGAGTACCGTGTTCTCGGTCATATTATCTTATCCGATTTCGATTGTCC
>CAKKPE010000050.1 GCA_919901565.1 bacterium
AAGCTGAACAACATCGCACGCGGGATTTTTTTCAAGTTCTGCCCGATCTCACGCATCGAGAGCTCGCCTTCCTGAGTTCCCAGTGCCCCCCTCAGGGATGAGGATACCGCCTTGATGTCATCCGCAATCGAGGAGAGTTTGCTGACCAGTTTCCCGATGTCCTCGCTTCCCGGGGGCGCCACGATGGTATCTCCATCCTTGATGGACTCGCCGGACCTTCCGAGGGCGATCTCGAGATACTTGTCTCCCAATAACCCGAGAGATCGGATATAGGCCTTGGAGTCCCGGTCAATCGAGATTCCGGGATCGATCCGGGCTATAACATTGGCCTTCCCGTTCTTGAGCTGGATATCATAGACCTTGCCCACTTCCACGCCGGCGATCTGAACGGACGAGTCCTTGCTCAGCCCGGCCGCAGAATCGAAGATGAGGTTGATCATCTTTCCCGGCTTTCTGCTGACATGGATTTCTCCGACACGGAAGGACATATAGGTCAGGATCAGGATCCCCATGAATACGAAGAGGCCTACTTTGGCCTCGGCACTGAGTTTCATTTTGCACTCCTCTCCATTAATTCTTTTTCAAGATCTTCAGTGATCGGGCCCACTGCGCTGCCTGAGATGAACTGGCGGACAAAGGGATTGTCCGTATTCTGGATCTCCCTTGGGGTGCCGACCTGCAGGATCTTTCCCTTATAGAGCATGGCAATTCTGTCCGCTATCTTGTATGCACTGACCATGTCATGGGTGATCGCCACAGAAGTTACGTTCAGCTTTTCCCGCATGCCGATGATCAGGTTGTTGATCATGTCGGCGTTGATCGGATCAAGTCCGGTGGTCGGCTCGTCATACAGGAGGATCTGGGGTTCCAGAGCGATGGCCCTGGCCAGACCCACCCGTTTCTGCATGCCGCCGGAAAGCTCGGACGGGCGAAGGTCTTCCACATCATAGAGCCCCACCATGGCCAGTTTTTCACGGGCTTTTTCCCGGATCTCCTGGTCCGAAAGGCCGGTATGCTGCTTCAGGCCGAATCCCACGTTTTCCCATACCGAAAGGGAGTCGAACAGGGCCGCCGCCTGAAAAAGCATCCCGAATTTTTTTCTTACACTGTTCAGGTCCTGTTCATTCAACTGGGTAATATCTTCGCCGGCTACGTAGATCCGTCCCGTGTCCGGACGGAGGATGCCGATAATGTGCTTGATCAGGACACTCTTGCCGGATCCGCTCCCTCCGATAACGACCATGCTCTCTCCTTCCTGGATCTCCAGGTCCACGCCCTGAAGGACCTGGTTGTTTCGGAAGGATTTTTTCAGCTCTACAATCTTGATCATAGGTTTTCAGTTCTCAAAAACGAATGTCCTGCCTCTCCGGGTTCTTAAACACAACGCTGTTCCAGACCGGATTAGAACAAGATGGCCGTCAGGAAATAGTCCGATATCAGAATCAGCATGGAAGAGATGACCACGGAACCCGTGGTGGCTTTCCCCACCCCTTCGGCTCCTCCCTGGGTGTAAAAGCCTTTGTAGCAGCCGATTAGGGAGATGATCAGCCCGAAAACAGCAGCCTTCAGCAGCCCGCTGTAGATGTCGTTGAACGTCAGGTAATCCCAGGTTCTGCGGAGATAGACGGTCCGATTCGCATCCAGGATGGTTACGCTCACAAAAAGACCACCGTAGATTCCCACGATGTCCGAGAGTACCGTCATGACCGGGAGCATGACCAGGCCGGCGATCAGCCGGGGAACCACCAGATATTTGATCGGGTTGGTGGCCAGGGTGTAGAGTGCGTCAATCTGTTCGGTCACCCGCATGGTCCCGAGTTCCGCTGCCATGGCCGATCCGGCCCGTCCGGCGACGATCAGTCCGGTGAGCACGGGGCCGAGTTCCCGGGTCATGGAGAGGGCCACCACCGTGCCGACCAGGCTTTCGGCATTGAAGCGCTGGAATCCGGTATGGGTCTGAAGGGCGAGGACCATTCCGGTAAAAGTGGCCGTGATCAGCACCACCGGGATGGAGTGTACACCCACCTCCAGCATCTGTTTAATGGTATTCCTTAAAAAGAAAGGGGGCTGGAAGGCCCAGACCAGGGCCTTGAAGAAAAGCAGGATCACTTTTCCGATCTCCTCGATCCCTTCCATGATCCAGTCACCCAGGACTTCCAGTAAGTCCGTCACGTAACCGGCCCCTTGACCTTTAAGCTCCATGTTCTCCTCGCAAGTAGATTCGGGGGACCCTGCGGCCGATGCCGCAGAGGACCTCATAGGCAATGGTATTTCCCCACCGGGCCAGGTCCCATGCCGTGATCCGGTCTTCTCCGTCCTCTCCGATCAGGGTTGCCTGGTCTCCCAGGTTTGCCTTAGGGATGTCTGTAACATCGGTGAGGACCATATCCATGGTGACCCTTCCCACCACCGGGGCCCGCCTGCCGTTCACCAGGACCTCGGCCCGGTTTGAGAGGGAGCGGGAATATCCGTCCGCGTATCCCACGGCAAGGGTGGCAATTCGGCTCTTCCGCCGGGTCACAAAAGTGCGCCCATAGCTGAGCGGGGTCCCGGCCGGGACTTCCTTGAGATGGATGATCCTGGTCTTCCATGAAAGGACCGGCTGCAATTCCACCTTGCCTGGAAATGAATCCGACGGCATATATCCATACAACATGATCCCGGGCCGGACCATATTGAAAAGCGCCGGCTGGAAATCCATGACTGCCGCGCTGTTGGAGATGTGCCAGAAGGGTATACGGAGCCCGATACCAGAAAGATGCTCCCGAAGCACCAGGAATTTCCCGAGTTGTCCTTCTGTAAAAGCCTTGTCCTCCAGGTCCGCATCGGCGAAATGGGAAATAACCCCCTCCACGCTCAGGCCCGGGAGACTGGCGATCTTCGGGATGGCCGCCTGGGCTTCTTCCGGGTTCAAACCCAGGCGTCCCATGCCGGTGTCCACCTTGATATGGACTGCGATCTTCTCTCCCCGGGCCTGGACCGTTCGGGATAATTCTTCGGCCCATGGAAGATGGTAAAGTACAGGGGATAGCTTCCAGTCCAGCAGAAGGCCGTGCTGTTCGGGGAAGGCCCCCCCTAAAACCGTGATGGATGCATCAATGCCCGCCTGCCTGAGTTCAATCCCTTCTTCCACAGTGGCCACGCCGAGGAACCGGACCCCTTCCCGTTCCAGCGCCCGGCTGATTTCAACGGCGCCGTGCCCGTAGGCGTCAGCCTTGACTACAGCCAGAATCTTTCTTTCAGCGCCGGTCAACCTCATGACCTGATGAAGATTATGCTGCAGGGCCTGCAGGTTGATTTCAGCTATAGTGGGACGTGGACTCGGCATAGTCCTTTTCCTGTTCCCGCGGGCTGTAATTCTGAAACAGGGTATATTTCTTTTCAAAGTGGAGGGAAACCGTTCCCGTTGGCCCGTTCCTCTGTTTCCCGATAATGATCTCGGCCTTGCCCAGGTTCTCCTCGGTCTCTTTATAGACCTCATCCCGATAGACAAAGAGGATGACGTCTGCATCCTGTTCGATGGCCCCGGATTCGCGAAGGTCCGCCAGCATGGGTTTTTTATCCTGCCGCGCCTCCACACCCCGGTTGAGCTGGGACAGGGCGATGACCGGGATATTCAGTTCCTTGGCCAGGGCCTTGAGTGAACGGGAGATCTCGGAGATCTCCTGCTCCCGCCTTTCAGAAGAGGTCTGCCCGCGCATCAGCTGCAGATAGTCCACAATGATCATGGAGATGCCGTGTTCCATGGTCAGCCTTCGGCTCTTGGCCCGCATCTCCAGAATGGAAATGGCCGGCGTATCATCGATAAAGATAGGCGCCTCTGAGAGTTCTCCCGCCGCTCTCGTCAGTCTCGGCCAGTCGGACTTTCCAAGCTGGCCGGTGCGGAGTCGGTGGGCGTCCACCTTGGCCTCTGCGCAGAGCATGCGTATGACTAGCTGCTCCTTGGACATCTCCAGGGAGAAGATCGCCACGGGCTTCTTTGTCCTGATTGCAGCGTACTGGGCGATGTTCAGGCAGAGAGAGGTCTTCCCCATGGAGGGCCGCCCTGCGACGACAATCAGGTCCGATGGCTGGAATCCCGATGTCTTGATGTCCAGGTCTGTAAAGCCGCTGGGAACGCCGGTGACCAGCTCCTGTTTTTCGTAGAGGCGCTCGATGACCTCAAAACTGTCCTTGAGGATGCTGCGGATGTCCACGAAACCCCGCCGGATGTTCTCGCCCGAGATTTCGAAGATCCGTTTTTCCGCGGACTCCAGCAGCTGTTCCACGCTCTGCCCCTCACTGAAGCCCTCGCGTACGATATCCGTGGCTACATGGATCAGTCTGCGTGCGATGGATTTCTGCTTGACGATACGGATATAATGCTGGATGTTTGCTGCGGTAGGGACGACATCGGTCAGCAGTGAAAGATACGCTGTTCCGCCCACGCCTTCTATCAGGTCCTTCCGCGATAGGTACTCCCGGAGGGTAACCAGGTCTATGGCCTCTCCGGCCACGTTCATCTGGGTCATCGCGGAAAAAATCTTCTGGTGGGCGCTCTTATAGAAATCGGAACTGACGATCTGCTCCAGGGCCTTGTTCATGGCCGTGTTCTGAAGCAGGATCGCCCCCAGCACGGCCTGTTCAGCCTCAATGTTCTGAGGAGGGACCTTTTCCAGGATATCTCCGGATGGGAGCAATGTTTGTTTCCTCACGAATCAATCAGGTTTTTTGAGAAGAATATGGCGAATCTTTCCGTTCAATTAATGATTGAAACATCCAGGAAGACATCAATTCTCTTCTACGATCCAGACCTTGAGATTCGCAGTCACATCTGTGTGCAGCTTGATGGGGACGCTATAGACTCCGAGTTGCTTGATCGGTTCTTCCAGAAGGATCTTCTTCTTGTCTACTTCAATCCCTTCTTCCTTCAAGGCATCCGCAATGTGCATGGTCGTGACCGAACCGAAGAGGCGGTCGTTTTCGCCCACCTTCTGTGAAAGGGTCACGGAAATGGACGCTATTCTCTGTGCAAGGGCCTCGGCAGACTTGATGGTCTTCATGATCCGGTCCTGCACCAGTTTCTTCTGATGTTCAAGCACCTTGACATTACGGACCGTGGCCTCGGAGGCCTTCCCCTGCGAAATCAGATAATTCCGTGCATAGCCGGGTTTGACCTGCACCAGATCACCGATCTTCCCGAGATTTTCAACATCCTCCCTGAGAATGACTTTCATGAACGATACCTCCAATATAACAATAAAATTATGATGAAATATATAATAGGGGTGAAGACGTGTCAAGGTCAAAACGTTTTGGAAAGGTCTTCGGGGCGGAGCTTTTGCGGGTGTCATTCAAAAATCATTGTGAGATATCAAATTTTTATGCTAACTTGGGGTAAACTTGAATCAGGATTCTTATGGCATCCCAGTCCTTTTTGTATTATACCCGTGTTCCTGCGGTTTTCGGAACTCTGGGCCTCTTTTCCACGGCAAGAGGGATCTGCAGGGTTTCATTGCAGGAAAACGCATTCCAGGACTTTTTTGAGAAGGCCGTGACTGCTTCCCATATAAAGCCTGTTCGGGACGATGATCGATTGCAGGAAACAGCAAGAGAACTGGAGAATTACTTCAAAGGGAGGATCCATAAATTCCGCTCGAAAATAGATCTTGGCGGGATGACTCCTTTTCAGCAGCGTGTGCTGAGGGTCTTGCTTGAAATCCCCTACGGAACGGTACGAAGTTACCAGTGGGTTGCAGGGCGGATAGGGAATCCCCCGGCATGCCGGGCCGTCGGAGCTGCATGCGCGGCCAATCCTGTCCCCATCCTGGTTCCGTGCCACAGGGTTATTGCGAAAGACGGCACCCTTGGCGGTTTCAGCGCTGGATTGCAGATCAAACAGCGGCTCCTGGATCTGGAGCGCGGAGACCTTTAGCTTATCGTTTTCAGGGGTACCCGGATAGAGAACCGGGGAGAGGGGATCATGACGTTTGCTGACGAACAAAAAAAAATGAAGGCCGCGCGATTCTCAGTCGCTGCGGCGATTTTCCTCTCTGTGTTCAAGGTTTCCACTGGGCTGATGTTCCACTCTCTGGGGATGCTCTCGGCCGGTTTGGATTCCATGATGGACGTACTTGTCTCGACCATCAATTTTCTCTCCATGAAACAATCGGTCCAGCCGGCTGACAAGGACCATCCCTATGGACATGGAAAAATTGAGAATATCGCCTCACTGCTCCAGGGCCTGTTTCTTGGGATCATGGGCCTGATCCTGATCGGAGAAGGAGTCCGGGAGGTGATTTTCGTTCACAGGGTTCCTGACTTCGATGCCGGAATACTGGTGATGATCTGCTCCAGCATTATCAGTTTCTGGGTGGGGAGGAGACTGGCAAGGGTCGGGAAGGAGACCGACTCTCCGCTCCTGCAGGCCGATTCCTTTCATTTTGCCATGGATACCTACACCAATACCGGTGTGGTGATCGCCCTGGTCCTTGCTCAGTGGCAAGGCAAGATCATCTTCGATCAGATCATCGGGATTCTGATCGGGCTCTGGGTGATTTACTCGGCCTTCCGGATTTTTCGTTCGTCCACAGATGTCCTGATGGATAAATATATACCCGAGGATATTCAGAAAGATATCAACAGGATCATTCTCAGCCACTCACCGGAAATCATTGAATATCACAAGATGAGAACGAGACGCTCAGGATCCATGAAGCTGATTGATCTTCACCTCGTGACCTGTAAGGATCTGAGCCTTGCCGAGGCGCACAGGATTACGGATCATATTGAAAAAGAGATCCAGGCTGCGATCAAGAACTCGGATGTGGTCATACACATGGAGCCTTGCCTTTTAAAATGCCCTGACACCAAGGAAAAATGCAGGTTCCAGCATCACCCGGAAACCCGCTGATGAGGAAACCCGCCTAATCCGCATCTACCAAAACGCCCTTGATCTTCTGCCCGTTGATAAAGGTCTTCTTTGGGCCCAGGCCTGTCATAAAATGATTATGACCGCACATCAGGCATTTATAGAAAAAATCGTCGCTCAGGACAGAGAAATTGTTCATGCCATTGGATTCATACGTGAGGCTGGTCTTATACATCTTTGACGAACATTTTGGGCAATTCATATAAAATCTCCATATTTTATAATGGTTTATATAGCAATATTAATATAGTTCAAATAATCATAATGGTATTATATCTATTTTTCAGAATTTGTCAAGATGCATCTTCATAAATGATCAGATCACAAAAAAAGAGGGGCGTCTATTCTATAGCGCCCCTCTTCATCAAACAATGATTATGAGCTTTAGGTTATTTCGGTTCAGTTACCGGCTCCAGGCACGGCCGGCATCTTTTCTTCGATCTTTTGTTCTAACTACTTTCCGGTTTCAGTGGCTTTCTCTTGCATAGCTTCGCCTGCATCTTCCATCTTCTGACCTGCGTCTTTCAGCATCTGGCCTGCCTCTGTGTCAGGATTAGTTGCACTTGCAGGGGCCTCCTGGCTCGGCGGGGTTTCTGCCTGAGGAGCTGTTTGTTCAGCAGGTGCTGAACCTGCTTCTTCGGGATTCCCCATTTCGGCGGCTTTTTCCTCAATGGCCGATCCTGCATCCTGAACCGCCTGTCCAACCTTCTCCATCTCGTTCTGAGCCTGATCCTCTGCGGGTTTCTCCATTTCGGCGGCTTTTTCCTCAATGGCCGATCCTGCATCCTGAACCGTCTGTCCAGCTTTCTCCATCGCGTTCTGGGCCTGTTCCTCGGCGCTTTTTTTGCATGCACTCAGCCCGAAGAGACCGATTACGAGAAGCAGACTGACCATCAAGGACAATAAGATTGTGGATTTTTTCATCATGTGTCACCTCCTTTTATAATGGATTCCAAACAAAAATTTCTTAACCGTTTGTTACCAAGCAAGAAATATACCACGTTTTTTCAAAAAGTAAAGCACAAACTAAAAATATTGGAATTGTTTTTCTGAGTTTCTCGAAGACAGGTATCTTGACATGAGATCATTAAGAAGAAAAAGTCATATGCGCGGACGGGGATATTTCCCGGCGGACACATCAGTGTCCGCCGGAGAGGAATTCAGAGTTTATATGTCATAGTAAAGGTAGAACTCGTACGGATGCGGACGCATGCGGACGGGATCGATCTCATTCTCCTGCTTGTAAGAGATCCAGGTGTCGATCACGTCCTGAGTGAAGACATCCCCCTTGAGAAGGTATTCGTGGTCTTCTTCGAGCGCCTTCATGGCAGCGTCCAGGGAGCCTGGAACCGATGGGACCCCGGCCAATTCCTCCGGGGCAAGATCATAGATGTTCTTGTCCAGGGGGTCTCCTGGATCGACCTTGTTCTCGATTCCATCCAGTCCCGCCATGAGCATGGCCGAGAAGGCCAGGTAGGGGTTACAGGATGCATCCGGGAAGCGGACCTCTACACGCTTGGCCTTGGGGTTGGCCGAGTACATGGGAATCCGGATGGCGGCGCTCCGGTTCCTGCAAGAATAGGCCAGGTTCACCGGAGCTTCATACCCCGGCACGAGCCGTTTAAAAGAGTTGGTGGTGGGGTTGGTCAGGGCCACCAGGCTTGCCGCATGCTTCAGGATGCCGCCGATGTAATGGAGGGCCATATCGCTCAGCCCGCCGTACCCGTTGCCGGAGAACAGGGGCTTGCCTTCCTTCCATATGGACTGATGGACATGCATGCCTGAACCGTTGTCGCCGAAGATCGGCTTGGGCATGAAGGTAGCGGTCATGCCGTGTTTGTAAGCGACATTCTTGACGACATACTTGAACCGCAGCAGTTGGTCCGCCATCCTGGACAGGGGGGCAAATTTCATGTCGATCTCGGCCTGTCCGGCTGTGGCCACCTCATGGTGCTGGGCCTCGATCTCAATGCCCATCTGTTCAAGCACCAGGCTCATCTCCGTCCGGATGTCCTGATATTTGTCCGTGGGAGGGACAGGGAAATACCCTTCTTTGTACCGGGGTTTGTATCCGAGGTTCGGTTTTTCGTCCCGGCCTGAATTCCAGATTCCCTCGTCGGAATCCAGGAAATAGTAACCGCAGTGCTGATTCTGGTCATATCGGACATCGTTGAAGATAAAGAACTCCGCTTCCGGGCCGAAATAGGCCGTATCCCCGATTCCCGTGGATTTAAGATAGGCCTCGGCCTTATGGGCGATATATCTCGGATCCCTGGAGTAGCGTTCCTTGGTGATCGGGTCCACAATATTGCAGTTCATGATGAGGGTGGGGTGTTCCGTAAAGGGGTCCATGACCGCCGTCTCGGGGTCCGGCAATACCAGCATATCCGAGGCATGGATGGCCTGCCATCCCCGGATACTGGACCCATCAAATCCTAATCCCTCCTCAAATACAGAGAGTTCGAGTCTGCTGATTGGTACGGAAAAGTGCTGCCACAGTCCCGGGAAATCCATGAATCGAAGGTCCAGCATCTTTGCATTATTCTTCTTGGCATACTCTAAAACCTTTTGGGGTGTCATTGCTGATCTCCTTTCTGAGAGATAATTGTAAAATCTAAATTCATAGGGCGTCTTTCCCTTTTTCGCCTGTCCGAATGCGAATGACCTCCTCCACCGGGATCACAAATATCTTTCCGTCCCCGATCCTTCCGGTGTTCGCGGTTTGACGGATGGTATCCACCACTTGCATGACCAGATCATCTTCCATGACGATTTCAATCTTGATCTTGGGGAGGAAGTCAACCACGTATTCTGCGCCGCGGTACAACTCCGTGTGTCCTTTCTGTCTCCCGAACCCTTTGACTTCACTGACGGTGATTCCCTGTATCCCTATTTCATTTAATGCATCCTTGACCTCTTCCAGCTTGAAGGGTTTGATGATCGCTTCCACCTTTTTCATAAGAGTCTCCTTAGTTTGTCCCCATGGAATAAAAGCCGGATGAAGAGGTCAGAAAATATCACAGAACCTGTTTTTTTGTAAAGTCTTTATCACACCCTCCAATCGGGATTCTTTCATCAGAGCGCATTCCCTCTCTGCCTGGCTGCATGAACATTGCATAATCTTCCGCAACAAGGAGACGGCTTTTAAGCACAGGATTTCTTTTTTAGTCTTTGCAACCTGGATGCCAATTTCCCCTTTTTGCGTTAGAAAGTTAACCGCTTAATAAATAACAGGAAATCCCATAGGTACACCATCCTTCCAGGATGACCTCTTCAGCATCCGCTTATTTTTTAGTCACCCAGCCTGGGCCTCGGGCAACCCTGGGATTAATTTATCTTAATTATTAGACGGTTGCAAGGATGAGCAGAGTCTGCTTACGATTTATACCCGGGAACGAAAAGATGCTTAAAACTTATGCAGGGGGTCATCCAAAGATGTTCCCGCCTTCAGTCCTGCCTGATCAGGGTGTCCCTGACTGGTTTCGGGATCTCTTTGAAAGAAGTGCTCTTCATCCGGGCCGCTTCTTTTTTACCCCGGAACGTGTTGGAAGTAAGCCCAGTGTAATGATAATAAACCGCATAGAGGCTTTCATCCTTGCCGGTCAGCATCTTGCCGGCGATCGGAACCTTCTTGACGATATAGGTGGCCAGAGAGAAAGGCTGGGCCATGATGTAACAGTCGATGTCCGAACTGAGGAAATCATAGCTCCCTGCCGCTCTGATATTGTATTTCACCCGGATGGGGACCGCTGCAGTCAGCTTGTCCAGCGTCAATCCTGAGACATCGAACGTGTTGTAATGTTTGATGGTGAAGTTCGTCGAGTGGAACTTTCCGTCATGGATGGTGAAGTCCCCGCCCATGGTGTCGTACTCAAGGATAAGAAAGAGTTCGTCCTTCCTTCCTGCCATGATCTCGACCCGGCTGATGATCTCCTTGATGAGATTGAACAGATAATTGCGTTCCCGTGTGGAGCGGATCAGCAGGTGGGCCCCTCCGGTCATTTCCCGGGACGTTTCTTCGAGAGACTTGTAGAAGTTGCCTCCCACCCGGATGGATCCGCTGATCTCGCCGGCATAGAAGGTGCGGTTGCCCGGGAAAAGCTGGAGGTATTTTTCGGCGCTTACTCCGGCGATCTGCGTCTCGGCCTGGAATACCGGGGTCTCCGCGGAAAGGAAGTCCACGCTTGCCTTGCCTGTTGCCGTACCCGCCAGGCCGGATGTGGTGAAGGATGGGATCGTCAGCACCCCGTCTTTCATGATCAGCCCGGCCAGGAAGTCCTGCAGTTCATATTGTTTGTATCGGACCTTGTCCATGGTGAGATCGGCCTTGAACCGGGGTTTCTTCCAGGCAGCCCTGTCGATCTTCTGAGAGGTGTTATCGGCTGAAAAAAACTCCTTTTCAAGAGGGGCCAGGTCCAGGTCATGGAGAGCGATCCGGAGTTCCGGTTCCGTAGAACCCATCCTCGGGATCTTGAGGTCCAGGGAAAGGGGCGTATTCCCCCATTCGCACAGGATCCCCTTGGCCGAAACCTCCTGCCCGGCAAAATGCAGGGTCCCGGCTGTATTACGGAACGTCCAGGGGCTGATGCGGGGATGGGCCGAGACATGATTCAGGACAAGGTCCCCTTTTACGTCCACGGGGTCTTTATCCTTGGGCCTGTAAGAAAGTGTGAGATCCCCTGACACACTGGCGTTGGGCGGAGATCCGGAGAAAACAGGGAAAACCTGTGAGAGAGACTGCATGGAAACCGCCGCGTTCCTGATATCGAGCGTGATGGAGAGCGCCTCGCTGTCCTGGACGCTGCCTGTAAAGAGGAGGGATTCGCCGGCGAGTTTCCATTCCCCCTTCCGGATGATCATCTGCTTTCCGTTCAGGACATGGCCGGTAAAAGCAAAACGGCTGCTGGTGCCCGCGGTCTTTGACATCCAGTCCGACAGAGTAAAAGATGTCCTGGTCAGGTCCAGGCTGGTATCAATATTCATGTCTCCGGGGGTGCCGTCGAGCAGTAGGGTGAGTCCAGGGTTCTCATTGCTGATCTTCAGTATCCCGCTGAGCAGGGGAAACCATGAGCTGAGATCCTGTTCCGTGGGGTTGGCCGAGATCTTTAATCGGAGGTAGGGATCGCTGCTGGCGACCCTGGAGGCCATCCCCTCGATCAGGCTCGGGAGATTGCCGATCTTTGCCTTCAGTGAGAAGGGGAGGACCTCGTTCTCTTTGAAGTTAAGCCTCCCCTGTATCCCGGAGATCGAGAAGGGAGACAGGGGAAAGGCGAACCCCGCTCCATCCAGGTCTACGATCCCCTGGAGTGAAACCGGCGCATTCTGGCTTTTTGAAGAGAGCAGGCGGATCTGTATGCCGGCATATCCCACGAACTGGCGGATGTGGGATAGGGGGAGGGTATTGCGCAGGGCTTCGGGTAATTGCATGCTCAGGTCCTGGATCTCCTTGAGGTTCAGGCCTGCATCGATGCCGAGGTCCGTTTCTCCGGCCATGGTCCGGGAAAAAGTTCCGGTAATCCTCTTGAAATCGGAGTTTCCGTAGCTTCCGCTCATGTCCATGAACTGTACGGACTCCTGGTCCACGGAGATTCCCCCGTTGATCGACGTTAGAGGGAGGAGGTTTCCGCCCTGTTTAAGACCGAAATCATGAAAGGCCACCTTGATGGAGAAATGCTTTTCGTATCCTGCAAGACCTTCACCGGCGGCGCTTTTTAAAGCCGTGCCCGAGGGCGATTGACCGGATGCCGTGATCTCAAGCAAAGGGATGTCCATGCTTCCGGTTGAAACGGCATTTCGGACAGAGCGTGCTATGTCTTCAGAAAGGAGCCGGTCCGGAAGGTACCCCCGCAGTCCGTCAAAGGAGAGATTCGATGCGTGCAGGGAGATTCCGTACCAGGGTTTCCCGTTCAGGTCGCCGGTCCAGATGCCGTGCCCCCAGGCCGAGATCTCACCCAGCCGGAGGTCCAGGTGGTTGACACTGACGATCCCTTCCCCTCTGTGGAGAGAGAAACTCACGACCGCCTCTTTTCCCTTCAGGGGCTGAGTGGCATACCGGTCGGCGAGAAAGTGGAAATTTTCAAGCGAGAGTTCTCCGGACATGTCGAGCTCGTTGTCAGGGTTAAGCGTGCAATGGGCCTTAAGGCCGGTCTCTCCGGAGATCTGCTGGATGCCGAGAAACTCCAGCAGATAGGGACTGGATATCTTCGCCGGCATCCGGGATATGGCAAGGTCGGCATTGAGCTTCAAATACCGGAGGTCCCATGGCCCTGCTCCCAAATCAATCTCCCCGTTCATGGAAAAGGAATTCAGCTCGAGGAGCCTGTGCGGGAACTGTGCTTTGACCCTTAACTGGATGGGGGCCTCCCCGGAAGTCCTTCTCAGGGAGCCGTATACTTCCTGAAGCACAAGATGGGGCCTTCCGGATGGGTCCCGCTGGTCCATGATCACAAAGGATGCGTCCTTGAAGAAAATGCTTTTGATGGTTGTTTGCAGCGAAAGAGCGGATCCGTTTTCTTTGATCTCATGTTCCGCAGGGGCGGCAGGAGAATGGCCCATGAATAGCCATTTCCCATGCTCGTCTCTCCGGACCAGGATCTCCGGGCGGTTCAGATAGATTTTGTAAGCAAGGGCCTTGCCGAGAATAAGTGGGAAAAATTTCAGTTTGACCTCCAGGGATTCAGCCCGGATCCAATCCGTACCTGTTTTCAGATCCGAGAACCGGATGTTGTGCATCCGTATGGACGGGCACGGAATGACGCTCAGGCTCACATCCTCTATGGAGGTCTGCACGGAAAGCTTCTCTTCCATGATTCGGGCGACCCAGTTCGTGATCGTATGGGGGGGAAGTATCCGTTGAAGCGTGGCCTGAATCGAGACGATCAGGAGAATCAGGGCAAACGCCAGGATCAGGGGTAAAAGGATCTTCTTTCTTAGGATTTTTAAGGTCATAGGGAGTAGAATACACCTTCAACCGGGTCCGTGTATACGGGCTGATCGACTTTATGACGACGGTCCTGCATGTTTCTTCACCGGGGTTACGGGATTCTTCTTATTCCGCCTGCAGGAGGTACTCTAAACAACTGCAATATGTTTGTCAATTACGGGATTTCCTTCTTGACGGAAGAATCCTTGTATGTTAATTTTCTATGTTAATTTACTTGCTTTTTTGTATATGTATAAGCCGCAGCCAGCACAGGGGGAGGCCTCAAGAGAGGGATGGGCGGGCTCCTATTCATAAAGCATCCGCTCTCCTGGATAAGGACAAAATCAAGATGAACCACGAACAGATCCGGCTTGGACTGACTTACGACGATGTGCTTCTGGTGCCGGCCCGCTCCAATGTACTCCCCAAGGATACGGACACCTCAACCTGGCTGACCAGCCGGGTCCGGCTGAACATTCCCATCGTGAGCGCGGCCATGGACACGGTTTCCGAGGCGAGACTGGGGATCGCCCTGGCCCAGGAGGGGGGCATTGCCTTCATACACAAGGCCATGTCCATTGAGCGGCAGGCCATGGAGATCGACAAGGTCAAGAAATCCGAAAGCGGGATGATCGTGGACCCCATCACCATCGAGCCGGACCGCAGGATCCACGAGGCCCTTGCCATCATGGAGAAATACCGCATCTCCGGGGTCCCCGTCACCCGGGGGCCCCGTCTGGTCGGGATCCTGACCAACCGGGATCTCAGGTTCGAGACCCGTCTCGACCACAAGGTCTCCGAGGTCATGACCAAGGTGAACCTGGTTACGGCCCCTGAAGGGACCACCTTGGAGGAGGCCAAGGAGATCCTTCACCAGCACCGGATCGAGAAGCTCCTGGTCGTGGATCATGATTTTAACCTCAAGGGGCTGATTACCATCAAGGATATCGAAAAGAAAATGAAGTTCCCCAATGCCTGCAAGGATGATCTGGGCAGGCTCCGTGTGGGCGCCGCCATCGGTGTGGGCGAGGAGGCCCTGATGCGCGCAGAGGCACTGGTCCGCTCCGGCGTGGACGTGCTGTGCGTGGATACCGCCCACGGCCATTCCGAGGGTGTGCTCGAAACCGTCCGGCAGGTTAAGAAGGTCTATCCGGACAGGGATCTGGTGGCCGGGAATGTGGCCACGGCCCAGGGGGTCAGGGACCTGATCGAGGCGGGTGCCGATGCCATAAAAGTCGGGATCGGGCCGGGCTCCATCTGCACCACCAGGGTTGTAGCCGGGGCCGGGATCCCCCAGGTCACGGCGATCATGGACTGCGCCAGAGTGGCCCGCGACGCTCATGTGCCGATCATTGCCGACGGGGGGATCAAGTATTCCGGGGACATTACCAAGGCCATGGTGGCCGGGGCCGATTCGGTCATGATCGGCGGGCTTCTGGCCGGCGTGGAAGAGAGCCCAGGAGAGACCGTGCTCTTCCAGGGGCGAAGCTACAAGGTCTACCGCGGCATGGGCTCCATCGGGGCCATGTCTTCGGGAAGCAAGGACCGGTATTTCCAGGAGCACGAGACCCTGGAGAGGAAACTGGTCCCTGAGGGGATCGAAGGCCGGGTCCCCTACAAGGGGTCCCTTTCGGAGAGTATCTATCAGCTTGTGGGAGGGCTCCGTTCCGGAATGGGCTATTGCGGATGCCGAACCCTTCCCGAACTGCAGGAGAAGGCGGAATTCATCCGCATCACGGTTGCCGGATTCCGAGAGAGCCATGTCCATGACGTGATCATCACCAAAGAGGCCCCCAACTACCGCCTGGAGTAACCATCGCTGATTGCACAGCTCCATCGAATCATTTTACAAACAGAGCGTGAATAAAGGTTCTTTCGTAAGAAAGCTGAGCGGCTATAGAAATTAAATATAAAGAATCAAAAATCAAAATGACAGAGTAAGGGTCAAAAATGAGTATTCAAGACGGGTTCTAAGATTTGCTCTTTTATGGCGCTATGTTATCGACGTGCGATAGAAAGGAGAGATCTGTAGAATCATTCGTAATCGGGTGCTTTGGCGTCTTACCTGTTTAGGATCTCATGTCCTGAATTTAGGCATGCTTTAAGAGGCGGCGCCATTTTTATATTTTGATTTGTCATTTTGATTTTTTATCTTTGATTCTTAAATGTGTGCAAGAAAACTTTTTGATTTCCAATTTCTGCGTGATTCAACTTAAACACGAAAGAGACTGAATAAGCCATGCCGGCAAAGCAGGAAAAAATTCTTATCCTCGATTTCGGGTCCCAGTATACGCAGCTGATCGCCCGCCGTATCCGCGAGCTCAAGGTCTACTCCGAGATCCGGCCTTTTTCCGAGCCCCTGGATGGGATCCGTGCCTTCAGCCCTTCGGGCCTGATCCTCTCAGGCGGCCCCTCCAGTGTGGCAGATCCCGGGGCCCCGCTCCCTGACCCGGGGATTTTCGGCCTGGGCATCCCCATCCTCGGCATCTGCTACGGCATGCAGTTGATGACACACATGCTGGGCGGCAGGGTCGCCGCTGCTCTGCACCGTGAATACGGCGCGGCCGAACTGGAACTTCTGGCAGAGTCCGATCTTTTTTCCGGATTGGGTAAACGTCTCCGGGTATGGATGAGCCACGGCGACCGGATCGATGCGCCGCCGCAGGGTTTCTCCCCCATAGCCGGCACACCGAACTCGCCGGTGGCCGCGATGGCCGATGCCGGACGGGGTTATTATGCCCTGCAGTTCCATCCCGAAGTGGCCCACACCCCCCAGGGCATGGAGATACTCAAGAACTTCGCCTATCGGATCTGCGGGTGCGGGCCCAACTGGACCATGCATTCCTTTGTGGAACAGGCCGTATCCGATATCCGGGCCCGTGCGGGGAATGGGAAGGTGATCTGCGCCCTTTCAGGAGGGGTGGATTCCTCGGTTGCCGCCGTGCTGATCCACAGGGCCATCGGGGACCGGCTCACCTGCATCTTTGTGGACAACGGACTGCTCCGGCGGAACGAACCCGAAAAAGTGGTCAAGGCGTTCCGTGACGAGTTCCGCATCCCTCTGGTCTTTGTGGATGCCGCAGAGAGGTTCCTTAAAAAACTGGCCGGGGTCACCGATCCTGAGAAGAAGCGCAAGATCATCGGGAACGAGTTCATCCGGGTTTTTGAAGAAGAGGCGGGCAAGCTCGGCAAGGTCGATTTCCTGGCCCAGGGGACACTCTATCCGGACGTAATCGAGAGCGTCTCCTTCAAAGGTCCGTCGGCCACCATCAAGAGCCACCACAACGTGGGCGGGCTCCCTGAACGCATGAAACTCAAGCTGATCGAACCCTTAAGGGAGCTCTTCAAGGACGAGGTCCGGCTGGCAGGCAAGGAGCTGGAGATCCCCGATGAGATCCTCTTCCGCCAGCCTTTCCCGGGCCCGGGTCTGGCCGTGCGCGTACTCGGGGAGGTCACCCGGGATCGCCTCGATATTCTGCGCAGGGCCGATGCCATCGTGATCGAGGAGGTCAAGGCAGCAGGGCTCTACCGGCAGATCTGGCAGTCCTTTGCCGTGCTCCTTCCGATCCGGACCGTGGGGGTCATGGGCGACGAGCGGACTTACGAGCACGTGATTGCCGTGCGGGCAGTCACGAGCCAGGACGGCATGACCGCCGACTGGGTCCAGTTACCCTATGATCTCCTGGCCCGCATCTCCAACCGGATCATCAACGAGGTCAAAGGGGTCAACCGCGTGGCCTACGACATCTCCTCCAAACCGCCGAGCACCATCGAGTGGGAATAAAATTCAGTTCTCACCCTTCTGCGACCGGGTGATCTGGATCTGGGTCCCTTTCTTTTCCTTGTTTTCGACCAGCATAATGTGTGTGGCGCTTCCCTGTTTATCCATGGCGATACTCACCATCTTCCCGTCCGGCATGGCCATCTCGTATGTCTTCGGATCATCCCCTTTCAGCTTCTCCTTGTAAAACGCAGACACCAGGTCGATGGGGTCCTTGGAAAAAAGGACCGTAGAAGAAAAGCCCTTTCCTCCCGCCTTGTCCATTCCCGTCATGCTTACTGTCCCTCCCTGTTCCTGCGTCGCGCCGGGGTATATCGGCACACCCAAATCCGCGGGAATCGTGTCGTTCCCTATCTTCATGGTTGCCGTTCCATCTTCAGTCTTGACCGTCATCTCATGGGCGCTCCCGTCACCTTTCCTCGTGACCTCCACCTTGCCTTCGGGCGTTGAATAGACCTTGGTTTCCTCTTTCTTGCCGCAGGCCGCGGACATGATAAGGCAAAGCATCATAACGAACAGGACAATGTTTTTCATGGGCCCTCCTTCATCATCGCAGGATATGGATTACTAAAAAAAAGACCGGATGGTTATTTCATACTATGTCCCGGAGCCGCCTGTCAACCGAATCTTCAGGAACACGTTCGGGGAAGGGTCCGGGCGGGTTGTTCAATCAGGCTGGAAATCCGGGAGTGAAGAGATGACCTTTGCGGATGCGTAGATGAACAAGAAGGAGCGGAAGATGCCGGCGAAATCCATTAATTCGGAAAAAAAGCAGGGCCTTTTATAAATATTTTTTTTGAAACTATCCATTTTTTCATGGCACTCTGATGGAAAACGAGCTTTTTTATTCCGGAAAGAACCTCTCTCCGGTTCTGGTATACCGATACCATCTTTTTTAAAATTATCAATGATTCAATGAGTTGCAGGATAATCAGCATCAACGGCTGTTTGGGCGGAAAAATATTTTAAAAAAATGCATTTTTTTTGTGACCTTTTGATGAAATTTACCACTAATACACAGAACCGTAGAGCGGGATAGGTTCTCTATGCGCTCTATGTGTGAGATTCAATAAATTAAACCGGTTCGGGTTGCACCATACGGCCCGGCCAATCAGGGGGGGGGGCGAAATGATGAAAAATTTTGCGAAAAAGTCTCTACTGGTTTTGGCATGTATATTATTGCCATGCCTCAGCAGCATCTCGGAGGCGGTTCCGCTCACCTTCTCGGATAGCGTGATCAACCCCGGGAGTCCAAGTTATGTGCATGTGCTCAATGATAATGTCATTGTTCCGGCGGACTCGGACGGAGAAACGGCCACACAGTCTTTCACAATCGATTCCGCCATACTGACCATCAATGCCGATATCAATCTCGGGACATTGGATGCTCATCCAGACGATTTGACCCTTGGCATGTCCGTGATAAGAACTTCGGGGAATTCCATCTTCATGGGGAGACGTGTCTTCTTAAGCAGGCATGCCGACACGGTCCTTAAGAGCCAAATCCTCCAGTTCAGACTTACGGGCCCGGTCCTTGAGGCGCTTGGCTCAGACCTAAAGCTTCAGGTTGATCTGACCATGAATCCTCTTTTCGGCGGCAGTATAAGGGTGAATGAATCAACGCTTTCGGGCATAGCGACCATGGTCCCGGTACCCGAGCCGTCATCCCTGCTGCTTGTCGGAAGCGGAATCCTCGGCCTTTTCAGTGTATACCGCAGACGAGGGTGAACCCTGCACCACGCCTTTACCCGGTTAGAGCAGAAAAATTGTCTATTACATTTACCCCGTTAGAGGTCACAAGGCCTCTGACGGGGTAAAGATCGTCCGGAAAGCCTTTTCCAAAAACACCTTCCCATGTGAATCATAAAATATTTTTTCCCCTGGTTCTTGTTTCCTGCAGCATGGAGAACCTCTTACGTGATCTTTCCTGCCGGGAATTTTTAAACGGGCCTTGATATGGACCCGCGTTATTCGGCTCATTGGAGCGGATGGCTAAAAAGGTCCTTTCCATTGACAAATCAAGAGTTTTCATAATAATATAAGGACGTCCACGGAAAATTACTCTCTTTATTTCGGAGCCGGTCGGATATGGAATGGGCTTTGCATACGATTTCCCGCTACTTCCCCTTTGTAACGGTACTCGGGAGGATGGCCGGCTTTTTTCTGGAATCCGTGGCCGCTATTTTCACGCCGAAATTCTATTCAGTCAGGATGCTGGAGCAGATGCAGCGGATGTGCGTCCACTGCATGGTGCCGGTCCTCTTCGTACTGGCCCCCATGGGAGCGGTTGTGGCCATGGAGAGCCTCAAGGTCTTTTCCATATTCGGCGCCTCCGGCATGACCAGCAGCCTCCTCTCCGTGGCCCTGTTCCGGGAACTTGCGCCGGTTCTGGTCTCGGTCATGGTGGCGAGCCAGGCCGGGGCGGAGACCGCTGCCGAACTCGGGGCCATGCGGGTCAGAGAGCAGATCGATGCCATGGAGGTCATGTCCGTGGATCCCCTCAAGGCCATGATTGTGCCGAGACTTCTGGCCGGGTTTTTTATCACGCCCATTCTGACCCTGGTCGGGACTTTCACCGGAATACTCGGTGGCTACATCATCGCGGTGATGGTCAAGGGATCGAACAGCGGCGCCTATATGGGAAACCTTTTTGTCTGGCTGAACATGATGGATGTGATGGGCGGTGTTATCAAGGCGGCGATTTTCGGCCTGCTGATCATGGTGATCAGCTGTCACCAGGGTTTCTACGCGAGCGGCGGGGCCGCAGGCGTGGGCCAGGCCACCAACAATTCAGTGGTGCATTCAGTGGTTTCGATCCTGGTGGTGAATTACTTTCTGACCACCGCGTTCTTTGGGTTTAATATATGACGGCTTCGTAAAAAGTCCATCTGCGGCGTTGCGCTGCGTCCTTCGTCATTGCAGCGTAGCTGTAAGTACGCCTCATTCCTCAGGACTTGCGCGCCTTGCATCTGGGCCTTTTTACTTTGCCGTCCCATTTGAGGATTTTTTCAAATATAGGCGGCTCATGGAAGTTGTCAACGTACAGGTGCTGGGCCTTTTCGGATACCTCTTTGCAGAGGTCGGCAGGTATGCCTATTTCGTCGCGGAGACATTCCGCAACCTGTTTTACAAGAAGTTTTATTTTCTCAACCTGATCGACGAGATGAACACCATAGGGAGCCGGTCCCTGCTTGTGCTGGCCCCGGTGTCGGTCTTTGTGGGGATGAACCTCTGCGTAGAGGGGTTCATCTTCTTCAAGAAATTCGGTGCGCAGAACCTGGTCGGGATGTTCGTGGCCGTGGCCAACATCCGTGAGCTTTCCCCGCTGATTGCGGGACTGATTACGGGGGCCAAGGCCGGCACACAGATGGCCGCCCGGATCGCGACCATGCGGATAACCCAGCAGGTTGACGCCATGGAGGTTATCGGGGTCAATCCCTACGCCTACATGATCATCCCCAGGGTGATAGGCGCCATACTCGTCATGCCGTTCCTGGTGGTGGTCGCCTACTTTGTGAGCACGCTCTCGGCCTATCTGGTTGCGGTCTACCAGCTCGGCCTGAACGGGGATGCATTCATGAACCTGGTCTTTGCCAACATTACCATGCAGGACATGTACAAGGGGATGATCAAAGGGGCTGTCTTCGGCGGGATCATCGCCACAGTCTCCTGCTACAGCGGCTACACGGCCTCGGGCGGGGCCCGCGGTGTGGGGGCGGCCACGAACCTGGCGGTGGTCCGGATGTCCACGGCAGTGGTTTTTTTCAATATCTTTCTAACGGAATGGATGTTCATGTAAGAGGGGTTCATGATCGAGTTTCGCCATGTGTACAAATCCTTCGGTGACCTTGTGGTTCTGGATGATGTCTCCTGCGAGATCCCCGAGGGGAAGATCACCATGATCATCGGGCCGAGCGGGACCGGGAAGAGCGTTTTTATCAAACTTATGGTCGGTATCGTAAAACCTGACAGCGGAGATGTCATCGTGGACGGCCATGTGATCTCGAGTCTCCCGACCCATGAACTCTATGAGGTGCGCAAAAAATTCGGCGTCCTTTTCCAGGATGGGGCGCTTTTTGATTCCATGAGCGTGGGGGAGAATGTGGCCTTCCCGCTCCGGGAGCATACCCGTCTTTCGAATGCAGAGATCTCAAGGATCGTTTCGGACAAGCTGACATCGGTCGGGATGCCGAACTCCGAATGCCGTCTGCCCAGCGAGCTCTCGGGCGGCATGAAGAAAAGAGCGGCCCTGGCCCGTGCCATCGTTATGGAGCCGGACATCGTGGTCTTTGACGAGCCCTCTTCGGCCCTGGACCCCGTGACCGCGGATTCCATTGACAACCTGATCCTGGAAATGCAACAGAGGCTCCAGTGCACCTTCGTGGTGGTGAGTCACGATATTGAAAGCACCTTCAAGATTGCAGACTATATCGGGATGCTGTGGCAGGGGAAGCTGATAGCCTTCGGAGAAAAAGATAAAATCATGAACATGAACAACGACGTCCTCCGGCAGTTTTTCAGCCGGCGTGCCCAGGGGCCGATCCAGATCGTGCCGCCGATATGCAAGGACCTTGATGAAGCAGGAAGCAGGGGTGCGGGGAACGGCCGGGATGTCTCAAGCAAAAAATAGATCCATGTGCGTCATGATTTTAAGGGCTGCGGGATAAGGAGAACCAAATGGGTCAGAACCGATTCGTGGTATTAGGGCTGTTCGTGCTTCTCGCTATGGCGATGTTCTTTTACCTTGCCTACAAAGTGGAGTCGTTCTCCCTGGGCCGGGGGACCGAGGTGACGGTCCTGTTCGAAGACGCCACCGGCCTGAAGAAGGGTGGGGATGTCAAGATCAAGGGGGTGATCTTCGGGAAAATCACGTCGCTTGATTACCAGGACAACCGGGCTGAGGTCAGGATCCGGCTCCCGCGGGACGTCAAGGTCCCACGGGATGTCATGGCCAGGATCCGTCCGGAAAGCCTGCTCGGTGAGAATTTCCTCGAACTGATCATCCCGGCGGGAAGCACTGCGGAACCGCTCAAGTCCGGGGACGTGATCACCAATTCCAGCAAGGCCATTGACATCAACCAGTTCGTGGACAAGGTAGGGGTCTTCATCGAACGATTCGATGCCTCGAACTTTCCGGATAATCTCAGCAAGATTGTGGCAACCCTGGCGGACAACAGCGGAAGAATCCAGGAGACGATCAAGAACCTCGACAAACTGGCCCTGGATGCCAGTGCCCTGATCTCCGGAAACAAGGATTCGCTCCAGAGGACCATCCAAAACTTCGACAGGCTTACTGCCGCTTTTGGCAAGGAGGCTCCGAAGAGCGCGGAAAATCTCAATCAGATCCTCGCCCGCCTGGAGAAATTGACAGGCGACCTGGAACAGAAGTCTCCGGACCTGGCCGAGGACCTGGGCAGGACCATGAAGAACCTCTCCGCTGCTTCCGAGGAACTTCCCAAGACCTTGCAGGATGTTCAGGAACTTTCAGCAAGACTTCATACCACGCTGGACAATGTGGACCATTTCTTTCTTGAGGATACCCCTGATATCAAGGACATCCTGGAAAACCGGGGGATCAAGACAAGAGTCAGGATCTGGTAATCATGAACCGACGCCTGTTCAACATCAAAGAGCTCCTGGATAAGATGCCTTCCGAGGCCAACCGGATCGTCCTCTTCGCGGATGCATATGTCATGGGGAGCCTCTGGAGGCTGGGTCCGGGTGAAGAGATCTACCCGCACCAGCATCCCGGCTCCGATGATGTCTGGGTGGTGCTGAAAGGGGAGGGGGAATACTGGATGGAAAAGGACACTCCCCCATGCAGGCTGAGCGAGGGGATGGTGGCCCTGGCCCCGGCACGCCATGCCCACGGCGTGCGGAACACGGGCAAAGAGGCCCTGGTTTTTATTTCCATGACGGCGCCCCAGCCTCTGGATATTGAGCCTGTGGAAGGTCTTGCTGATAAGAATACGGAAAAAGGATAACCCCCGGTCTCTGTTTTTTCCTGCTCCCTTATCCCGGAAAGCCCCGTGCTTCAGCTCCGGTGAAAAATTTATTACGATCACCCGGCTCTTTGGGATTGAGTTCGCCGCCGTCTTGTGATACACATATTAAATTAAAGAAAAAGGCCTGTTTTAACTTTGGAGTGATCAATGCCGAAAGAATTTGTCCCCAAGTGGATTGCCTGGGAGACCACGCAGCGGTGCAACCTGCGGTGCGTGCACTGCCGCTGTTCTTCGGATATGGAGGCCTCGGAGGGGGACTTCACCACAGAAGAGGGTAAAAAGCTCATTGACGATATCGTCGAGTTCTGCAGCCCCGTACTGGTCCTCTCCGGCGGCGAACCGCTTCTCAGAAAGGATATCTTCGAAATTGCCAGGTACGGGACTGACAAGGGGCTGCGCATGTGCATGGCCACCAACGGGACCCTGATCGACGATACGGTCTGCGAGAAGATCAAGTCCTCGGGAATCCGGATTGTCTCCCTGAGCCTGGACGGATCCAGGGCCGAGATCCACGACAATTTCCGGGCGTGCCCCGGCTCTTTTGACGGGATTCTCCGGGGAGCCGCGATGCTGAAGAAATACGGGATCGAGTTTATCATCAACTCCTCCTTTACCAAGAGGAACCAGCACGATATCGCCAATGTCTTCAAACTGGCCAAGTCCATCGGGGCCACGGCGTGGTACATGTTCATGATCGTTCCTACGGGCCGAGGTGAGGAGATCATGTCCGAGCTCATCTCCAAGGAGGACTATGAGGAGATCCTCAAGTGGCACTATGAACAGGAGAAGTTGGAGAAGGATATCCTGATGCGGCCCACCTGCGCCCCGCATTACTACCGGCTGGTGCCTCAGCTCGCGAAGAAAGACGGGAGCCGCTTCGAACGGCGGACTCTGAAGTTTTCCACCGGAGGGGCCAAGGGGTGTATAGCAGCGCAGTCCATCTGCCTGATCGACTGCTTCGGGAATGTGAAGCCCTGCAGCTACTTCCAGAGGTCGGCCGGGAATGTGAAGCAGCAGAAATTCAGGGAGATCTGGGAAAACTCGCAGCTTTTTAAAGACCTCAGGGATTTTAAGCAGTACAAGGGAAAATGCGGCGTCTGCGAATACATCAACGTATGCGGCGGATGCCGGGCCCGGGCCGATTCGGTCTACGACGACTATATGGCCGAGGAGCCCTTCTGCAATTATATTCCGGTGAAGATGCAGAAGACCGGAGATAATAAATAGACGGCAGAGGGCAGAGGACGGAAGAACAGTAAAAGAAGTGGGCGGTAAAATCAGAAGGCTGAAGGCTGAACGCAGTGTGCGGACGGCAGACGACAGAGGGGCCCCCTCACCTTTATCCTCCCCTTAGGGGAGAGGAGAGAAGAAAAGAAAAGCGTGGCCCTCTCCCCTGCGGGGAGAGGGGAGGGTGAGGGGTTTATGATGTTTTATAATCTTCAAACTCCTTGAAAGGGGATGAGATGGCATTCAATGATCTTTTTCTCAGGGCATGCAGGCGGGAACCCGTGGAGATGACCCCGGTCTGGATGATGCGCCAGGCGGGAAGGTTCCTGAAAACTTACCGGGACCTGCGTGAAAAGGCGGACTTTCTCACCATGTGCAAGACCCCTGAGCTTGCAGCGGAAGCCACGCTTCTCCCTGTCAACGAACTGAATGTGGATGCAGCCATCCTCTTTTCCGATATCCTGATTCCGGTGGAGGCCATGGGCATGGCGCTTGACTTCACGCCGGCCCCGGTTTTTGCCGAACCCATACGGAACGGCAAACAGATTGAGGCATTGCGTATACCCGATCCAGAGGAGTCGGTCCCTTTTGTCATGGAGGCCATCCGGATTCTGCGTCGGGAACTCACCGGCCGGGTGCCGCTCATCGGATTCTCCGGCGCGCCGTTTACTCTGGCCTCCTACATGGTGGAAGGTGGGGGGTCCAAAAACTATATCCCTTTCAAGAGCCTTATCTATCAGGAGCCGGAACTCTATGCCCGGCTCATGGACAAGATCACCGAGACCGTGATCCGCTACCTTAATGCTCAGATCGCAGCCGGGGCCCAGGCCGTGCAGATCTTCGATACCTGGGGCGGCATCCTCACCCCCGAGGATTTCGAGACCTATGACCTCCCCTATACCGTAAAGGTCATCCGGGGACTGAAAAGAAAAGGCGTCCCGGTCATCCACTACGTGGGAACCGGATCCGCTCTCCTGGGCAGGATAAAAAATTCCGGCGCCGATGTCATCGGAATAGACTGGCGCATCGGGATTGACGAGGCCCGGCGGATACTGGGTCCGGATCTTGCCGTGCAGGGGAACTTTGACCCCACGGCCCTGTTTGCACCCATCCCGGAGATACAGCGGAGAGTCCGGGAGATCCTGGACAAGGCCGGTGATGCTCCGGGACATATCTTCAACCTGGGGCACGGGATCCTTCCCGCCACGCCTGAGGCGCATGCCAGGGCTCTGGTGGATGCGGTGCACAACTACAGCCGAAAAAAGAACGCATGACAGACAAGACCGCGGTCATCCTCCTGAATCTGGGCGGCCCCGAAAACGAGGAGCAGATCCGTCCTTTCCTGCTCAGGCTCTTTTCCGACCGCGACATCATCCGGCTCCCCATGCAGCCGCTTCTCTCCCGTCTCATCGTCCACTTCCGGTCCCCAAAGGTTATTGAAAATTACAGGAAGATCGGTGGCGGCTCCCCGCTATTGAAGATCACCATGGCCCAGGCTGAGACCCTGGAAGCGGCGCTTCACGAAAGGGGTCTCGATGCACACGTCCTCGTAGCCATGCGTTATACGGCTCCGCGCTCGGATGATGCGGTGCGTGAAGCATTGTCCAGAGGGGCAAAAACGATCCTAGCACTCCCGCTTTACCCGCATTTCTCACAGGCTACTACGGGGTCGAGCCTGAGTGACCTTGGCCGGGCCGCGGCCAAGGCCGTTACATCAGGTGCGATCCGCATCAAGGAGGTCAAAAGCTTCTGCGATCATCCGACGTATCTGGATGTGCTTGCCGACAAGGTAAGGCAGGGATTGAATTCCTTCTCGTCTGAACATCACGGAAAGGTAGAGGTCATCTTTTCGGCCCATGCCCTTCCGCAGAAGATGATCGATCAGGGGGATCCCTATCTTTCCGAGATTCAAAAGACCATTCAGGGCGTATTGCAGAGGGTCGAACCGGTGTCCCATCATCTTGCCTTTCAGAGCCGGAGCGGACCGGTCCGATGGATGAAGCCCGGAACCGATGAGGTCATCCGTGCTCTCGCCGCGCAAGGAAAGAAAGCCCTGCTCCTCGTTCCCGTGAGTTTCGTCTCGGATCATATCGAGACGCTCTACGAGATCGACATCCTTTACAAGGAACTCGCCCTCTCCTCCGGGATTCTGGAATACAGAAGAACCGAATCCCTGAACACCGACCCGGCCTTCATCTCGGCCCTGGCCCGGATCGTTACAGATAGGCTTTCTGCTAAGTTTTGACGGCTTTGCAAGAAGTCCATCTGCGATGTTGAGTTTTTCAGCCATAGATCCAAAACAATGGGACATTAGCATTGACAAAATGATGAATATAATATAAATTAAGCATGTAAATACAAATAATTAGATTTAGTTTATATTGGGACATCAATGAGGACATTTGAAAAGACACATCCTTGGATAAAATTTGAACTTGATCTGAGGAAATTTGACTACAAACTTTGGATGGCGCTTGGAGAGGCCGAATCAAAATGCGAGCACATCGCCGGGGTTCCTTTACAACCGCCTACAGCAGAAAAGCTTCATCTTTTATACCTTGCAAAAGGCGTCAGGGCTACAACGGCAATTGAGGGAAACACGCTTACCGAAGAGGAAGTGATTGAGCGCATAGAAGGGAAGCTTTCTCTGCCGCCTTCGCGCGAATACCTTGGAAAAGAAGTGGACAATATTGTCAAAGGCTGTAATGAGATTAAGGGACAATTGATGAGAGGGGGTTCATCCGGCTTAAGCGTTGCGGAAATGACGGCATTTAACAAAACGGTTCTGGACGGGCTGGAACGGGCTTCAGATATTGTGCCAGGAGTCATTAGAAAATATTCGGTAGGAGTGGCGGGATACAAGGGGGCGCCGGCCGAGGATTGCGAGTATCTTCTTCAGCGCATGTGCGACTGGCTGAATGCACCAGAGTTCAACCCGTCGGAACATGCTATAATATACAGCGTGATAAAGGCGATTGCTGCCCATCTCTATATTGCGTGGATACACCCCTTTGGGGATGGCAATGGACGTACTGCCCGGCTGCTGGAGTTCAAGATACTCCTCTCGTCCGGCATCCCCACACCTGCCGCTCACCTGCTGAGCAACCACTACAACCTTACGAGAACCGAATATTACCGGCAACTTGATTATGCAAGTAAATCAAAAGGGGACATCATTTCCTTCATACGGTATGCGGTGGAAGGTTTTGTTGATGGTCTGCGGTTACAGCTCAAGGTCGTACAGCAGCAGCAATTACTCGTTGCCTGGCGCGATTACGTGTATGAGCGTTTCCGGGACAAGTCCGGGAAAATGAACGAGCGCCTGAGAAGATTGGTGTTGGATCTTTCAGAGCAGAGGGAACCCGTGGCCTTTACAAAGCTCAGTCAAGTCAGCTCCCGGATAGCGGAATTGTACGCCACAAAAACGCAGAAGACCATCCGTCGCGATGTCGCCGCATTGCTGAAACTCAATCTGATCCGGCAGGAGGAAAGCGGCTTTGTTGCAAACAAAGAAATCATGCTCTCGTTTCTGCCGGAACGTAACAGAACGGCGAAAATAAAGCAGTAAGAAAAACCGATACCCTGCACCAACCTGCGCAATCTGGTAAGCAAGACGAGATGGTTTTTCCATTATTCCAGGCGGTTGTTTTCATCCTTGACAAACCCTTCTTGTGTGTTGTACAGTTATTACAACACTGACGAAAGGAGGTGTGGGCATCATGCCAACGAAAGTTACATTCGGCGAGTTTTTTAAACAGAAAAGAATTGGTCTGAAAAAGACCCTACGTCAATTCTGCGCAGAAAACAAACTTGATCCTGGAAACATCAGCAAACTTGAAAGAGGTCTTCTATCACCGCCGCAGGGGAGTGACAAGCTCGAAGAATATGCAGGCTACCTGCATATAAAAAAGGGCTCTGACGATTGGTATAAATTCTTCGATCTTGCCCGCATAGAGGCGGGACGCATTCCCGAAGAGTTGTTGAAGGACGATGCAGTTGTGGCGAGTTTGCCTATCCTGTTCCGGACTCTGCGGGGACAGAAAATATCAGAAAAGAAACTCGATGAACTGGTGCAGTTGATCCGCAAATCATAACCTATGACCGAAATTCCTCACTACAGTTATGAAGATTTGCGCAAGAAGGCTGATGAATTCCTGCGAGAGCATCATCCTTCCGGTGAAATTCCCATCCCAATCGAAGAGATAGTCGAATTTGATTTCAACGTCAATATCGTACCCGTGCTGGGTCTGCAACGAGAGTTTGAAGTGGAAGGCTTTACCTCGGGAGACCTGAAGAACATCTATGTGGATGAATACGTTTTTACAGACCGCATCACCCGTTATCGTTTCACCCTTGCCCACGAAATAGGCCACATTGTGCCTCTGCCGAAGAAGCTGGAAAAGCTTACGAAGAAGTTACACCTAATGTCAGATCAATTAGCTCTGAGAAAAAGCAAGATGATGTTGTTTTCCAATTAGCACCACTCAACGATCAGCAAATTCGGTATTTTGCCGAACAGAAGGGTGTAAATGATGCGAAAGAATTTATCGATGCTATTGAACGGGCCGACGCCGGGATGTTTACTGAACGCCCTCAAGATCTTTTAGAGTTTATTGATTACTGGAAATCAAACGGTCGCCTTGGACGACATGCTGAAATGCTGGATTTCAATATCCAAGTGAAGCTTCGCGAGCACGATCTAGATCGTGATACACGGAGACCACTGTCCACGGACGATGCCCTATTGGGTGCAGAACGCCTGGCAGCTACGATTATCTTCCAAAAAAAAAGGATCAAGTCAACATTTAATGTTTTGGAAGTAACCCCATTAGAAATATCCTGGCCTGCTTGCAAATCATATGGATTTAGAATAGTCTGAAACCCAAAGAAGATGCTAATTCCCCACAGGAAGAAAACCATGAGCGGTGAGATTGATTTTCAGAAGGTCTACGAAGAATATCAGCCTAAGATCGCGCGCTATTTGTCCCGGCTCACAGGCAGGGATGAGGCAGAGGATATGGCCCAGGATGTTTTCGAGAAGGTACACCTCGGACTTGCGGGTTTTGAGGGAAGATCAAAACTGTCGACCTGGATATACCGTATTGCGACCAACACGGCATTGGACAAACTCCGGTCCCGGTCATTCATTCGCTTAACGGATATAAAACCCTTGGAGGAGAACCAGAATATCGAAGACAGGAATGTCTGGACCGGGCAGACCAGGACCCCTGTGGACCAGGAGCTGATCAGCAGGGAGATGAACAGTTGTATCAGGGGTTATGTTGAAAAGCTCCCGACGGATTATAAAACCGTGATCATCCTCAGCGAAATCGAGGGGTTCAGGAACACGGAGATTGCCGAGATCCTTGAGGCTTCACTTGAGACTGTAAAGATCAGACTCCACCGGGCCAGGGCCCGCTTGAAAAAAGAACTGGAGGCCCATTGCACCTTTTACCAGAATGAACGGAACGTGCTCGCCTGCGACATCAAGACCGCATTGGAAAAACCCGAAAAATCGGATTAAGGGTGTATCCTTTTCCCCGGAAACTCCGTCTACAGAGTGAAAAGGAGGTGATGGGGATGTGTGCTTCAGAATTCTGTAATCTTTCCTGGTGGTGGTTATTGCCCCTTGTTATGATCGTCCTCTGTTTTTTCATGTTGAGGGGATGTGGAACCGGCAAGGCAATCTGCACGTGCGGGCCGTTCCGCAAAGGACATGATCGAGCCGAGATATCTGAGGAGGATTAGAAGGTGATAAAAAGCAAGTTACCAACCGGATGTCTGGTACCTTGGTGACATTTATGCTTTCTCCAGGTATGCATTGAAATGAAATATTTAGTCCTATCAACGTTCTGGATCATCTGGTGCGTGATTCACAGCGCCATGATATCCATGACCGCAACGGATTATCTGAAATCCCGTTTGGGCCGCGGGTTTCGATTTTACCGCCTGTTTTACAATAGTGTCGCTGTGGCAACCTTGATCCCTGTGTTGATCTACACCTATGCAATCCATGACCGCCCGGTTTTTCTCTGGGATGGATACCTTCGAGTGATTCAGATTCTCCTGCTAACTGCAGCGGTCCTTTTGTTCTATGGAGGGGCAAGACGTTTTGACATGTTCCGATTGCTGGGTATTCGTCAGATACAGGAAAGAGAAGTGAGGGAGCCCATATCCTCCGGCAATCCATTAGACATGACCGGTGTTCTCGGGATGGTCCGTCATCCCTGGTATCTCGGTGTGATTTTGTTCATCTGGGCACGGGACATGAGTCCTTCGGTATTCATCGTGAACATGATCTTGACCATCTATGTCGTGGTTGGCACATTACTTGAAGAGCGGAAACTGGTGTTCGAGTTCGGTGACGCCTATCGAGAATATCAGAAGAGAGTGCCCATGCTCATCCCCTTTTCTCGGATACTGTGGGGACGTCCAAGATGGGAGAGGTCCTGAGGAGGATCTGTCTTTGTATGTTGAATTCAGATGGGGAAAGGGGCTGTTGCCCCATTTTTTTATTCTTGACATAGAGTTTACGTAAATATACAATTATGTATATTAAAGTAAAAGGATTGCTCATGAAACCCTTTGCGTCACGCGTGATTCAGGACCTGGAGATTTTCCAGCTTCTCATCCTGGATGTGATTTATTCTCAACCGTTCTCCCGGAAGCTCCTGTTTCAGGGAGGGACGTGTCTGCGCTGGGCCTATGCGGGGACCCGCTATTCCGAGGATCTGGATTTTCTGGGAAGGACTTTGGAGGACCCGGAGATCCTCGGCTTGAAGCAGGCCCTTGAAAAAGGATTGGAGAAAAAGATCCCGGTGCAGTTCGGTCCAGGTTCACTTGAGGTCACCGGAGGGGAAAAGAGGAAAGGATCGCTTCACACGACCTGGATCAAATATCGGCGTGAAGGGGAGCGGAGCAAGATGGCGGTCAAGATCGAGATGCAGGAGGCCGAGTGGAAAGAGGCCGAACGTTTAACCCTCCGTCAGATCCCGGAAGTCAACCGTTTTCTCCGGGAGGCGGCGATCCGCGTACCCTTCGGCAGGAGCGTGATCCTCTGCGCACCGGCGCCCGAGATCCTGGCTGAGAAGATCAAGGCCATGGTGGAACGGACCTATGTAAAGGGAAGAGACCTCTACGATATCTGGTTCCTGACGCGTACACTGGGTGTGGCCGCGCCGCCCGCATTGGTTGTGGAAAGGACCCAGGCATATCCCGGGAGGTTTGTTTCCAAACGGAGCCTGCGATTCTTTTTAGATCCCAAGCAAAGCAAGGAACTGCTCAAGGGGCTGGATGAGCTTCGCCGATTCCTTCCTCCGGAGGAGTTGGAATACTTCAAAGAGCTGGGCTACAAAGAGATCCTGTCGGCGGTTGAAACAACCGTGAAGGATCTGTTGGAGCAGGGACTTCATGAAAGGATCATCGGCTGAGACGAAACCCAGGGGCCGAACCCCGGCGGGCGACCTTCTTTCACGGCTTCCTGAAGTGTTTGGTGTCAGGGAGCTTGAGAAGTTTGTCCGTTATCCGGCCCAATGGCTGGTCCGCGCCGCCGCTTCAGGAAAGATCGTTCGTCTCCAACGGGGGACCTATTGGAACCGATACCGGTATCCGGGCCTGACCGTTCCCTATCTCGCCTGTCACATCAGGGAGGCCCCTTCCTATATCTCCTGTGAGTGGGCGCTTCATGACAGAGGGATACTGCTTCAACGCCCGTTTGTCTGCTCGGTGGTTACACTGAGTACATCCGTGGGGCGGGAGCGGCAGATCCGCCTGATGGGTGAGACCATCGAGTTCTCCCACATTTCAAAGAGGCTTTTCTGGGGTTTTGAGCCCGTTGAAGGATATTTCCTGGCCACGGCGGAAAAGGCCTATCTCGACACGCTCTATTACGGCAGAGACCCGGAACAGTGGGGAGAACTAGAGAAAGACGCTCTCAACCGTGAAGTGCTCCGGGACATGGCGGAGAAGTTCCCGCAGTGGGTCGCAAACAGGCTGAGGCCTTGATTCAAAAGCATTATGCCTCCATAGCAAGCAGGATTTCCTTTTCTGCCCCGAATACAACATCCCCCTTGTCTGAGGAATCGATCCGGATCTTGTTTTCTGCCGGGACCTCGGTGACGGGTTCGGCGGTCTGCTTCTGCGCCTGGTAGATTTCCCATCGTCCGTCCGAAGAAACCCCGGCCTGCTGCAGGCGGAGTGACAGCCGCCGCTCGACCTCCTGTTCCGGGCAGGTTACCTCGATCACAAAGAACGGGACCCCGATCTGCTCTGCGATCCGGTAGGCCTGCACCCGGTCCTCTTTTTTCAGGAAGGTCGCATCCATGATTACGGACTGTTGGTTTTTTAATGCTTCCTCGGCCTTGTGCATGAGGGCCTGATAGGTCCGCCGGGTGAACTCCGCGGAGTAGATCCCCTGGTCAAAGGATTCAAACCGGTGTTCCTCCACGGGGATATCGGCAAGCTCCTTTCGGATCCGGTCGCTCTGAAACAGGGCTGCATCCATTTCCCGGGAAAGGGGTTCGGCCACCGTGGTTTTCCCTGTCCCGGTCAGGCCGGTCATGATCATGAGGTACGGTCTCCCGCCGGCATACGAATCGGCCAGGGTGAAATAGGCCTGGGCCGAGGCGAGAGCCGCCTTCCGCTCCTCGTCGGGAAGGTGCGTGTCGTTGTAGTTGAAGCTTTCCACCTTGCCCCGCACGTAGGCGCGGTAGCACTTGTAAAAGCGGATCAGTTTGAGCAGGTCGAGGTCATGCGTATAATCCACGTAGGTCCGGACCAGATGGCGGGAGAGATCCCTCGCCTTATGGAAGTCGAGATCCATGGCCAGGAAGGCCAGGTCCGAGGCCACGTCAATATACCGGAACCTGCGATTGAATTCCACACAGTCGAAGATCACAATGGGGTCATCAATGCAGATGTGCTCCATGCGGATGTCGCCGTGGCCGTCGCGGATCTTGTTCTCCTGCATTCTCTTCCGCAGGAGGGGGGCGTGCTGCCCGATGAATCGGCGGGTGAAATCCGAGATGCGGTGATACGCTTCGGGGCTGATACAATCGCCCACGAAGGATTCGCTCTGGTTGAAATTCTCTTCGGTGTTCTTGGAGATGCGCTGGGGAGAGCCGTAGATGGAGATCTCCGGATCGGTATGGGCGCGGCTGTGGAACCCGATCAGGAGCAGGGCGATCTTCCGGACCGTATCCTCCCGGATCTTTCCTTGTTGGAGCAGGACGTCCATCATCCGTTCTTTGGGAAGGCGCCGCATCTTTACGGCGTATTCCACAGCGGGGCCTCCGGACGCTAGGGTGAACCCGCGGTCGGTCTTCCTGATCTCCACCACGTCGAGATAGACATTGGGGGAGAGCCGCTGGTTCAGCAGCACTTCCTGCTCGCAAAAGAACTTGCGGGCGGAAAGGCCGGTGAAATCCAGGAAGCCGAAGTTCACGGGCTTCTTGATCTTGTAGACAAAACCGTCGGTGACGAAGAGCGTGGAGATGTAGGTCTCCAGAATTTCCACCCGGGAAGGATGGTCTGGATAGAACCCGGGGTCCTTCATGGCCTTGAGGATTTCCGACTGATCCACGGGCTTGCCCCTCTGCTTAAGGAAGTTCTATTCGTTGAATTATAAATCTGTGACGGCAAAGTAAAAAGCTCCAGATGCAAGGCGCGCAAATCCTGAGGAGTGAGGCGTACTTATAGCTACGCTGTAGCGACGAAGGATGCAGCGCAACGCCGCAGATGGACTTTTTACAAAGCCGTGGTAAAAGATCCCAAGCAGATCTGTAAGCCGGGTTCTGTATCCCGCCGAAGCGGGACGGTAATCATTCCTCTAGCCCCGACGTCGCCATCGGGGTCAAGCGACCTAACCCGGAGGCATCGGACGGGCCATCCTCAATCGCCTCCCTATTTGGTCTTGCTCCGGATGGGGTTTGCCAGGCTGCCCGGTCACCCGGACACCGGTGGGCTCTTACCCCGCCATTTCACCTTTACCCCGGACGGATCCGGGGCTGTGTATTTTCTGTGGCACTTTCCTTCCCGTCACCGGGACTTCCCGTTAGGAAGCATCCTGCCCTGCGGAGCCCGGACTTTCCTCCCCGGTAAAAACCGGGGCGATTACCCGATCTGCTTGGGACGGACCTATTGTAGCCTGAAACCGGGGTTTCGTAAAGGGAAAGAGTTTGGACGGCGGTAGACAAGGACGCTCAAAAATGGCTTCCTTATTTCATTGAATGTGTGTACAATGCAAAACGGATGCACTCAGCCTTGGGATATCGGCCTTCCAATGAGTTTGAAAACATTCTGAATCAGGAACAAAACTTTAATCCATCCTGTATGTGGACTCTAACTTGATCGAAGAATCTGTCCAGACAGAGGGGTTCACTCCAGAACATACATGAAAGAACGGGGAAGAGCTGAAGAGATGGAGTCGACGATAAAACACAACTTCCTTAGGCTGTTCTTTGATTTTCTCGGCAAAAAGACGGTCGCGGCGATACGCGATACAGGGGCGGTAGCGATATTTTTTACGGTTTCCTTTCTCAAGATTTTTCAGCCCAGGCAGCTGCGGGAGATCGTCCAACAGGTCTTTTACATCGGAGCCAAGTCGGCAAGTATTGTGATGCTCATCGGCCTCTTTACCGGCATGGTGCTCGGTCTTCAGCTTTTCTTTACGCTGACGAAATTCGGCTCTCAGGGCGTACTCGGTTCGGTCGTTGCCCTCTCGCTCATCAGGGAACTGGGCCCTGTGCTTACGGCGATCATGATTACCGCACGGGCCGGCTCCGCTATGGCCGCGGAAATCGGCATCCTGCGCATTTCCGAGCAGATCGACGCCCTGTATACCATGCGGATCGATCCTCAACGATACCTCATCAGTCCGCGTCTTGCCGCCTCCGTCATTAGCTTCCCCCTTCTCACCGCATTTTTTGATCTGATCGGAATACTCGGGGGATATCTCACCGGTGTGCTCCTGCTCGGTGTGGATAGGGGCGCCTACTTTTATCGAATCCATTCCTATGTGGACCTGGCCGATATCAGGGTCGGCTTCATCAAATCGCTCATCTTTGCCGTGATCGTGTCGACGACCTGCTGCTACCAGGGATATTTCACCCACCTCCGTACCGACAGCTACGGCGCAAAAAGCGTCAGTCTTTCGACGACGTCGGCGGTTGTATTCTCGTGCGTCCTGATCCTGATCGCAGATTACATCGTGACGTCCTTGCTCATGTAGAGGTGCCTGTGGAAACGCCGTTGATAGAATTCAAAGAAGTCACCAAGCGGTTTGACGAAAAGACTGTTTTCGACAAGTTGAATTTCACGATTTACGAGAACCAGATCACGACCATCATCGGGAAGAGCGGAAGCGGCAAGAGCGTTCTCCTCAAACACATCATCGGGCTGCTTTTTCCTGAGGAAGGGAGCATTCTTTTCAAAGGAAGGCCCGTTCACGAGATGAAGAAGGGCGAATGGGACGGATACCGGAGCCGGATCAGCTACATGTTCCAGGGCAATGCCCTTTTTGATTCAATGACGGTCTTTGAAAACATAGCCCTTCCGCTCAGGCAGACAACAAACCTCGTCAGGAAGCAGGTCGAACAGAAAGTGATGTCGCGGATCGAACAGATGGAGATCATAGACGCTGTTCATCAGTACCCGTCGGAGCTCTCGGGGGGAATGCAGAAACGGGTGGCCCTTGCCCGCGCTCTCGTAACAGAACCGACCATCGTGCTTTTTGACGAGCCTACAACCGGGCAGGACCCTATCAGGAAAAACGCCATCCTGAGCATGATCGCCCATTACCGGAAACAGCTCGGCTTCACCGCCGTTCTCATCAGCCATGACATCCCCGACGTTTTTTTTATTTCCGACCGCATTCTCCTGCTCTGGGAAGGAAAGATGGCCTTCAGCGGGACCTATGAAGAACTGACGCACCTGAAACATCCGCTGATTGATGAATTTCTCCGGAGCCTCGAAGGCCTGAGGGACGAGCTCACCGGGCTGCTTTCCAAAGAGATATTCAGGTCCCGGTATGCCCTGACGCTGGGCGGCGGGCGTGTCGACACCACCATCACGGCCGTGCTTTTCAGCGTCCACCTTGACCTTCTTGGGGATGTGTTCGTTCCCCAAGCTGTTGCAGAGGTCCTCAAAGCCCTCGGTGAGTATGTAAACAAAGTTTTCGGTCCCCTCGGAGGGTTCTCGGCCCGCCACAGCAGGGACAAGATACTTAGCATTTTGCAGCACATAGGAATTGAAAAAGTCGGGCAATTAGTACATGATATAGCCCAGGAGCTCCAGAACAAAGCTCTTCCCGATTTCCAAGCTCATGCCGGTGGCAGGATAGGAGTCAAGCAATGTTTCGAAATATCGGTGACCGCAGGCATGACTGAAGGCAGCTCTACTGATGACATTGAACAGATCATGGAGAAGGCCGAAGCAAATCAAAAGATAATAGCGAAGTATCGGTGCGGCAAGGAGGGTGGTTCACCATGAAAAAGTATTCGATCGAAACGGTTGTGGGCATTTTTGTGATTGCCGGCCTTCTCAGTATTGTATATATGACTGTGAAACTCGGCAAGGTCTCCCTGTTCGGAGATGATTACTATTCACTTTATGCTAATTTTGGAACGGTGTCCGGTTTGCGGGTCGGCAGCCCTGTTGAGATTGACGGTATCGAGGCCGGCCGGGTGGAACGATTGAGTATAGACCAGGAAAAACAGGTGGCGGTGGTCGAATTAAAGATCAAGAAAGGAATCAAGGTTTATGATAACGCCGGAGCGTCAGTCAAGACGGCCGGTCTCATCGGCGATAAATTCATAAAAGTCGATCCCGGAGGCGGAGGCGAGGTCCTTAAGCCGGGCGAAAGGATTACCGAGACCACATCTCCCCTCGATATAGAGGATATGATCGGTAAATACGCATTCGGAGATATCAAAAAAGACAATAAAGAGGATACCAAATAAACTTTCAGGAGGAAACAATGAAGAAACATCTCGTTATCGCGGCACTCATTTTGTGCCTGATCGTTCCGGTTTCCGCCCTTGCAGGGGTTCCGCTTGATATGGTGAAAGGTAATGTCGACAAAGTGCTGGAGGTACTGCGCGACCCGTCGCTCAAGGCCGAATCCGCCAAGAAGATCAAGAAGGATAAAATCATGGACATTGCGGATAAGATGTTCGACTTTACCGAACTTTCAAAAAGGACGCTGGCCCAGTACTGGAACAAGTTAAATGCAGCGCAGCAGAAGGAGTTTGTCGATCTCTATAAGTCTCTGCTCGCGGATACCTATGCGGACAAGATACTGCAGTACACCGAGGAGAAGATAGTCTTCGGCAAAGAGGTGCCGCTTGCCGAAAAGACCGTGGAAGTCCAGAGCACGGTCATGAGAAAAAATGGGGATGTCTCGATCTACTACAGAGTGATACAGGATGACGGCTCATGGAGGATCTACGATGTGGTCATCGAAGGCGTAAGCCTCATCAGTAACTACCGCTCCCAGTTTAAAGAGATCCTTGCGAACAAGCCGCCGGAATCATTACTCGAGACGCTCAGAAAAAAAACTGGCAAAACGTAAGCCGCTCATGAAGAAACCGCAAAAAAGGACAAAACGATGAAACTCATATCTATTTCTATACTTACCGCTGTTTTTGCACTCTGTCCGGCCTTGTTAAGGGCAGATATGTTTTTGATAAATCCCGATATACGAACAGCTCAGCCGGTAGTGCCGGATGCAAATACAGCCTCGCAGATACCGCCGTCATGTACCTCACCGGACTATACCCTACCGCTCTGTTATCAGGTTCATGCTCCGAGCGGAGAGATGCAAATCCTCCTGACGCAGCGCAACGAGGCTGAAGAAAAAATGATCGTGGAGCCGGTGCCTGCTGCAAACACGTATGTTCCTGATGAGAGTAAAAAGGAAACCCCGCAGATTCTTGACCCTCTTGCTCCCGTGAACAAGGTCATGTTCCATGTTAATGACAAGCTGTACTTTTGGGTACTCAAGCCGGTGGCTCAGGGATATTCCTTTGTTGTTCCCGAACTGGTGAGAACAGGCCTCGGCAATGCTTACGACAATCTCAAGTCGCCGGCCAGAATAGTGAACAATCTGCTGCAACTGAGGCTCAAACGGTCAGGGAATGAACTCATCAGGTTTCTTTTCAATTCCGTTGTAGGGATCTGTGGCCTTGGCGATGTTTCCAAGGGACTTCTCGGCATCGATAAACAGGAGGCTGATTTCGGCCAGACGCTGGGCCGTTACGGCGTGGGCCACGGTTTGTATCTCGTATTGCCCATACTCGGGCCTTCTTCAGTTCGTGACGGGGTCGGGCTTGCCGGAGATACGTTTATGTATCCCATGACTTATGTGAGTATTCATTATCTGAACTTTTGGGAAGGTGCAGCGCTCTATACACACGAAAAGGTGAATGATACCTCATTCAGGATCGGAGATTATGAGGCTTTCAAGCAGGCGGCCATAGATCCTTATGTCTCCATGCGCGACGCCTTTGTCCAGTATCGGCAGAAAAAAGTTGAGGAAGCAAGGCGATAGTACATTGTAAACTTAATTATTAATTCGCGCTATGTCTCAGAATAAAGGATCCGTCCGCAGTAGGAACAGGTGATGATGGAGTTGGCCTTGCGAACGTCGTTGTAGACCTGGGGAGGGAGGGTCATATGACACCCCTGGCAGGTTCTTTCTATGATCGGGACCAGTGCAGGGGGGCCCTTGTGCGCCAGGATCCTGTTATAATGGTTCAGTTGTTTCGGACTGATCTCGCGCGAGATGTCCTCTCTTTTCAATTTCAGCTCCTTGTTCTCGGCATTAAAATGGGTATTCGCATTTTCCATCTCCTGTTTTTTCTTGAGGAATGCCGCCTCTTCAACCTGGCACTGAGACGAGACCTCATCCCTTTCCTTCTGCAGTTCTTCGAGGGTCCCCATCCTGGCGAGGAGGTCCTGCTCCAGCCTGCTTTTCTCCTTCTGCATGGTCTCGATCTCTTTCTGGAGGGCGAAATATTCTTTTTGGGTGGTGATCAGGGGGAGCTTGTCCCTGGACTTCTGAATCTTGTCGTCATCCTCCTTGATGGATTGTTCGAGGCGGAGCATTTCACGGTGGATCTCGGAGATGCGGCTGATCAGCTCATCCCTCCTGGTTTCCAGTTGCGTGAGCGGGGCCTTTACTCCCCGAATATCCAGTTGCAGTCTTTTCATCATCTCTTCAACTTCCTGCAGACGGGTGTCAACTGTCTGAAGATGGATAAGTCCGCTGATGTCTTCTTTGATGGTCATGGTTTCACTCCTATCACAGTGCTCTCTTCCATTTCATGTATGAAAGTTACTGCATGATGGATGCCAAAAAAAATGCACTTTAGCAGTCTAAAGTGCATTTCGTGTAAACCTGTGATATATCTCTGTTGAAAAGAAAAGCAAACTCATCCATGGGTCTCTGTAAATGGTGGGCCCACCAGGATTCGAACCTGGGACCAACCGGTTATGAGCCGGTGGCTCTGACCAGCTGAGCTATAGGCCCTGCTGAATTTCCTGTGGGGTCTTCCGGCCATATGCCATAAGCCTTCTTTACCGGGCAAGAAGCCCTATACTCCTGGAAAAAAAATACTTTATAAAATAATCGTTATGATGTCAAGAATATTTTATATGTTTCCCAAACCGGACGAATTATGAGCCTTCAATGAAGGCCTTGAGTATCCTGCTCCTGGTCGGGTGCCTGAGTTTTCGAAGCGCCTTGGCCTCGATCTGGCGGATACGCTCACGCGTGACCTTGAATTCCTGCCCGACCTCTTCCAGGGTGTGGTCGGTGGCCTCCCCGATGCCGAAACGTTTCCGCAGGACCTTCTCTTCCCTGGGAGTCAGCGTCTGCAGGACCTTTCCTACGGTTTCCTGGAGATTAATTTTGACCACGGCCTCAGACGGGGACATGATCTTTTTGTCTTCGATGAAGTCGCCGAGATGGCTGTCTTCCTCCTCTCCGACAGGGGTTTCCAGGGATATGGGTTCCTTGGCTATCTTCAGTACCTTGCGGACCTTCTCAACCGGGAGGTCCATTTCCTTGGAGATCTCCTCGGGCGTGGGTTCTCTCCCCATTTCCTGGACCAGGAGCCTTGTGGTTCTGATCAGCTTGTTAATGGTCTCGATCATGTGCACCGGGATCCGGATGGTCCTGGCCTGGTCCGCAATGGCCCGGGTAATGGCCTGCCGGATCCACCAGGTGGCATAGGTGCTGAACTTGTACCCCCGGCGGTATTCAAATTTGTCCACGGCCTTCATGAGACCGATATTCCCTTCCTGGATCAGGTCCAGAAAGAGAAGGCCCCGGTTGGTATATTTCTTGGCAATGCTCACAACCAGCCTCAGGTTGGCTTCAACCATTTCCGCCTTGGCGCTCTGGGCCTCGACTTCACCGGCCTTGAGTTTCTTGAGTGCCTTCTTGAAGTAATCGGAATCCTGCTCAAATGTCCTTTCAATCAGGCGGATCTGTTTCAGCGCCCTCTTGAGTCTGAGTCCGGTGAGTCTGAGCCTCTCCGGCTTGACCCTCGCTGTTTTCTCGAGTTTCTTGCACCTTGGAGTTATACGCTTGGCGTTGACATAGGCCAGGATATCTTCGGAAGAGAGCCCGGCGGCTTTTTCGCAGTTCTTGAGTTCTTTCTGAAGGACATCGATCCGTTCCACGATGGTCTTGAGCCGAAGTGTGAAGCGTTCGATCTGGTCCGGATGGAAGTCGATCTGCTTCATCAATGAGATCACCTTCTCCTTGGTTTCCTCGATCTCGCGCCTGTATTTCTCCAGGGTCTCTTTCTTCTTGATCCTTGGGTCCTGGATGCGGCCCTGGAGATAAATGATCTGATCGTTCAACTCCTGTATATCATCGATGAGCTTGAGGGTTTGTTCCCGGAGTTCATTGTCCGAGGTCCCGGATGAAAACTCCTCGCCGAAGTCCTCTTCGCTGCCGCAAACCACGTCCCGGATATAGGCCCTGCCCTTCCTGAGCCGTTTTCCCAGGGAAAGGACCATGCGAATTACAAAAGGAGAGTTCATGAGGACTTCCGTGGTTTTTTTCTGGCCGGCCTCGATTCTTTTGGCAATCCTGACCTCTCCCTCCCGGTTCAGGAGAGGGATGGTCCCCATCTCTTTGAGATAAAGGCGCACAGGGTCGTCGGTTTTGCCGACCGCTCCCGGGGAGAGGTCGAGATGCAGGTGGCTCTCTTCAGTATCCTCGGGCTCTTCCATTCCGGCGTCCATGTCCATGTCCACGCCTTCTTCCTTGAAGTCCACCTCGAAGCCCTTGATCTCTTCTTCTTCCTGGTCCAGTTCGTGATCCAGGCTGATTTTGCCATGCACCTCCCCATCCTGGGTGGTCTCCATGATCTCTATATTCATGTTGTTGAGCATGATGATCAGCTCATCGATCTGTTCGGAATTCACCATATCTTCCGGAAGGGCATCGTTCAGCTCATCATAGGTCAGAAAACCTTTTTCCTTGCCCAGGGTGATGAGCGATTTGACTTCAGGGCTTCGTCTGATTTTTTTTGTCATTCTCTTACGTTCCTCCGTTCAGAACCGAGTTTCTGCTGGAGCGTCTCAACCTCCAGCGAAATGTTGTATATTTCTCTTGCAAGCTGCGTGGCGTCCTGGTCTCTTCCTTGTTTTTCGGCAGTTTCAGCCTCTTGCTGAAGTGTTTTTTTCGTTCTCTTGAGATATTCCTGCCGGACCCTGTCGATCAGGCCATGCAGGTCTATGGGCTCATGATCCTTTATGAAAAATCCCGAGAGCACTCCCGCAAGGGAATCGTCATCATCCGGAATCAGAGATCTGATTGCATCGGTGCCGGGTTTGCCACCGGGATAATCAAATATCCGCTGTACCACGGACCGAAGTCCGGGACTGCTGAAATAGCCCGGTTCGATACGCTCCTTGACCTGCTGGACCAGGTCAGGGTGATTGATCATGAGGCCCACCATGGCCCCTTCCCAGACCGGGGTCCCTTTTACTACGGGGGCTGTCCCTTGCCTGCTTAACGGATCCTCCCTGCCCCAAGGTTTTGCGGCATTGGACCGGATGGTGGCCTTCATGGTCCTTGGGTCTATCCCCACGAGAGAGGCGACCTGATTCGTATAGAGTTCCTGCTCGATCGGGTTGGGGATCATGGCAAGAAGAGGGATCAGCCGTTCGGCAATCGCCACCTTCTCGTCCAGGGTCTGTTGCGGCATCTCCTGAATGGCATGTTCAATCATGAAGTCCATGATCGGTTTGGCCTCGGCCATCCTGTCCGAGAATCCCTTTTTGCCGTATTTTCCAAGAAAACTGTCCGGGTCCTCACCCTGGGCAAGGGTGACCACCTTGATTTTCATCCCCTCTGGTACACAGATGTCAAAAGAGCGTTTGGCGGCCTTGATCCCGGCCTCGTCCGAGTCGAAAAACAGGGCCAGGTTCCGGGTATACCGCTGGAGTTTGCGGACATGCGCTCTGGTCAGGGCGGTCCCGAGTGTGGCAGCAATGTTCCTGATGCCGTTCTGGAAGGTTGTGATCACGTCCATATACCCTTCGACCAGGATGGCGTACTCCTGTTTGCGGATCGCCTCATACGATAGGTTCAGCCCGTACAGGCTGGCCCCCTTGTCAAAGACCGGCGTCTCCGGAGAATTGAGGTACTTGGGAGTGGAATCGTCAAGGACCCGGCCCCCAAAACCAAGAACCCTTCCGTAGATGTCCACGATGGGGAACATAATCCGGTTGCGGAACCGGTCATAGCAGCCGTCTCCGCTTTTCTTTTTCAGGGCCAATCCGGCCAGTTCTATCTCCTTTTCATTGAAACCGAGTCCCTTGAGGTGAAGGGTCAGGGCATCCCAGGAGTCCGGTGCATACCCGATCCGGAAGACCGAGATGGTCTCATCGGTGACGCCACGGTCATTGAGGTAGGACTGGGCGGTGCTGGTTTTCTTTCCGGCCTCGGAAAAGAACGATGCGGCCGCCTCATTGATCTCAAAGATTTGGTCCTTTGTTTTTTTCTGGGCCAGGTCTTCGGGGGTCCGCTCGATCTCGGGAACAGGCCTGCCGCAGCGTTCAGCCAGGGCGCGGACCGAATCCGGAAACCCCATGTGCTCATGTTTCATCAGGAAGTGGAAGACGTTCCCCCCTTCACCGCAGCCGAAACAGTGAAAGATCTGCTTGGACGGGTTGACCATAAAAGATGGTGTTTTCTCCGAGTGGAATGGACAGAGACCTTTATAATGGCTCCCCGATTTTTTAAGGGAGACATAATTGGAGATCACATCCACGATGTCACTCTCTTCCCTGACCGTATTGATAAATTCCTCCGGGAAAAACATAGCCTTGACCGCTTTCATGAAACCAGTTCCACCAGGGTAACGCCCGGGCCGCCCTCTTCCATATGCCCGGACCTGAAATCGGCCACGAACGGATGCGCCCTCAAGGTCTTCGCGATAGCGTCCCGAAGGGCCCCGGTCCCGATTCCATGGATGATCTTGACCGTGCGCAGGTTCCCAAGGTGAGCGTGATCCAGGTATCTCCCGGTCTTTTCCACGGCCTCTTCCACCCTGAGGCCGATAAGGTTAATGCTGGGACAAACCTCCTCCCGGGAGAACGCCTCCGCCTCCATGGTTACCACGGGCCGCTCTTTGGGACGGCCTTGCGATACATGCTGAAGCTGATGAACCGAAACCTGTACCCGGAGGCCGTTGCAGAAGACCTGGACCCGTTTTTTCTTGTCCGGGCCGCTTACGACCATTCCTTTTTTGCCGGTCCCCATGATTTCAACTTCAAGTCCGGGCTGAATACGCTCCAGGTCCACCGGCTCAGAGGGGGAGAGAAGCGGATTCGCCGGTTTCAGTTCCTGATCGATCTTTTTTACTTCTTCCTCAAAACGCATACGGTTTCCCTGCTCTGCAATTTTTAACAGCCTTCTCGACCTCACCTTGGCCCGGTCGGCCATGGACATGGTTTCATTCAGGACCTGATAGGCCTGTTTGAGTGTCTTTTCTTTCTCTTTGGCCATGGCAGACAGCGCCCTTTGCATCTCTTCCTTGTTCCTCTCCAGTTCATGCCGGACCGTCTCGTTGTCCCGGATCTTCTGTTCCAGCTCTTCGATCAGATGGGTCGTGCTCCTGTCGAGGTCGGGAATATTCTCCCTGGCCCGGTCCAGGACCTCCCTGGGCATCCCGATCCTTTCGGATATCTCAAAGGCGTGACTGGTTCCCAGGTGGCCGTACCTGAGCGTATAGGCCGGGCGCAGCAGTTCCGTGTCATAAGCCACCGAGGCATTCATCATTCCCCGGGTTGTGTAGGCAAATTGTTTGATCTCCTCGTAATGCGTGGTGGCCGCTGTCAGTGCCCCCTTGAGAGAAAGCGCTTCAAGGATGGCGATGCCGAGAGCGGCCCCTTCTCTTGGGTCAGTCCCGGTCCCCAGTTCATCGAGCACAACAAGGGATTCAGGGCCGGCGTGCTCAAGAATCCGGACGATATTCCGGATATGAGACGAAAAGGTGCTCATCTCCTCCTGAATGCTCTGTTCATCTCCGATGTCCGCAAATACATCCCTGAAAATCCCCATGGAACTCCCTTCTGCGGCAGGGATGGGGATCCCGGCCTGGGCCATGAGGACCAGAAGCCCCAGGGTTTTCAGGGCAACGGTTTTTCCGCCCATGTTGGGGCCTGTGATCATGAGTGTCCTGTATGATTCTCCTACCTCAAGGTCAATAGGCACGATCTCTTTTCCAGCCCCCGGTTTCTTTTCCAGAAGGAGCGGGTGCCGGGCCCCCTTGAGCTCAATCTTTTTCTCCGAAAGAATCCGGGGGATCACCGCCCGGTAGTCCTCGGCAAAGAGCGCTTTGGAGAGATGGAGATCCACGTGCGCCAGGACCGAAACATCCTGCCGGAGCGACTCCTCCGATGCGCGTACCAGATCACTGATCTCCAACAGGATCCGGTGGATCTCTTTGGACTCCTCGGAAGCAAGGCATGAGAGATGGTTGTTCATCTTCACGGTTTCCGAGGGTTCCACAAAGACGGTCATTCCGCTGGCAGACTGGTCATGAATGATCCCCTGTATCTTTGATGAGAAGTCCGGTCTGAGAGGAATCACATACCGGTTGTTCCGCACGGTAACCAGCCTCTCCTGGACAACGGTTTTCAGCCTTTCCGAACTGAGGATCGCATCCAGCCTTTGTTTGATCGCCTCCTTCTGCTCACGGATCCGGCGCCGGATGCCCGCCAGATCATCGCTGGCTGAATCCCTGACTTCTCCGTTTTCGTCAATGCACTTTTCTATGGCCTCCACAAGTTCGAACAGCGGCTCGATCCGTCCGATCTCCGCCTGAAGAAGAGGGAAAGCGCCGCACTCTTTCTTCATGAACCGCTTGAGTCCCTGGGCGGCCCGGAGTACATTCCATACGGAAATCAGGGCCCCTGGCTGAAGCAGGGATCCTTGTATATGGACCTCTTTTAAAAAGGGGCGGATATCGGATACTCGCTGAAGGGACGGTCTGCCCCGCTCCTTAACCAGAGACTTCATTTCAGCAGCGCAATTGAGGAGGTACTCGATCTGAACAGGATCATGTTGTATCGTCAGGCTGTCAATCTCGGACTGGCCAAGAGGGGATTGAGCATATCGTTTTAGAATATCCTGCACCCGGTTAAATTCCAGGATCCGAATGGTCTGTGTGTCCATGTGAGAGATCCCGGCCCCTTGGCTTAATCATTATCGAAGGAGGCGCAGCCTATACCCCATATATCAGGCCCCAACCCGGCCTTTACAGAATTTGCTCCGCGATGCGGGATGGGTGTAACAGGGTTTAAGAAAAAAAGGGCCTTATCCGGCCCTTTTTCAGGATAAACCTTCCTGTACCAGCTTCTGTACCAGTTTACCATCGGCTCTTCCGGCGACCTCTGCCATGACTTTCTTCATCACAGCGCCCATGTCATTCAACGAGGAAGCACCGGCTTCTGTTATGGCCTTGTTGACGATATCTCTCAGTTCCTCGGTGGAAAACGGGCTTGGCAGGTATTCGAGAACAAAACCAAGCTCTTTGCTCTCTTTCCGAACCAGATCCTCCCTCCTTCCGAGCTGAAACTGCGAGATGGACTCCTTGTGCCTCTTGGCTGTTTTTGAGAGGAGGGAGACCACGTCGTTTTCCTGCAATGGACCTCCTGCCTTGATTTCCTGGTTCTTTATTTCGGACAGGATCATCCGGATAACTGAAAGCCTCTCTTTGTCGCCTGTTTTCATTGCAGACTTCATGTCTGCTTCCAGTCTCGCCTTGAGGCCCATCCATCTCCTTTTCTATTTATTTTTCTGTGTATTTCTGGATCTTCAGCGCCTTTTTCTGGGCTGCGATGGTTTTCCTCTTTTTCTTAATGGAGGGCTTTTCATAATGTTCGCGCTTGCGGATCTCAGACAAAAGCCCTGACTTTTCACACAGTTTCTTGAACCGCCTCAGCGCTCCTTCAAAGGATTCGCCTTCTCTGATTTTGATGCCAAGCATGCATTTTCCCCTCCCTCCATCGTAGAATAAGTTTAAAAAAACTAAATGTTAACTATAATTAAACATTACATTTTTGTCAAGCTTGTTTTTATATAAATCTGTATTAAAAAGAGGTATTCTTTCTTGAGGAAAAGCACAAAATATCTTGACTTTATCAATAGAGTACAATATATATCCGAAACACTATTTATTTGGTAAAGAACTTATGAAACTTTCAAATCGAAGCCAGTATGGCGTCCGGGCACTCTTTGATGTGGCCTATTTTTCCGAAGGGAGAAGGGTGCAGATCCATGCGATTTCCAGAAGGCAGGGAATTTCGAGGCGGTTCCTGGAGCAGATCTTTTATTCACTGAAAAAGGCAGGGCTTGTCGAGAGTAAGCGCGGGCCTAAAGGGGGGTATTTACTTACCCGTCCCCCCGGTGAGATCACGATCGGGAAAATCATCCGGGTTCTTGAAGGCCCGATTGAGCCGGTCCCCTGCAAAACCATGGAGCAGGATGGTTCTGCCTGCAAGTATATGGAAAAGTGTGTTACCCGGATGGTCTGGGATGAAGCAGGCATGATGATCAGCCGGTATTTTGATTCCATCACGATTCAGGATCTCTGCCTCCGGGCAGATCAAATGGGATTGGAAAAGGAAGAAAAAATGATGATGTATAACATATGAGGGAATAATCGGCATCGTGGAGAAGAAAGAGTGGTTCCGGATGCAGCAGCGGATATAGTTGGTCAACCGGATTAACCAGTTTAGACGGAGGAACAATGGGCAATGATCGAGTCGAATGGATTACCGGTCTGATCGGGAATACCCCCATGGTCCGGATACAAAGACTGGTCGGGCCATCTGATGCCGCTATCTGGGCCAAGCTCGAGTCCTTCAATCCCGGCGGCAGTGTCAAGGACAGGATCTGCCTGAGCATGATCGAGGCGGCGGAGCGGGAAGGGAAACTCAGACCCGGCGGGGTTATCGTCGAGCCGACCAGCGGCAATACGGGAATCGGCCTGGCTTTTGTTGCTGCGGTCAAGGGGTATCTGGCCATCTTTACCATGCCGGAGACCATGAGCCTCGAACGGAAAAAACTCCTGCAGGCCTACGGCGCCGAGGTGGTACTTACGCCGGGAACAGAGGGGATGAGAGGGGCCATACGCAAGGCCGAAGAGATGGTCGAGAAAAATCCCGGGTATTTCATGCCCCAGCAGTTCAGGAACCCCGCCAATCCCGAGGTGCACCGGAAAACCACAGCGCAGGAAATTCTCAGGCAGGCCGGTTCTGATTTCCATGCCTTTGTCGCGGGAGTGGGGACCGGGGGGACGGTCACCGGTGTGGGTGAGGTGCTGAAAGATAAAAATCCGGGCATCAGGATCGTGGCCGTGGAACCCGTGGAATCTCCGGTCCTGTCCGGCGGAAAACCCGGTCCGCACAAGATCCAGGGTATCGGCGCCGGATTTGTTCCGGATGTCCTGAACATGGAGATCATCGATCAGGTTGTCCAGGTGAGCGGTGAAGATGCCGCAACCACGGCCCGGGCACTGGCTGCCAAGGAAGGGATCCTTTGCGGTATCTCATCGGGAGCGGCATGCTTCGCGGCCCTCGGAATCGCCAGGGAACTCGGGTCGGGAAAGACCGTTGTGGTGATCTTTCCGGATACCGGGGAGCGTTACCTGAGTACGGATCTGTATACAAAATAAAATTGACGGCTTCGTGGGCCTTTTGGGGGCCTTTTGGGGTCAGACCTACAGTGCGACCGGGCAAGGAGTTGAATATGTTATTTCATAAACTTGACAAGCATCGTGATAAAGGCCTTCTCATTTTAAGGGTCGGCATTGGTATAATGTTTATGTGTCATGGTTTTCCTAAACTGACAGCAGGGCCGGAAGTATGGACAAAGCTTGGTGGAGCATTATCAGCCATGGGTATAAACTTTGCTCCTACCTTTATGGGTTTTATGGCAGCTATCTCTGAATTTGGAGGTGGTTTATTGCTAGTGCTGGGGCTATTTACGCGCTCTGCGTGTTTCTTTTTGTTAAGCACAATGGTTGTAGCCGCGCAGATGCATTTAAAAAGTGGTGATCCATTTGTAAAGTATTCTCATGCTCTTGAGGCAGCTATCCTTTTTTTCAGTCTTCTATTTATTGGTCCGGGCAAAATTTCGTTAGATGAGAAATTAGCTAAAAATAAAGAAAAAACCTAACAAATCAATGGAGCGGACGCGTAAACGCGCCGCTCATTTTAATCATTATCCGAAGGAAGAAATATAATAGGATTTAGAAATCAGGATTTGTTTTTTCCCTTTCCTGTGATCCTCTCCGGACAGGTGTAGACGTTCATCCGATCTTTGTTAAATTCTTTCTCCCCCGCAACCAGCATAATGGCTTGACAAAGGTTATCATATTTGCTAACATGGAGAACATGAAATATACCATCCCATCGAGTATTTTCATGCCCGCGTTAAAAAAGAGATCGAAAGCCGGCCCGATGGTATATTGGCAGATTATGCGCTGTTGGTGGAACTCCTGATGGAGTTCGGGCCGAATCTGCGGATGCCGCATTCACGTGCCATGGGCGAGGGCCTCTTTGAGTTAAGGCCGCGTGGTAGTGAAGGCATTGGTCGTGCGTTATATTGCTTCGTTGTGGGTAAACGCATCGTGATACTGCACGCTTTTGTAAAAAAAACTCAGGAAACTCCGGAGAAAGAATTACGTCTTGCCAGGAAAAGAATGAAGGAGGTACGAGATGGCTGATGTAAAATATAAACCCGTTCCCCATGACCATGAGGCGTTCCTCAAAAAGGCCTCGAAACGGAAAGAGTTCGGGAAAGCATATGATGATCTCGAAGAAGAATATCGGCTTACGCGAGAGATGCTTGCCGCTCGTTCTAAGTTTGGTCTCACTCAGGAAGCTGTTGCAGAACTGATGGGGACGACAAAAAGCGCGGTATCTCGCTTGGAAGCCGCCGGCAAGCATGCCCCGTCTCTGACCACGCTCAAGAAGTATGCAAGGGCGGTCGGTTGTCGCTTGGAGATCAAGCTCGTTCCCAACGCTCGCTTAACCAGGCGCTCAATACGGGCCGCGAAAAAGCAGGCGGCAGGTTAGCTTTGCATAGGATTTAGAAATTAGGATCTGCCTTTTCTCCCCGTTCCCGTAATTCTCTCCGGGCAGGTATAGACGTTCATACGGCTTCCCCGGGCAAATCCGATCAGGGTGATGTTCATGGCCTCTGCAATCCGGATCACCTGGTCGGTGGCCGCGGCCCGGGTGGCGAGGATGGGAAATCCGCTGCGGCCCACCTTCATGATGATCTCCGAAGAAATCCTTCCGCTCGCAAGGACCGCCTTATCCCCGGTCGGGATCCGGTTGAGAAAACAGAACCCCAGGACCTTGTCCACGGCGTTATGCCGTCCCAGGTCTTCTGCAAAGGCCAGAAGGGATCGGCCGTCGGTCACGGCTGCGCTATGGGTCCCTCCGGTCTTGAGATAGGTTGAGGAAAGATGATGCAGCTCGTGCATCCGTTCGATGATCTCAACCGGGGAAAGTGCCATACTTCCGGAGACCCGGGGTTGGCTGAGGGTATCCATGACATCGCATAGAATGGTCCCCCGTCCGCAGCCTGAAGTCAACGTGATCTTTTTGATCCGGTCTTCGAAGTTGATTTCAATGCCGGTCAACTCCACGGAGATCAGGTCCTCTTTTTCTCTCAGATCCATGGACACGATCTGTTCCGGGGATTGGATAATCCCCTCGGAGAGAAGGAACCCCGCTGCCAGTTCCTTTCTCTGGACCGGCGTGCAAAGGAGCGTTATAAAATCCCTTCCGTTGATCTCCAGGTGCAGGGGGCGCTCCAGGGTGACCTGGTCGTTCAGCTCGCTCCAGGAGCCCTTGTCATAGCGCATGATCCTGCGTTCCGTGTAAAGTGCCGCTGTCTTATCCTGCATGGGCCTGCCTTTATCATGTGCGGGGAGTGGGGCTCTCCAGTATGTCAAAGCCCCTGCGTCATAGGGTATTTTTTCAGAAGTTCTATAAACTTTTCCGCAGGTTGGGTGTGGAAGGACTTTTTGTGGTAAACGAGACTGAAATCACGTTTGAAACGTATGTCTTTGAAGGAAAGGGCCTTGAGCACCTTGAACCGCACTTCTTTCTGCACGGCCCATCCCGATAAGATGGAGACACCCAAACTGTTTTCCACCGCCGTCTTGATCGCTTCCGTGCTCCCCAGGTACATGACGATGTTCAGCTGATCCGTATAGATCCCTGCCTTTTCCAGGGTGCTTTCAACCACCTGCCGGGTCCCTGACCCTTCTTCACGCATGATGAACGGCTGGTCCTGAATCTCGTGGATGGAGATGTCTTCGCGGTCCGCCCATGGATGCGTGCTGCTGACGATCAGGAGGAGTTCGTCCGAGTCCATCTTTTCCACATCGAGGCGCTGGTCCCTGACCTCGCCTTCCACCAGGCCGAGGTCAATCCTTGCCTTGAGAAGGCTGTCAATGATATTCTGGGTATTGCCTCTCTCGAAATCGATCAAAATGTCCGGGTAACTCTTTTTGAAATCCACAATGATATTGGGAAGGTAGTAGGTGGCCAGGGTGGTGCTCGCCCCGATCAGGAGCTTTCCTTTGACCATACCGGTGGCCTCGTTGATCTCTTTTTCAATCGCGGCGTAGGAGGAGAGGATCTTCTTGGCATGTTTGTAGATGATCTCCCCGGTCTTGGTCAAGGAAACCGATTTGTTGCTCCGGGTAAAGAGTTTGGTCCCCAGTTGTTCCTCCATGGAACGGATCTGCAGGCTGATGGCGGGCTGCGTCAGGTACATGGCCTTGGATGCCTTGGAGAAACTCTTGGTTTCGGCTACGGAACAGAATACTTTGAGTTTATGATCATCCATGGAACACCCTATTAGTTTTTCTTAAAAGGCTATAAGGATTTTTAATAATATAGCACAGGTTGCCAAGGTGGTCAACTATTAACAAAACTTATTGAGAAAGGTTTTAAGGGCGGCTATCCGCCGGGTTTTTAAAATATTTCTGTAATTTTTCTGTTTTTTCCGCGACTTCTTGCCCTGAAATGTTACTAACCATATAGCAGATCGCAGTTTGATCTATATTATAAAAACAGAGGCTGAATTCCGGTTCCGGGTTGGCCGGGGCAGGATTCTCATTATACATTGATAGAGGAGGTTGTAAAATGTTTACACCGAAGATTTTAAAATTATGGACCGCACTTTTGTTGATTTTAGGGCTGACCGCAACTTCCCAGGCCGCCCTCATTGACCGAGGGAGTGGGCTGATTTATGATACCGACTTCGACATAACCTGGCTGCAGGACGCCAACTATGCCAAGACCTCAGGCTATGATGCGGATGGAGCGATGAACTGGTCTGGCGCCATGACTTGGGCCGATGGCCTGGTATATGGGGGGTATAATGACTGGCGGCTTCCCACGTCCCTGAATCAGAATGGCTCCGGCCCTTGTGGTCCAGGCTACGACTGCACGGGGAGTGAGATGGGGCATCTGTATTATACAGAGCTGGGAAACCCGGCGGGCGGACCGTTAACCAACACCGGCCCCTTTACCAACCTGCAGCCCTACTACTGGTCGGGTACGGATTTCAGTTCTGGCTACGCGTGGGCCTTCTATTTAAGTGGCGGCTTACAGACCGGCGGCCCCAAGGGCGACGGCTTCTACGCCTGGGCTGTTCGTCCCGGCGATTCAGCAGCCGTCCCGGAGCCAGGCACATTACTTCTCCTCGGATCCGGGCTGGCCGGCATGGCGGCATGGAGAAAGAGGACCGGCAAACGCTGATGATTTTGTAGAAGCGCCGGCCTCGGCAAAACTATCCTCGCACCTGGAAGGTGCTCCTACAATGGGATTCGGCAATCGCACCTGGAAGGTGCTCCTACGGGGGAATCTGTCCGGTAGCACCTTTGGAATTGCACGGCCCCACCCATCGTAGGAGCGCCATCCCTGGCGCGACTATACCTCATACATACAATGCCAAAACGGATAATTCCTGAAGTCTTCGACCAATCCCTTTCGAACCGGATTCTCCAGACAATACCTCACGGTTTGCATTAACGCCTTTTCGTTCCTGATGCCATGCTCATAATACTGTCTATCCCAGACCGAACCTTTACGATTCAATGCCTTGTTTATTTCATTGGCAGTAAAGCTCTTCAAAGAATGCATGACCTTTGATAAGGCGTCATCCTCGCACCTGGAAGGTGCTCCTACAATGGGATCCGGAAAATCGCACCTGGAAGGTGCTCCTACGGGGGAATCTGTCTGGCCGAACCTTGGGAGTTGCACGGCCCTACCCATCGTAGGAGCGCCATCCCTGGCGCGACCATCATCACATCTGAAAGGTACTCCTACGGGGGATTGTATAGGATTGGTTTGTGCGGGACGGGCATCTTGCTGCGATTGGTTTGCCTTCAACTCAGCAACGAAGTGGAGATGGTCCGGCATTACCACGGCGGCAATCAGGGTAATACGATCACGGTCGTTCAGCCATTGAAGAGCATCAAGCACAATCATGGCAGCCGCTCTGTGCAAAAAAATCTTTTCGCGGTTTTTTGTATTGGTTGTGATGAAGTAATAAAACCCGGTTTCAACATATCGTTCCTGCCTCAAGTTTTTTTGATGTGGTTTATTATTCAGCATGTTTTGCCTCAAGGATGTCCGTATGCAATCGCACCTGGAAGGTGCTCCTACGGGGGAATCTGTCCGGTAGCACCTTTGGAATTGCACGGCCCCACCCATCGTAGGAGCGCCATCCCTGGCGCGACCATTATCGCACCTGGAAGGTGCTCCTACCTTGTAATTCGTGCTCTCGCACCTGGAAGGTGCTCCTACAGGGGGTGAATCTTAATGCCTATACCTGGATGTTTCAAGCCATAAATTTAAGCAGAAATTAACAAAACCTATAACATCTTCCCATGCATCCGTCAGGATAGGGGCCGCCTTTAAAGAACCTGCGGCATTATGCCTGATGATCGAGTGCAGCGGTCTCGGCGGGAGGGGCTTTTTTCCCGAAGATCCGGGTCAGGTAGATGCTGAGCTCGTACATGATCACGAGAGGGCTGGCCATACAGGTCTGGGTCACCGGGTCAGGGGGGGTGAGGATTGCTGCGACGATGAAGATGATGACGATGGCGTATCTTCTTTTTTCTGCGAGCCCCTTGGATGTGACCAGACCGATTCTGCCCAGGACCACCATGATCAGGGGAAGCTGAAACACAAGTCCGAAAACCAGGGTCATTGAGATGTAGAAACTGATATAGCTTGCAATATTGATGTTGGACTGGAGAGAGGGATCAAAGCTGAGAAAGAACTCGGTTCCATAGGGGAGGATGACAAAGTAGCACAGGGCTGCGCCGAGCAGAAAAAAGATGCTCCCCATGGTAATGAACGGCATGACATATTTTCTTTCTTTTTCCAGGAGCCCGGGCGCCACAAACATCCACATCTGGTAGAGGATGACCGGGATTGAGAAGAAGAGGCCGGCGTAGACCGAGACCTTGATATGGACAAGGAACGGTTCCATGAGCGAGAAATACCTGAGAGGCTCGCCTTTCATGGATTTCCTGATGGGCGCCTGTATGAATTCCAGGATCTGGAACCGGAAGATGTAGCATAGGATCGAGGCCGCCACGATGCAGAGGGTGATCTTAATCAGCCTGGAACGGAGTTCCTCCAGATGTCCGGTAAGCGGCATTTTTTTATCTTCAAGCATGGCTTAGACCCAAAAAACCTTATATAAACTTAAAAGGGTTCAACTAAGTTCTAAAGCCCATGGCCTGTTCTGCAGCGAGGGCGATCTCTTCCAAATCATGATCATAGATAGTCCTTGCATCCAGGATGAACCGGTCTTTGCTGATTCTTCCGATGACCGGCGGGTCTGCGGAACGGAAGCATCTCTCCAGGGTGTTTACCGGGATCTTTGCAGAGTAGAGGGAGACCACCCATGTGGGCAGCGGGGTTTCCGGCAAGGCGCCGCCGCCGACCTGGGAGAGGTCCTGCTCCACCTCGACAACAAGGGCCTCTCCAATCCTTGAGCGGATCATCTCCGATAATTTTTCGGCCCTCAATTTCAGTTCGGCGGATGACAGGGTCAGCATTCTCAGAGCGGGTATTCGTTTCAGCGCCTGCTCGGGGTCCATCCATTCCCGCAGGGTTATTTCCAGGGCAGCCAGGGTCATTTTATCTACCCGGAGTGCCCGGGTGAGCGGGTTCTTTTTGATTCTGTCGAGGATCGTCTTCTTGCCGACCAGGATACCGGCCTGAGGCCCGCCCAAAAGTTTATCCCCGCTGAAGGTGACCAGATCCACGCCTTCTTCAATGGCCTCCTGTACCGTGGGTTCTTTGCGGAGACCGTACGTAGAGAGATCAATCAGGTTCCCGCTCCCCAGATCCTCCACGAGCGGAAGATCCGACTCCCGGGCGATCTGCACGAGTTCTTTTCGTGAAACCTCCAGCACAAAACCTTTCATCTCGAAATTGCTCAGATGGACCCTGAGCAGGCAGGCGGTTTGCGGAGTCACGGCGTTCCGATAGTCCCTGGGGTGGGTCTTGTTTGTGGTCCCCACCTCGATCAGGGTGCACCCGGATTTTTTGATCACGTCCGGGATACGGAAGGAGCCCCCGATCTCCACGAGCTGACCCCTGGAAACGATGACCTCTTTGTCCTCGGCCAGGGTGTTCAGTGCAAGGAGCACGGCGCCGGCATTGTTGTTGACGACCAGGGCCGACTCACTGCCGGAGAGACGGCAGAGGATCTCTTCCACATGGCTGTAGCGGGAACCGCGGTTGCCTGTAACGAGATCGTACTCCAGATTGGAATAGCGGGACGATACTTCCGTTACATGTGACATGGTTTCCCGGGACAGGACCGAGCGGCCGAGATTGGTATGGATGACCACACCAGTTGCGTTGATCACAGGCCGGAGATGGTTGCGGCCAAGGGCCTTTACAGACTCCAGGACGAGCGGAATGATCCTATCCAAACCGGTCTCCTCGTCGGATATCGGGACGCCGGATAGGATTTTCTCACGGATCTGGTCGAGGGCAGTCCGTATGGCATCCAGGACCAGCCATCTCGGCGTCTCCTTGAGCGCCTGCTGAATGTCCGGGGCATTCAAGACGGTTTCCACGGCCGGCAGATTCCTCAGTTTTTTGTTCCCTTGATTCATCTTCAGCTCCCTGTCTGATCCCCGGTGCGATCTCAATGACTTCTAACGGTTTCCAACCGGCTGTTCAGATCGCTGTAAAATACCCTATCCCTCTTGTTCAAGTCAAGATGGTTTCACCTTGACAAATTTTCAATGAGCGCATAATATTGAAACGAGTTTTTGATGATTTTTATAAGGAGAAAAATTATGTTTGGAATAGGGATGCCGGAACTCTTGGTCATACTTGTCGTGGCCCTGATTATCTTCGGCCCCAAGAAGCTTCCGGAACTGGCCAGATCCCTGGGCAAGGGATTTGCGGAGTTCAAGAAAGCCTCTCAGGAATTCAAGAATGCCATGGATATGGAGATCGATAAGAACGAGAAGCATGAAGCATCCGACAAGACGGCCGCCATACCCAGGGAGACGATTTCTGTAGCGACTCAACCGTTACAGACACAGGCAACTGTCGGCGTAAACCATGCAGCGGTGCCGGAACAAGAACCTGCAAAAGCCGGCCCGGAACCCAAAGTCTGACCTTCTTCATGAAGTCTCGATCCATACTGATTTTTGCCAAGGAGCCGCGGCCGGGTTTTGTCAAGACAAGGATGTGCCCTCCCTGGTCTCCCTTGCAGGCAGCTGAGCTTTCCCTCTGTTTCATCCGGGATACCTTACTGGCGGCATCCAGGGTTCAGGATGCGTCCCCCTATCTTTTTGTTGATCCTCCGGAGGCGATTTCTTTTTTCAGGGACATCGCTCCGGCCGGGTTTGTTATCATCCCACAGCAGGGGGACGGCTTCACCGAACGCTGTGCTCATTCCGTGAAAGAGGCCTTCAGGAGAGGGCACACGGAGATCGTTCAGATCGGGACGGATACCCCTCAGATCCGGGCTGAACATATTGAAGCGGCATTCGGACTGCTTGTAGAATACAACATAGGTTTCGGTCCCACAGAGGACGGAGGCTATTATCTGTTGTCGCTTTCCCGGCCCGCCATAGAAATCTATGATGGTGTGGTCATGGGCCGGGATACGGTCGGCAAAAAAATGCTGGCCAATGCCCGAAGGCTCGGACTCAGGATCAAGATCCTTGATGAATGGATAGATGCGGACACCCATGCGGATCTATCTGCTCTTCATGCAGATCCCGAAGTCACCTTGGGAAGAAATACCCGTGACTATCTTTTGTCAAGACCGGGTCCATGAATCCGGAGATATGTATCTATGAATTTATTGTGCCATGGCGTTCAAGACGCGGTCCGGCTGATCCTCTCCCTGGACAGGTCTCTTCTTGATATCCTTCTCCTTTCCCTCAGGGTCTCCTGCACCTCTGTTTTGTTCGGGGCATTGATCGGGATCTCCCTGGGGTCTCTGGTCGGACTCAGGCACTTTCCCGGCCGGGACGTGATCATAACGCTTCTCAACACCTTCATGGGTCTGCCTCCGGTGGCAGTGGGCCTGATGGTCTACCTGCTCCTTTCACGAAGCGGCCCGTTCGGTGTTTTGGGGCTCCTCTATACCCCGGCGGCCATGATCATTGCACAGACACTTCTGGTCACTCCGATCATCGCGGCCCTGACCCACGCGGCCGTGACGGGCGTGGACCCCCTGATCGGGGATGCGGCCAAATCCCTGGGGGCGGACTCTCTGTATCAGGGATTTGCTGTGCTCAGGGAGTCGAGATATGCCATTCTGGCAGGCGTGATCGCCGGTTTCGGCAGAGCCATCGGAGAAGTGGGCGCCGTGATGATCGTAGGAGGGAATATCACCGGTTCGACCCGGACCATGACCACGGCCATGGTCCTCGAGACCGGCATGGGGAACTTTGAGCTGGCCCTGGCCCTGGGGATCCTGCTCCTGATGCTCGCCTTCCTGGTGAACATGGGGCTGCATCTGCTTCAGGGGAGGGGTTATTAAGGTTCTCATAATAGAAACGACATTATATCGAAAATCCCTCCTAACCTCCCTTTTGCAAAGGGAGGAATTTCCACTCTTTGGAAAAGAGGGGCAAGGGGAGATTTTATGAACCATGTCTATTCTATTTCAAGACTATTAATAAGTGGCTTGTCACCGGAGCGGATCTTTATTAGGATCGGAAGATGATGACACATGCCCTGCAGATCCAAGACCTCAGGAAATGTTACGGAGGACTTGAAGTCCTTTCCGGGTGCAGTCTCGAATTCGAGGCCGGGAAGGTTCATGTCCTGCTGGGCCCCAACGGGGTCGGCAAGACCACCCTGCTCAGGATACTCAACCTTCTTGAAGAGCCGACAGAGGGGGTCATCCAATTCAACGGATTCAAAGAGGATGGGCAGGACGGGAGTCTGATCCGAAGAGAGATCACCATGGTCTTTCAGCGGCCTGCCCTGTTCAAGACCACGGTTTATCGGAATGTCGCCTATGGCCTGAAACTCCGAAAGGTATCTCGAGAAAAGATACGGGAACGGGTAGGCGAGGTTCTGGATCTGGTGGGGATGTCGGGCTGTGCCGGGCGGGAGGCGCGCACCCTCTCCGCAGGGGAAGCCCAGCGCGTGGCCCTGGCACGGGCGCTGGCCGTCCGGCCAAGGATCCTTTTTCTGGACGAGCCCACGGCCAACCTGGACCCGTACAACGCCCGGAAGGTGGAGGAGATTATTCTCGAGATCAAGTCACGGGACCAGACTACCATCCTTCTGGCCACGCACAATCTCTTTCAGGCTCAACGGATCTCCGACCGGGTCGTCTTTCTTTATGCGGGAAGGGTGGTAGAAACCGCAGACACCCGGACCTTCTTTGAACATCCCAAGGAGGAACTCAGCCGTCAATTCATCAGAGGAGAATGGATATGAAAAGAATCGCATTGTTTTGGATTGCAGTCTGCATACTTTTTTCCATGCCTTTGCCGTCTGTATCTGCAGAGGATGCCGTCCGGATCCGGATGGCATCCACTACCAGCACCCAGAACTCCGGGCTTCTGGACGTTCTGTTCCCGGCCTTTGAGAAGGCCACGGGCGGGAGGATCAAGGTGGATCTGATTGCCGTGGGCACGGGGCAGGCCCTGGAGATCGCGGAACGGGGGGATGCGGACCTGGTCTTTGTCCATGCCCCGGAGTTGGAGGAAGAGTTTGTAAAAAATGGCTTCGGCGTCAACCGGCACCCGGTCATGCACAACGATTTTGTGGTCCTTGGTCCGGCATCCGATCCTGCGGGAGTCAAGGATGCACATACGGCCATTGATGCCTTTCAAGCTATTGCAAAACAGAAGGCCCTCTTCATCTCACGAGGGGACCGATCCGGTACCCATCTCAAGGAGCTGGCTGTCTGGGACAAGGCCGGGGTGAACCCCAAGGGAGAGGCGTGGTATATCGAAGCAGGCTCGGGCATGGCAGCGGCACTCCGGGTGGCCGAAGAAAAACGCGCCTATACCCTCTCGGACCGGGGGACTTACCTGAACTACCGGACCAGAATAAGCCTTGGAATCCTCTTCCAGGGGGACCCGGCCTTATACAATCCTTACGGGATCATGGCCGTGAACCCCAAGCGTTTCCCCCATGTCCATTACAAAGAGGCCATGCGCTTTATCGAGTGGATCCTGTCGCCTGAAGCGCAGAGTCTGATTGCGTCATATCAGATCAACGGGGAGCAGCTCTTTTATCCGGATGCCCGTGGAAATTAGGGACAACCACATATTTCCCCTTGCCGCCATCCCCATTTCTTCGTATAATCTTTGCAATTGCCTGACATCGAACGGCTTGTGCGACACTCTAAAGATCATCGCCTGCCCTGAGCAAAGCCGTCATCCTGCTCCAACATAGCGCCCCAACCCGCGTCAATCATCCCGACAAACGCGGCGCACCTCAAGAGGAGAATGCCCATGGGAAAGGATATAATTCCGCAGGACGTCATTGAACAGAAGATCTTCCTGATACGCGGCCATAAGGTCATGATTGACAGCGATCTTGCTGAGCTTTATGGCGTTACAACAAAGAGACTGAATGAACAGGTCAAGCGCAATCTGAAACGCTTCCCTCGTGACTTCATGTTCCAGTTAAGCGAGAAGGAACTTGAAAGCTTGAGGTCGCATTTTGCGACCTCAAGTTCATGGGGTGGCCGTCGGTATCCGCCATACGCTTTCACCGAACACGGTGCGATTATGGCAGCCAGTATCCTCAATACGAACCGAGCAATTGAAGTGAGCGTGTACGTGGTGAGGGCCTTTGTCAAGCTTCGCGAAATGATCGCATCCCACAAGGATCTGGCACGAAAACTCGAAGAACTCGAAAAGAAATACGACGCCCAGTTTAGAGTCGTCTTCGATGCCATCAGAGAGTTGATGCGTGAACCTGAGCGAGGACAGCAAAAAAAGATAGGTTTTATTGCCAAGGAAGGCAGACCCAAGTACAAAGCGGAGCGCCCCCGTTAGACGCATGGCGCGTAACGGGGCTTAAGTCCCCCTTTGTCAAAGGGGGATATAGGGGGATTTTTAAATGCTATCCTCCGTCCTTTGCCTTTCTTCCGTCTTCTGCCCTCCGCCCCTCCGCCCCTCCGCCCTCTGTCGTCTGTCTTTTGCCGTCCTCCGACCTTCCGCCCTCTGCCATCTGTCGTCTATCTTTTACCGTCCGTCCTTTACCTTATCTTCCGTCTTCTGTCCTTCTGTCCTTCTGTCCTTCCATCCTCTGATCTTACTGCCCACCGTTCTTACCGCACACTGGTCTTAATCCGTCCTCTGTTTTTCCTTGCCTCCATCCCCATTTCTTCGTATAATCTTTGCATTCCGACCGCTTGGGATGAATTCGATACCGCGACCACGGTGGAGGGACCGGACATCATATGCCCCGCATATTTGATAACATCGAGCAGCATCTCCTTTCAGCACTCCAGGAAACTTTAAACGTCACCAACCGTGCTGATTTCTGTGTAGGATACTTCAATCTGAGAGGCTGGAAACAGCTTGACTCCTACATCGAACGCTGGTCAGGCGGGGAGGGGAACTGCTGCCGCCTTCTTGTCGGCATGCAAAGGCTTCCGCACGACGAATTACAGGAGGCGATGAGACTAATCAAGCAGGAAGAGGGTATCGACAACCAAACAGCGAGCCGGCTCAAAAAGAAGCTGGCTGAGCAGTTCCGAGAGCAGCTCACCTTCGGCGTGCCCACGAACGAAGACGAAGCCGGTCTCCGCAGGCTTGCGTCGCAAATAAAGGCAAAGAAAGTCATCGTCAAACTTTTCCTCCGCCATCCCCTTCATGCAAAGCTTTATCTTCTTTTCCGTCCTGACCCTGTCAATCCTTCAATCGGCTTTCTCGGCAGCAGCAACCTCACGCTTGCGGGCCTCTTGCACCAGGGAGAGCTGAACGTTGATGTCCTTGACCATGACTCCTGCCAAAAGCTCGCAAAATGGTTCGAAGATCGCTGGAATGACCGCCTGTGTCTTGACATCTCCGAGGAGCTTGCCCAGATTATAGGTGAAAGCTGGGCGCGTGAAGACTTGATCCCGCCTTATCATATCTACGTAAAGATGGCCTATCACTTGTCCCAGGAGGCCAGAGCAGGGTTATCCGAGTTCCGTATCCCCAGGGATTTCGGCAACAAGTTGTTTGAATATCAGATTGCAGCGGTAAAGATAGCCGCTCACCATCTCAACAATCGCGGCGGTGTCCTGATCGGCGACGTGGTCGGTCTCGGAAAGACTCTCATGGCTACGGCCCTCGCGCGCATCTTTGAAGACGATCATGGATTGGAAACTTTGATCATTTGCCCCCCCAATCTTGAACCCATGTGGAATGATTATCGGATTCAGTACCGACTGCACGCTACGGTGATGTCCATCGGTCGTGTAATTCAGGAGCTACCCGACCTTCCGCGCCATCGGATTATCATTATTGATGAGAGCCATAATCTTCGTAATCGTTTCGGGAAAAGGTACAGCGCTATTCAAACCTATATTGAAAAAAACGAAAGCAAGTGCATCCTGCTCTCCGCCACGCCGTACAACAAGACCTATCTCGATCTCTCGAACCAGATCCGTCTCTTTGTGCCCGATGAAAAAGAACTCGGCATCAGACCTGAGCAACTGCTCCGTGTTATGGGCGAGACAGAGTTTATCCGCCGCCATCAATGCTCGGTACGGTCGCTATCCGCCTTTGAAAAGAGCGAATACGCCGATGACTGGCGGGATCTCATGCGCCTTTATATGGTCCGCAGGACGAGGAGCTTCATCCAGACGAATTATGCCGTCACCGACCCGGCAAACGGCCGCAAGTATCTGACTTTTGCGGACGGCAGCAGATCCTATTTCCCGACGAGACAGCCTCAGACTGTGAAGTTTGAGATTGAAGATAATGATCCCACAGACCAGTACGCCCGACTCTACTCAGACGACGTTGTTAACACCATCAATGCCCTGAGTCTTCCACGCTACGGCATGGGCAACTACGTCCATGCCACCCCCCATGAAGCGCCTACTCCGGCGGATGCGAAGCTCCTGCAAGACCTGTCACGAGCAGGAAAGCGACTCATGGGTTTCTGCCGTACCAATCTGTTTAAGCGACTGGAAAGCGGCGGACAAGCCTTCATCCAGTCGGTTGAGCGCCATATCCTTCGAAATTACATCTTTCTCCACGCCATCGAACAGGGCAAACCTATTCCTCTCGGGACTCAGGACGCAAGCCTGCTGGACAGCCGCATTTACGATGCAGACGCTGACGATGTCTGCGTCACAACAAGTATGTTCGATGATGACAACGACGAGCCCTGTGCGACCTCGACGCCAACAGCCCTGCGGACAGAAACAGAGTTTAAGGCTCGCGCCGATGAGATATACAAGGAATATGCAGCAGCCAACAGGAATCGTTTCAAGTGGCTCCGGCCGGATCTTTTTGTGAAAGCCCTTGCCAAGGATCTCGAAAGCGATGCCAAGGCCCTTCTCAAGATTCTTCAGACCTGCGGCGCATGGGATCCCGTCAAGGACACCAAGCTGAATGCCTTGACTACTCTTCTGGGACGGAGCCATTTGAAAGAAAAAGTTCTTATCTTTACCCAGTTCGCTGATACGGTCCGCTATTTGGAATCCCAGCTCAAGGCGAGGGGCCTCCGTCACCTTGCGGGTGTTACCGGGGACACGAGTGACCCCACGGCCCTCGCGTGGCGGTTCAGCCCGGTGAGCAACGAAAAACGCGACAGGATAAAACCGGAAGAGGAACTCCGCGTCCTCGTCGCAACGGACGTATTGAGTGAAGGCCAGAACCTCCAGGACGGCGCCATCGTCGTGAACTACGACCTCCCCTGGGCCATCATCCGCCTGATCCAACGGGTCGGCCGCGTGGACCGCATCGGCCAGAAAGCGGACACGATTCTCTGCTACTCCTTCCTTCCGGCGGATGGAGTCGAACGTATCATCCGGCTCCGAAGCCGCGTGCGCCGGCGGCTACAAGAGAACGCCGAGGTTGTGGGCGCCGACGAATGTTTCTTTGAGGATGACAGGAACGATCAGGCCGTGCTCGATCTCTACCATGAAAAGGCAGGGATTCTTGACGGGGATGCAGAGACCGATGTTGATCTCGCATCCTATGCCTATCAGATATGGAAAAACGCCGTCACCGCGGACCCTGCCCTTCAGAAGACCATTCCGGCGCTTCCACCGGTCGTGTATTCCACAAAAGCGCTGAAGTCCGCCAATCCCCCCAACCCCCCTTTAGAAAAGGGGGGCGAGGGGGGATTTGACAGTGGACAAGTCGGCATTCCCAAAGCGGAGGGTGAGGGCACCGAAGGCGTCCTCGTCTATCTTCGCACTGCCGAAGGTAACGATGCGCTGGCAAGGATCGACAAAGACGGAGCAAGCGTCACCGAGTCCCAGTTCGCAGTCCTTAAGGCCGCTGAATGTACGCCGGACACACCCGCCCTGCAACGTCAGGAGCGGCACCATGAGCTCGTGCAGATGGGTGTAAAATTGATCGTATCTGAAGAACGGTCCGTGGGCGGACAGCTCGGCCGCCCTTCGGGAGCGCGCTTCCGCACCTACGAGCGGCTCAAGCGATATGCCGATACGGTGAAGGGGACACTCTTCGACATTGCGCCGCTGCACAAAGCGATCGAGGAGATCTACCGTTATCCCCTGCGCCAGGCGGCAACGGACACACTCAATCGCCAGCTCCGGAGCGGAATTTCCGACGATGCCCTGGCCGAGCTGGTCATTGCCCTCCGCGACGAGGGCCGCCTCTGTCTCATCCACGAAGAGGAGCGGACGCAGGAGCCGATGATCATCTGCTCCATGGGGCTGCGGGATGGTTAAGCAATGTGACAGGACGAAATAACCACATGGAGTTTGTAAGAAAACATATCAACAAAGCGATCATCATCACTGGAAGGCCTCAGCATGAGGAACGGTGGGACTATCCACTCGACGCTATTCGGGAGATCGCCATAAATGCCATAATCCACCGCGACTATACGAGCGCCCAGGATTCAGTGGTCAAAGTGCACGATGACAAAATTGAAATATTCAATCCGGGCGGGCTTCCGGCCGGACTCACAGTTAAGAAGCTGTTAAAAGGCGATTATATTTCAAATGCCCGCAATAAGAAGATAGCCGAGGCATTCAAGGCCGCCGGGCTGATCGAAAAATACGGCTCCGGCATCAAACGAATACTGAGTGCGTTCAAGGCTTACGGTCTTCCAGCGCCTGACTTTGAAGAGACCAGCGGCGGGTTTCTGGTTACCGCCTACAAGAAGACCCCTCAAGTTAAGGAACAAGTCACCACGGAAGTCACCGGTGAATTCGGGATCAAGTCGGGACTAAGTCGGGACCAAGTCGGGACTAAGTCGGGACTAAGTTCCGAAGAAGTTATACGCATATTGGTTTTTTGTTCAATTGCGAAAGCGATTCAGGATATTCAAAAGGAATTTGAATGGACAAACCGCACAAAATTCAGGAATAAATTTATCAATCCGTTATTGTCTGAGGGCTTATTAGAGATGAGCGTTCCGGACAAGCCGCAGAGCCGCCTCCAGAAGTATAGACTGACGGCCCAAGGAAGAAAAATATTGGAGAAGCTGAAGAAATGAATGATCTGAAGGCGAAAATCCAGTGGGCGCCGGAAGACGCGACCCTATGATGTTTTGATCATCTGCTCCATGGGGCTGGTGGAGGAAAAGTAAGGCATGCCTCTTGATGTGGACAGGACAAGGAAACTTCTAAAGAACTTCGATTTCAGGAAGCTCTTTATTGATGAGCTGGGCTGGGATCGGCACACACAGGACCTTGACGTTACCGTTGACGGGAAAACGTATCAGCTTGCTGCCATTGCCCACAAGCGAGGGATGGTCGCCTTTGAATGCCCTTCATCGGATAGCCTCCCCGGCTATCCCGTCAGAAGAAAAATAGACCAGCAGGTAACCAAATCCGTCCGGGAACATATCCTCATCTTCACCGACGCTCAAAACACAATGCAGAACTGGCAGTGGGTGAAACGCGAGGCAGGAAGACCCGCTGCCTGCCGCGAACACACCTATCACAAAAACCAACCCGGCGATGCCCTCATCCAGAAGCTCCAGAACATCGCCTTCAGCCTCGAAGAAGAGGAAAAGCTCACCCTTGTGGACGTTGCCGGAAGGACACGGGCAGGCTTTGACGTGGAGCGTGTGACCAAGCGCTTCTACGATCGCTTCAAGACCGAGCACGGCTCATTCCTCGCATTCATCAAGGGAATCCCGGACCAAGAGCTTCAACGCTGGTATGCCTCGGTCATGTTGAACCGGCTCATGTTTATCTACTTCATTCAGAGGAAGGGCTTCCTGGACAGCAACGCCGATTATCTCAGGTCAAAGCTCACCGAAAGCAAACAGCGGAGCAAGGACAAATACTACTCAGGATTTCTCTGCCCGCTTTTCTTTGAAGGTTTCGCCAAGAAGGAGTCGGATCGCTCCGGGACAGTCAACAAACTCTTGGGAAAGATCCCCTATCTCAACGGCGGTCTGTTCCTTAAACACCAGATCGAAGAACTCCACGGGAAGACGATCCAGGTTCCCGACAGCGCCTTTGAGAGGCTCTTCGACTTCTTCGATCAGTACCACTGGCACCTCGATGAGCGGCCCCTCCGGTCCGACAACGAGATCAACCCCGATGTGCTCGGCTATATCTTCGAGAAATATATCAACCAGAAGCAGATGGGGGCTTACTATACCAAGGAAGACATCACCGAGTACATCAGCAAGAACACGGTCATTCCCTTCCTCTTCGACGCGGCGAAGCAGAAGTGCAAGATCGCCTTTGAGTCCCCCACTATCGGTCATTCCCGACCTGATCGGGAATCCGGTGTGTCTTTGGACTCTACGATTTGGAACCTCCTTCAGCTTGATCCTGACCAGTACATCTACGAAGCTGTAAAGAAGGGTGTTGAACTTCCGCTGCCGGATGAGATCGCAAAGGGCTTAAAAGATGTTTCACAACGTACTGAATGGAACAAACCGGCGCCTGCCGAGTACGCCCTGCCCACGGAAATCTGGCGCGAGGTTGTAGCACGACGGAAGCGATACGAAGAAGTGTGCGAAAAGCTCGCGAAGGACGAGATCAGGGACATCAATGATTTTATCACCTATAACCTCGACATCCGTCAGCTCGCCCAGGACGTGATAGAAACCAGCGAAGGCCCGGAACTGCTCAGGGCGTTTTACCATGCCATCGAAAAGGTGACGGTCCTCGACCCCACCTGCGGCTCCGGCGCATTCCTCTTCGCCGCATTGAATATCCTCGAACCGCTCTATGAAGCATGTTTAGATCGCATGCAAGTCTTCCTTGACGAGCTCGACCGCTCAGGCGAAAAGCACCGGCCCGAGAAATACAGCGACTTTCGTAAAATCCTCAGCCAAATCGAAAAGCATCCCAATCTGCGCTACTTCATCCTCAAGTCCATCATCGTGAACAATCTCTATGGCGTGGACATCATGGAAGAGGCCATTGAAATCTGCAAGCTCCGTCTCTTCCTCAAGCTCGTGGCCCAGATTGACGACGTGAACAAGATTGAACCGCTTCCGGACATCGACTTCAACATCCGGGCAGGGAACACCCTTGTGGGTTTTGCAACGTATGAAGAAGTAAAACACGCTGTCACGAGCAAACTCGATTTTGAAAACACCATGGGACGGATCGGAGAACAGGCGCAGGAAATAGACGGCCTGTTCAAGCGGTTCCATGAGCAACAGACCGAGCTCGGCGGCGAGGTCACGCCCGGGGACAAGCAGGAACTTCGTAAGCGGCTCCAGACTTTGGAAAACGAACTGAACCAGTATCTCGCCGATGAGTACGGCGTTGACCTACGAAAGAAAGCCAGCTTCGAGAAGTGGCACGATTCCCACAAGCCCTTCCACTGGTTCATTGAATTTTATGGGATCATAAAGGATGGCGGGTTTGACGTGATCATAGGAAATCCGCCGTACGTTGAATTAAATGCGTTATCCGGATATGTGCCCTTGGGCTACACTTGTTTTGATGCTGGGAACCTATACGCGTTAGTTATTGAACGCTGCTATTCACTCTGCGCGAAGACAGGCCGTCAGGGATTTATCGTGCCGGTCTCTTCTGTGTCCACAGATCGTTATGTCAGCCTTCAGCGATTATTAACAACGCGGCCATTGCACTACTGCTCATTTGATGATAGACCCTCTCGCCTGTTTGATGGACTTGAACATATCCGATTAACAATACACGTAATAGGTTCAGCAGGTACTACTCCTTATCTCTTTTCCAATCGATACAACAAGTGGCAGGCGCTAGAGCGACCAGTCCTATTTGACTGCCTTAACTATTCAAGAGTATTTGAGAGACTAATAGATGCGAGCCTGCCGAAGTTCTCATCGGATGCAGAAGAAAACATCATCAAGGGTTTATCCTCACAAAAACAGAGGCTCTCAGCATTCTATAGAAGGAATGCTGCCAGCAAAATATTCTACTCACGCAAAGTCGGATATTTTCTTCAGGCACTGGATTTTGAACCGATGGTGAAGGACGGCTCAGGGAAACGGCGGCCACCTTCCGAATTCAAGGAACTCACTTTTGAGAGCGAGCGTAATGCCAAAGCAGCGTTATGCTGTCTTAATTCAAATCTATTCTATTGGTTTGTAACCGTATTTTCCGATTGCAGGCATGTGAACAAGAGAGAAATAGATAATTTCCCGGTTGAGTTGGAGCAGTTATCAAGCAAGGAACCTGGGGGAAACTTAATTGTGCTTGCAGATCAATTGATGCAAGATTTGCGCGATAATTCTGAGGCAACGCAAATGCGATTCGCGCATGATACGCTGACTGTTCAGTGCATTTACCCTAAGCGAAGCAAACCCATCATCGACGAAATCGACCGCGTGCTGGCGAAGCACTACGATTTTACGGACGAGGAACTGGACTTCATCATCAACTACGACATCAAGTATCGCATGGGCAAAACCGAGGATGATTAATGTTTGATGGGAGACAATGTGGCTTAAAGCGGTTGTAATTATAGGCTATGGCGCAGAACATGTCAAAATATATTAAGCTGTTAAATGAATATCTCAACTTTGTAAAAGATAATAAGGATTCCTTCGATGACTCCGAAAGGAGACTTGTCGATCTTTTTCTAAAACATTTCGACGAGCTTGTAGAAAGCGGCACCGCCCATGGGAAAAGAGCAAAACTTGTAAATACAATTATTCAGCGAAATGGACAAGCAATCTCCTCAGAATTAATTTTATCCCCGGAAGCTGTTAATGGAAGATCGTTCTCGTTTGCGTCGATAGCATCATTGACAGTAGAAAACTTTAGGGGTTTTTCACAAAAAGAGGTGATACCTTTTGACAGGCGTTATACATTTATATACGGCCCGAATGGCAGCGGAAAGTCGAGTCTATGCGAAGCTTTGGAATATTCAATGCTGGGATATATAAACGAGGCCATTGCGAAGAGAATTGAAACAAGTCAATATATAATGAACAGGATAACTGGCAAAGCTTCATTGCCAATATTGGAAGGCACATCTCCCAGGGGAACCCCTATAAAGATTGCAGCAGAACACGCTCTACATCACTTCTGTTTTATCGAGAAGAGCAGGATTGAGAATTTCGCCCGCATTTCTGCCAACACTCCAAATGAAAAGAAACATTTATTAGCGTCTCTTTTTGGGCTGGACGAATTTAACGATTTTGTCAGCAACTTCACAGGCCGCATCGAAGATTATATTGACGTGAAGGGGATGAAAGCCGAGGAACTGAAGAAGAAATCTGAAGGCCTGAGCGTTCATAAAGAAAATATTCTACAAGAAACTAAAAAGTTAACCGCCATGGAATCTGAAGGCCAGCAGTTGACCGCTGAAGCGGCTTTGAAGATGCAATTTGATGCCTTAGATACGCATATCCATGGCGATGAAAGCAACAATGGACGGCTTGCTGAAATCGATGAATCGCTGAATATGCCGATTGGTAAAGCATGTGTCGCGCCAACGACAGCAGCTCTGGATGCTGCTTTTAGCGAAACTGACACTATCATCAAAACTTTTCAGAATCTGAATGAGCAATATTTACGCAACAAGGACAAGTTCAGTTTTCGAGATTTGTATAGTGCAGCAGTTGAACTTGAACCTCTTTCAAAAGACAAATGCCCTGTTTGTGAAACGCCAATTGAGGCTTCTGTGAAACACCCATATCAAAATGCAAGAGAGAGGTTGTTAGAGCTCGCTTCTATTGCTGCGATAGAGCAACGCAGGGATACTACATTTAAGGAATTACGGGAGAGGTTGCAGTCACTTAGCCAGTTACTTTCTGAGATTGGACTTGCAGCAAAACAACTATCACTGCCGCTATCTGTACCTGGATATACTCCGACTGTTCTTGATACCATTACCGCACATGAGCTGATAATAGGAGACTATCAAAATATCAAGATTCAATGCAATACTCATCGTGCAGAACTGGTCAGCATTGAAAATGCTGTGACGAAAAATAATGCGGCCTTTTTAGAGCAAGAGAAAGTAAGGGCTCTTTTGCGGGACGAAAGGGCAAGGTTGCAGAATTTGTCACGGCGTATTACAGACCTTAAGGCGAGGCGGAAGGTATCAAAAGACAATTTTGATCGTTGGGAGAAGAGTATTCTTGATTTCAATACTGAAAACGCCCAGCTGATAAAGGACGTTGAGGCAGAAGGAAAAATTGTTGCCGTAAATAAAATGTATGTAAAAGCATATTATTCTCTTCTGAGCCGGTTGGAAGTTTATAGAAATCACTTACCAGTGAAGCATCTTGAGAAACTCAATTCCCTGACTTTAGAACTTTACAACACAATAAACAAGCATGATAGGCCATTTGAAAAAGCGGCGAGTATAGAACTCCCAGCAACAACGGATGGTACAATAAATATATGTTTCATGGATAGTCCGGAAGTGAAGCATGATGCGTTGCATATTCTGAGCGAGGGCCACTTGCGTTGCCTGGGGCTGGCGATACTTCTCGCCAAGAACATCCATGATGGTTGTCCAGTCGCAATATTTGATGATGTTGTAAATGCAATTGATGACGACCACAAAGGTGGAGTAAGAGAAGTCATCTTTAACCACACCTTTTTGGGTTCAAAGCAGATAATATTGACCACGCATGCAGAACAGTTCGTGAAGGAACTCGAACAGCACCCTACTGCTACTGAATATGGCAAGCTTGTTCGGAAATTCACCTTCTTGCCCGATAACGACAGAAGGCTTATCCGGATAATGTCTAATACGATTCAGAATTATCTTGTAAAGGCCTCGCAATGCTGTGAGAAAGCGGAATGGAGCGATGCTCTGTTCAATTGTCGTTGTGCTCTTGAAAATATAACTCATCGTTTATGGAAACTACTTAGCGGACGGGATTTCAAAACTGAATTCGCTGTTGTAATACGTACGCCCAACGGGAAACCAGATCTCATGACCATCGTGACGGCATTAAACAGTTTTTTAAAGAAAGTTGATAAGGCCAATGAATTTGTACAGGTAACAGAAAAATACGACTATCTCCTTGGGTTAAAATCACACAGTAATGTTATATGGTCTTATTTGAATAAAGGAGCCCACGAAGAACCGGATAAGTCCGAGTTCGATCAGTTAATAGTTAAGGAGATTGTGCAAAAATTAGTAGAACTGGATTCTACTGTGAAGAGTCTTAAAAAAACAACGGCTACTGTTTAAAAAGAATGTCCCTGCAAGACGCGAAGGGTGATTACCCGATTGTTGGTCGGGACGCTGGACTTCGGCAAATGAGGATTGAGGAATAGTAGACAGGCCGAAACGTTAAGTTCAATACGACATCAAGTATTACATGGGGCCGGGACAGTGAGGAGGATTGACTTTGCCTGATATTCAATGTCCTATTTGTACATCAAACGCCGAATTGATCCGGGCCAACGATTATGGAAGAAAGAAAGGTTACAAGTGTCCTGTGTGCGGGCCATATTTCATTACGAGCACTGCCGAGGCTGAGGTGCAGAATAAGCCCCCTGGCCCAAGGCTGTCTGCATGGGTCAGAGAATATAAAGAGAACAATGTGACCACGCCGGAAATTACAAGCTACGTTCTTGAAACTGTTGTGAAAAACCTGCCTACTCGCAGTCCCTTAGAAAAACAGGTCATTCTTTTAAGGGCTATAGAACGAAGAACCTCGTATCCGGGAGCAAAGGTTTCCTTGAATCTGAATTGCGACTATCCGTTAGCATGGGCAAGTAATTCGGATGAACTCCGGTATCTCTTAGATTCGCTGGAAAAGAGAGGTTTTATCGAACAGGCAAAGACATTAGGAAACCTCATTCAGAACTCCGTAATACTTACAGCCGGCTGGGATTACCTTGACAAACATGCGGCCTCACCCGTTTTCACGAATCAGGCGTTTGTTGCCATGTCATTCGATAAGGTGCTTGACCTCGCCTGGGAAAACGGTATAAAACCCGCAATCGAACGAGCCGGATATAAGCCCCACAGGGTTGATAAAGAACCCCACATAGACCGGATTGATGCAAAGATTATTGCTGACATCAAGGATTCAAGATTTGTCATTGCCGATGTGACCCAGCAAAAACGGGGGGTATACTTCGAAGCCGGGTTCGCGCTTGGACTCAAGCTCCCGGTCATTTGGTCTGTAAGAGCAGACGACCTGGATAATGTTCATTTCGATACTCGTCAATACAATCACATAGTCTGGGAAACCCCTGAAGATTTGCAGGAAAAACTGTATAATGTCATCTGTGCAGTGATCGGAAGACGCAGCCAAGAGAAACCATGATCGTACATCGCATGGGCTGGGATAGCGAGGCGGAGGAAAATGACTGATCAGTGTATTGGAGAGTGAGCCATATGAGCCAAATCTATAACATTTATTGCGACGAGAGCGGACATATCGAAAATGACCCCGAGAAGGTAATGGTATTGGGGGCCGTCTGGTGTCCGCTGGACAAGACAAAGGAGATTTCTACGCGCATGCGGGAGATCAAGGCGCACTACAAGCTTAAACCTGACTTCGAAATCAAATGGACTAAGGTTTCACCTGCCAAAGCGGATTTTTATCTCAACGTGATGGACTACTTTTTCGACGACGATGATCTGCACTTCCGGGCCTTAATCATTCCGGACAAATCGCAGCTCCGACATGCTGAATTCTCCCAGACGCACGACGACTGGTATTACAAAATGTACTTCGACATGCTCAAAGTGATCCTGAGTCCCAAGGAGAAGTACCGAATCTATCTCGACATCAAAGACACGAGAAGCGCCGCCAAAATTGCCAAACTACATGAGGTCTTGAGCAATTCATTGTATGATTTTTCTCGTGAAATCGTGGAAAGGGTCCAAACGGTAAGGTCTCACGAAATTGAAATATTGCAGTTGGCGGATCTTTTAATCGGGGTCATTGCCTATGTGAACAAAGGGCGTTCCGGTAATGCGGGGAAAGAGGCATTGGTTGCTCGCATGAGAGAACGCTCCCGATACGCCTTAACTATCACGACACTTCTCAAGGAAGAGAAGGTCAATCTTTTCCGCTGGCATGCATCGGAGGGATTTTAATGGATATGCCATCCTGGCTGCCGGAAATGATTTCAGTAGACGGTGAATGGGAGCGTTTGCTGACTGGACTGTATGCCATTTTCGAGAGAGATTTCAAACAGGCGAAACGGAACTTTCAGGGCAGGCCTGTATGGTGGGATCGTCGTATTCTGCCGGGGGGTAAGTATGAAGAAGGTTTCTGGCATCTGATATCAAAAGATGATCCAGGCACCGCTGACAGGCTCTTCGATCCGAGACGGGCAGAGCGTCTCCCTTGGTGCGGTCCGACCATCACCAACTCTAAAGATCCAGTGGTAACAGTATGGGACTACCGGGAATCAAGCGGTAGGGTGCGGACTTATGTATGGCTTGAACCTTGGGATTACGTCGTTATTCTAGAAAAAAGACAGCAACGACGGGGACTCATAGCGTTTTTGATTACAGCTTATTTCGTTGAAGGGGCTTCTACCAGAAGGAAATTGCGGAGAAAACTTGCGGAAAAACTGGCATAAAATGCATTCGCCGTCCCGAAGGACGGCGAAAGATCTCTTTCCACGCATGGTAGATGAGGCTGATATGATTATAGCTCATCAAGTTACGATGTCAAGGGAATACTTCAGAAGATTTCTTCTCTGTAGGCTACGAACATTTGGGGGTAAGCTCCGAACATTACGCACCAAGCTCCGAACAATTCGGCCCGCGGACTCCGAACATTATCATCCGTCACAAGCTTATAAGGCTGTTGGCAGGGCTCTAAACCAGGCTGACGGGGGGAATTAGGGATCATGGATAGTGCTCGAATTCATAAAGAGGACAAGGACTATCCTACGGCATTTCTTCAATATCTCGGCCGCGATGCCCCGGACGAGATATCTGCGATTGGGAATGTGGATATTCTGAGGGGGCAGAAGACCGCCCTCTTCTGCTCGGTCAAGTGTCCGGGGAATATTATCCTGCGGACGTACGATCTGGTCAAGAAATGGCGCGAGGAGGGGGTGACGGTGATCGGCGGTTTTCACTCGCCCATGGAACAGGAATGCCTGAGCATTCTCCTGCGGGGCCGACAGCCGGTGATTCTCTGCCCGGCCCGGAGTATCGAGCGCATGCGGCTTCAGGCGGAACATAAGGGGCCTATTCGAGACGGCCGACTTCTTCTCCTTTCGCCCTTCGTTGACAAGCAAAAGCGGGCCACCTCCGCTTCGGCCATGGAGCGAAACCGGTTCGTGGCGGCCCTTGCCGATGAGATACTCATCCCCTATGCGGCTGGGAACAGTAAGACCGAGCATCTTTGCCGGGAATTATTGACGTGGGAGAAGCCAGTATGCACATTTTATGTTGAGGCAAACTCGAATCTTGTCGCGTTGGGCGTCAGGAACCATGAGCTATACATAACGCCTTATATAATGCAGCATAGTTTATGAAGAACCGCATTGGGTT